>CAYOLL010000007.1:0-69626 GCA_964404765.1 uncultured Gemmatimonadota bacterium | reverse complement strand
GATGGGGCTATTCGCGGTTCTGTTGGGTTCGCTTTTCTACAAACGGGCCGCCCCGACAGGGCTAAAAGCTGCGTCGCGACCGGATTTATTTTGGAAAGATGTCTATTATCGTTGGCGCGGGTTTGAATATCCTGCAGACGAAGCATTTTGTAACCGGGATTGAGCTGACACCCGGCCTGCGGTTGTGGGAAAACGAGACGAGTGAGGGCTTTGATAATGATATCTTCGGCACAATTGCTTTTGTTCGACTGGGTGTGACGATTAGTTTTTGCAAGAAAGAATAGATTTCAAACCTGACCGGTTTAGATCGGTATTGAAAACAATTCTGTCTGATTACTTAAAAAGTCTTTACACTATCTTTGTGCGTGCGGGCTGTCATCTCGGCATTCATTTCATTTCAGGACTTGACACGGGCAGGATTATTTTCAGGCACGATCTAATGTTTTGTACAATAAAAAAAGGATGGAGTTCGCTCCATCCTAATTTTGCTCTGGTGCGCCCGAGAGGGCTTGAACCTCTAACCTACGGATTAGAAGTCCGTTGCTCTATCCAGTTGAGCTACGAGCGCAAATTTTTTGGTCGGGGTGAGAGGATTTGAACCTCCGACATCTTGCTCCCAAAGCAAGCGCGCTATCCGGTCTGCGCCACACCCCGACGGTTTATTTCTGATTGGGGGTCAGGGAAGCATCATGTGACAATCCGTCGCATTCTGCATTCACAAATCCAAATCATCCGTTGACAATATCGGTAATCCGGATTTGGGTAAACCATTGCCGGTGACCTTTTTTACGGATATAATTTTTTTTGCGTTTTCTTTTAAAAACAATCATCTTTGGGCCACGGGCTTCGACAATTACCTCAGCCAGTACCTTTGCCCCGGAAATGGTCGGCTTACCCAGAACAAATGCGCCATCACCGGCAACCAGCAGCACATTGTCAATTTCAAACTTGTCGCCGGCCTGTTTGTTCATGCGCGCGACATTCAGAACATCATTTTTGACGACTCGATATTGAAAGCCGCCGGTTTGAATCACTGCGTACACGGTTTTCTCCTCAACGTAAGGGTCCGCATAAGAAACTTGCGGTTTATGATTAAATGGTTTGCCTAATTATTAGATTTACAAATTAATTAGCTAACCCTGAACTGTCAAGCAAAAAATTCTTCCGTAATTTCTTCGTTGGTGTCTAAGGAGTAGACCTGAAACTCATCCAATGCGACGGTAGCGTCTTCTTCAATCTGAACTTCAATAGAATGCTTTTTTTGCAAATCCGTCAGTCTGCTCTTGTTTTCTTCGACAATAAACTGCGCGATATTGGGGTTGGCCAGAATCTTAATCCGCCGCACATGCGACGAAACGCCAGCCCGATTGACCCAGCGCTCAATCTGCATAGCTAAGCTTTCTTTGGACAAAATTTGACCGGAGCCCTGGCAAGTCGGACAGGTTTCGTAATAGGTATGGCGGATGCTGGGCCGGGTGCGTTGCCGGGTCATTTCCACCAGGCCAAGCCGGCTGACCTCGTGCACCTTGGTTTTGGAGCGATCCCGCTTGAGCAGCTGCTTGAATTCATTCAGCACGCCATCCCGATTTTTTTGATCCGCCATGTCGATAAAATCAATCACAATAATGCCGCCGATATCGCGCAGCCGCAGTTGTCTGGCAATTTCCCGCGCCGCCTGACTATTGGTCTTAAAAATCGTATCTTCAAAGCTGTCTTTGCCCACATAGCGACCGGTGTTAACATCAATCGCCACCAGCGCTTCCGTGTGATCAATAACGATGTAACCGCCGCTTTTAAGCCAAACTTTACGTTCCATTACTTTACGGATTTCTTTCTCGACCTCGAAGGCATCGAAGAGGGCAATTTTTTCGGTATAGACGTGAATTCGTTCTACCAAAGCCGGCGAAACATTTTTGACATAACTGATGATCCGTTCATATTCATCGCGGGAGTCCACGACCAGACTGTCGATTTGCTCGCTGAACAAATCGCGGATCAGACTGGAGGTCACGCTCATTTCTTTGTGGATGCGTGCCGGCGCGTCCACTTTATCGCTTTCCTGCATAATCCGCTGCCATTGCTTCACCAGCGCGTCAATATCGGCCTGAATATCGGAAACTTCGACTTTATTGGAGACGGTGCGCACGATCAGGCCCATGCCGTCCGGCTTTAATTGGCGGGCCATCTTTTTGAGCCGTCCGCGCTCATCCCGATCCTTGACTTTACGGGAAATCGCCACATGATTCGTGCCCGGCATCAGCACGACAAACCGCCCGGCCAGCGAAATTTCCGTAGTCAGACGCGGCCCTTTGGTGCCGATCGGCTCTTTGAGCACCTGCACCAGCACTTCCTGATTTTTTTTGAGCATTTCTTGAATCGGGCGACGGTCATGCCGGGACGGCGCGTCTTCATCGTCGTCCTCATCCTCTTCTTCCAGGTAGAGTTGACTGGCCTCGGTCACGGCCAGAAAGCCGCTTTTTTCCAGACCGATGTCAATAAAAGCCGCCTGAATGCCGGGCTTGATCGCGCTGACCGTGCCTTTAAAAATATCGCCGACCATCCGCTGATTGGCGTTCCGCTCGGTCATGAGCTCCACGACCTGCCCATCTTCCAAAATGGCCACGCGGGTTTCGCGTTTGCCAAAATTTATAATAATCTCTCGATACATGGATTTACCTTAATAATGTTACAAAATCGAACCTAAACTGAGCTCACGAATACTTTAGAGCAAAGTATCTTACCCCAATTTGGCCTTAATCCGCCTAAAATTTTTGCTTTTCAAGAAGTTTCGTGTTCTCGCGCTTTAGTGGCGAGTGAAAGCCAATGCCTGAAAATGCAACATTTTAGCGATGGTGTCAACAAAATGTTTGCTTTCTTTGGGAATCCTATCGTCATTTTACAAGGCTTTGCAATAAACTCATTGCGTCAAGCGGTTGGGGTACCTAAATTTTAGCCGCTATGACGATTTTCCAAATCCTCAAGATTTGGAAAATCGTTACCATTTTGTACCTATCACTTCCAAGTGTGTCATTCCCGCATGTTGTTAGCGGGAATCCAGTCGGGCTGTGGATGCCCGATAGAGACATTCGGGCATGACAGACTGAAAGCGTGTTAGGTACAATTGAAACTTGCCGTACTTTTAGCCGGATTACGACACTCCCATCTAAAACCTGCTTAAACCGGACGAAGCGTTATCCGTATCTACCCAAAGCTGCATTACATTTTTTCTGCCATTGTCGTCTTCTTAGAACTGACGCTTACCCGTCATCTCTTTGCGGATCCCGCCAAAACATTTCAACCTCTTTTTCAACATACCGTTACAATCATGCTGAACCAGGCCGACTCGCTGCAGTTGCTACACCGGGCGCTTGTCCCGCGCTCCGAGCAAATCGTCATAAGCGACAGTATTTTGACGGTTAATGTCGATTATACGGCGGATTACCCCGACGGCGTTATCCGTTTTAATGTCCGGCGCAACGGCCTGGCCCGCGTCAGCTATCGCTATTTGCCGGAAACGCTGCCGACGGTCTATCGCCGGTTTGCCTTAGTTTGGCAGGATTCGGCGCGGACGCCGGATAGCTCGTTGCCGCAAACTCTTCCGCCAGCAAAAGGCTGGTTTGACGAGGCTGATCTGACCGTTGGCGGCAGCAAAACCGTCAGCATCGACGTGGGCAGTCAGCGCGATCTTAGTCTGGAGCAAAGCCTGCGGGTCAGCATTACCGGCCGGGTGACGCCCACCGTGTCGGTCATCGCCCTGTTGACCGACGAAAATACCCCAATCCAGCCCGAAGGCGATACTCGCGAATTGGCGGAATTGGATAAAGTGTTGATTCAAATTCAAAGTCCGCATTTGCAGGGTACATTGGGTGATTTTGATCTGATCACTACATCGGTTCTGACCGGATTTCAACGAGATTTGCAGGGAGTGCGCGGTGATTGGCAACAGGCCGGTAATGAGGCTACTGTGGCGTTAGCGGTTTCGCGCGGGGAATACCATTCCAATGTGTTTTTTGGGCAGGAAGGTATTCAGGGGCCGTATCCGTTGACGGCTAAAGACGGCTCGGACGATCTCGTCATTCTGGCCGGCACGGAAGAGGTTTGGTTAAATGGCGAAAAGCTGCGTCGCGGCGAAACCGGCGATTACGTCATTGACTACGCCGCCGCCAAAATCACCTTCACCACCCATCGCCCGATTACGGCGCAGTCGCGGCTGGTCGTCGATTTTCAGTACGCCAATCAGGCTTATAATCGCAATTTTTATGCGGCCTCGTTTCATGCTCCGCTTTTTCGCGAGCGGTTGCGCCTGGGCGTCCGGCTGCTGCATGAAGGCGACAACCGCAGCCGCCCGATTGAACTGACGCTTTCGGCAATCGACAAGACGGCTTTGACCCTGGCCGGTGATGCCGTCCGGCGGGCGTATCGGGACGGGGCCACACAAGCAGTCGGTACAGAAGGTGAGTACGACCGGGTTACGGATGCGCAAACCGGGGCCGTCTACTACGTCTATGTGGCGGCGGATTCCGCGGGTGATTACAATGTGCGTTTTAGCTATGTCGGGCCGGGTCTGGGCGATTATCGGCGCAGCGCGGTCGGCATTTATTACGAATATGTCGGGCCGGGTTTGGGTGATTTTGTCGCCGTGACGTTTTTGCCGCTGCCGCGTCAACAGCAAATGGTCGGGTTGGATGCCGCCTGGCAGGCGGGCGCGTTCAGTTTAAAGGGCGAGGCCGCTTTTAGTCGGCTGGATTTGAACACATTTTCCGACTTTGATGACGGCGACAACAGCGGTCAGGCCGTGCTTTTGGAAAGCGCTTTGAAAGCGACGCCGACCCGTTTTGGCCAAATTGCCTGGAACGGTAAAGGACGTTACCGCAGTCGTTATTTTGTCGCGCCCGGTCGGCTGAACGCCGCCGAATACGATCGCCGCTGGAATCTCAGCCCCGGCGACAGCGTCCGCGCCGCCGCAGAATCCGCTTATGAAACAAACCTGACCTGGCAGCCGCTTGACATGCTAAAATTTAACGGCTTTTATGGCGAGACGAGGCGTGGCTCGGCTCAGCGTGCGACATTGTGGAATTTTGGCGCATCACTGGCACAGGCCCGTTGGCCGGAAATATCGGCGCACGTCGAAGGCAATCGCAGCCGAATAGATGGTGTGACGACGGATCGACAGACTTATCATTTTGGGTTGATTTACGAAACCGACCGGCTGAAAACCGAAGCTATTTATCATCACCAAAAAACAGCTCGTCAACAAGCCGACGGCAATCCGGCGCAAAGCGTCATTGACGACGCTTATCGGGCAGCTACTGTCAGTATTTTGTCTAAAAAGTTGCGCAAATGGAGCTTGACCGGCGATTTTTCTTATCGCCAAGATGATTTTTTTGATATGGCGCGGGCGGCATGGCGCAAGCAGGGCACAGCGTATAATCAAACCTATCGCTTTGGTCTGGCCGGTTGGCGGGCTTTCACGCTGCAAGGAGAAATCCATCAGCGGGCTGTGCAAAGCGCAACGGGCGAGGATAACAGCACGCAGTTGATTGAGTTCAAGGCGCGGTATCAGCCGGCGCAGCGGTTGTGGAATATTTTGGGCGACTATCGCGTGACCAACACGGCCCGGCAGCGCCAGGCCGAGACTTATATTTTTGTCGGCGAAAATCGTGGCGACTACAGTTATGACGCGCTGAGTGGGCTTTATTTTCAGGATCCGACCGGTGATTATCGCCGCCGGATTGACGATGTGGGTCTGCCGGAACAGACGATCAACCTGAGTGGCAGTTTGCGGCTGCAGTATCATCCGTATCGCCAAAAATCCGGGCCGGCCTGGACGCGGCTGCTCAAGAGCGAGACCTGGCTGCGTATCGAAGAGGAAACCCGCGAGGATGATAAGCTGGCCGTGTATCTGTTGAACTGGTCTAAATTTCAGCGCGATGCGGTTACGATCCGCGGACGGCTGCTGCTGGAGCAGATTGTGACGCTGTTTCCAAGCAGCCGGCGCGGTTCGTTGGACGCGGCCTATCGCTACCAGGACGATGAAATCAATCAGTATGTCAGCCGGCATGAGGAAAAAGCGACCCGCCAATATCGGCTGGAGGGCCGCCTGACCGCGCGCGCGACCTGGACCGTCAGCCTGAAAGCCTTGCTGGAAACTGCGCAGGAACGGGTGCGTGAGCGTCTGGAATCGAGCCGCCTGAATCGACGGCAGTTTACTGCCGATGCCATGAATCGACCGTCCATGCGCTGGGAATACGGCGGTCAGGTCGGCTATGAAAATTCGACCATTCGCGACAACGCTGCGCCGGCGGATTTGAATAGCTGGACACTCAAGCCCATGCTGACCTATGCGCCGACGCGCCAGAGCCGCTGGCAGGGCTGGCTGTCGTGGCAACGCACGACGATCACGCCTGATGACGGCAATTTGCCATACAGCTTGCGCGGTTTATACAAGGCCGGAAATGTATTGGGTTGGGACGTGCGTCTGGAATACCGGATGTTCGGCTATTTGCAAATGTCGCTGCATTATTCGGGCCGGAAGGAGCCGGGTGAAGCGGTTTTTCATGCCGGACAGATGCAGGCGCAGGCGGTTTTTTAAGGGCAGCCTTTTGGATTTAGTCTGGAAACATACCCGAATCCGGATGTTTGTTTGGAGTCCTTTTCTCAAAAATTTTGACCAGAATGATACCGGCGAGAAATCCGCCAATATGGGCAAACCAGGCCACACCGCCGCCGATTCCAAGTGATAAAAAGCCCTCAAAGACCTGTAAGGCGAACCAAAAGCCAAGCACCACCAGCGCGGGAATCTCAATAAGCCGAATATACCAGCCTAAAAAAAGCAGCGTTGATACCTCTGCCCTTGGATAAAGAACCAGGTAGCCGCCCAGTACGCCGGAAATAGCGCCGCTGGCGCCGATCATGGGCACGGTAGAATCCGGCCCGATCATGATATGGGTAAAGCTGGCTGCCAATCCGGTCAGGCTGTAGAAGATGACGAAACGGAAATGGCCCATGGCGTCTTCGATATTGTTGCCGAATATCCACAGGTACAACATATTGCCGATTAAATGCATCCAGCCGCCGTGCAAAAACATGGCGGTAAACAGGGAGGCTATGGGTGGAATGGCCGATGATTCCGGGTGATTGTGCAGATGACTGATTTCCCAGGGAATGATGCCCAATTGCAGCACAAACTGCTGCCCGCGATCCGGGCCCAGGCTGAATTGGAACAAGAAAGCCAGCGTATTAATAATAATGAAACCGACGGTAACAACCGGCAGCGTTCGGGTGGGGTTGTTGTCATGCAGCGGTAGAAGCATGGAAATTTTCTCGCAAGATAAGGGATTGCGTTATGCCAAATTGAAAAAATATAGGAGGGTGTGATAAAGTCACGGCTTAACCTTGCGAAGGCTTGATTTTGCTGAATCGGAATCGTGCACTGAAGCCTTCGCAAGGTTACTTTCCAAACTTTTTCGTACGCTCCTATACAGGTTTACGTTTAACGCTCGATCAATAGGGTAACCGGGCCGTCGTTATGGATTTCTACATCCATCATTGCGCCGAAAATCCCGGTCTGAACAGGTATGCCCTGCTCGCGTAGCAGTTCCACAAAGCGTTGGTACAAGGGTTCGGCAATTTCCGGCGGCGCAGCGTCGATAAAACTGGGCCGGCGGCCTTTTCGACAGTCACCATACAGCGTGAATTGCGAAATGGCCAGAATTGCCCCGCCAATCTCTAACAGCGAGCGGTTCATTTTACCTTCGGCATCCTCAAAAATGCGTAAATTAACGCACTTTTCGGCCATCCAGCGTAGTTGATCTTCCGAATCGGAAGCTGCTAATCCAATCAGAATATTCAAGCCATGGTCGATTTGGCCGACGATTTTACCGTCCACTTTTACACTCGATTTGGAAACCCGTTGGACTACAACTTTCATCTTGTTCCTTTCACATGTGAATTGTCGCGGTTATCCTGCCAAAAACCTTTCGATTAGTGTTGCGATGCCAAGACTTTTCTGATAATTTAGATGCCGTTTTTGCAACAAGTTTAACCTTCGCATGGTTTTCTACATCCATTGCCAAAATAACCTTGCGAAGGCTCACGTTGGAGAGTTCAGCGAGCCTTGAAAATATTGACTTTGCAACAAATTTAACCTTCGCAAGGTTTTCTACATCTATATAAATTAAATAAGAGGTTTATGATGTTAAAGTTTCCCAGTCAGGTCGTTCAGAATCAATATGGTTCTTGCTTAATCGCGGCGGAAGATTTGGAGATCGGTGTTGTTGTCGAAAAATTTGAGGGGCCGATAGTTCCCTACGAAGATGTGCCGGAAGATCAAAAAATTTATGTCCTTGGCCTCAAGGGCAGGCTATGGCTTATCCCGAAAACGAACGCCCGCTTTATCAATCATGCCTGCGATCCTAACTGTACGATAAATGACCAACAGGAAGTGTTTACCATCCGTCCGGTCAAAAAGGGTGAGGAGCTTACGTTCAGCTATAATGAAATTGATCGTGAGTACTATTTGCAGCACGCACAGGAATATTTTTGGGATGAACGCTGGACATTCCAGTGTCAGTGCGGCGCGGCAAAGTGTCTTGGGCGGATTGACGGCTACGTTTTTGATAATGACTATAGTCGAGCGCCCCAAATCCAAGCAGAAAAATAAAACGGGACAATCCGGCGTCTGGCAAGATCATCCCGTCAATTGAATTGAATCGTCGCGTATTTTGACTACCCGATTATAAACTCCAAACTCTGACTACGCCTTCAATTTTCGTGAGATCGGCCAGCAGATCCGGGGTAGCCGGCGCCTGAATGTCCAACAAGTTATAGGCCAGATTATCCTTGCTCTTGTTGACAACTTCCAGAATATTGGACTTATGGCTGCCCAGCGTCGCGGTGATTTGTTGCAGCATACCGGAAATATTCTTATTCACGATCGCCAAACGATGGCCGGTCGTCCGCTCCAGGCTGACGGTCGGGAAATTGACCGAGTTCATGATATTTCCGTTCTGCAAGAAGTCCATCAGTTGATCCGCCGCCATAATGGCACAGTTTTCCTCGGCTTCATCCGTGCTTGCGCCCAGATGCGGAAAGCAGATCACGCCTTTTTTACCGATCAGTTCCGGGGTTGGAAAGTCTGTAGCATAGCAGTCTAACAGGCCGTTTTCCAATGCAGTCAGCACCGCGGCATTATTAACGATACCGCCACGCGAAAAGTTCATCAGCCGCGTGCCGGGTTTAAAGAAGCGAATCGTGTCTGCGTTGATCAAATTGCGGGTGGCATCCAGCAGCGGCAGATGCAGGGAAACATAGTCCGAGCGGGATAGCAGCGATTGGAGGCTTTCCATTTTTTTGGTTTCATTGGACAAGCGCCAGGCGGCATCGACCGACAGGGACGGGTCATAACCGGCGACGGTCATACCTAATTTAAGACAGGTATCCGCCAACAACGAACCAATTGCCCCCAGACCAATGATGCCCAATGTTTTATCCATCAGTTCGCCGCCTTTGAACCGGCCTTTTTCCTTCTCAATCAATGCATCTATTTCTTTGGCATTTGTCATCTCGCTCAGCGTGTTGACATATTGAACGCCATCCAGTATGCCGCGTGAAGACAGCAGCATTGCGGTCAAGACTAATTCCTTGACGGCGTTGGCATTGGCGCCCGGTGTGTTAAAAACAACAATACCTTTTTCCGTGCAAAAATCGACCGGGATATTGTTGACACCGGCGCCGGCGCGGGCAATTGCCTTTAGCGACGACTTGATATGCTCCGGCGTGACCTGAAAACTGCGAACGATAAACGCATCCGGTTCGTTGAATTCGCTGGCAATTTCGTAGTTAGCGCGGGGAAAGCGGTCCAGGCCGCGTGACGAAATCTGGTTGTAACGTTGAATCTTGAACATAAGCGCTCCTCTATAAATTTTATGAGTCATACGTTGAAGTTGTCCACAGAAACACGCCCTAAATGATATGTATTTGGCGCAATTTCGCCACGAAATTGATGAGATGGTTGTACGATAAAAATACCCGGTGTACTTTATAATGGGCACACCGGGCATTTGAACAAGCTTTTACAATCGTTCCGGCCACGAATTGACACGAATTTTCACGAACAAATTACGCTAAAAACAATCGCATAACGCGGTAAAAAGCAATTTTTAACCGCGGCAGGCGTTAGCCCCATTTCTGAACAGCCACGCCGATAGCCGGGCCGGCTTTGCCCAAATCTTCCGGTAGCATGACCGGCATAGCCTCAACTTTAGCGCTTAGCCAAAGGAAAAAAGGCTCGGCAATCCCCGGCAGTTGCGAAGCATCGTCCATGTTGACGATGACGTAGCCGCCGCGGCGTCCGTTTACCGTGGTAAAGTAGGCGGCTTCCGCTTTGATTTCGGCCAACAATTGTTGCATTTTTTTGCCGAAATCCGGATCGCGCAACGCCTTGTTGCCTTGCTCCATCGGAATTTCGATCT
This sequence comes from uncultured Gemmatimonadota bacterium, assembly GCA_964404765.1. GTDB lineage: Bacteria > 4572-55 > 4572-55 > 4572-55 > 4572-55 > CAYOLL01. The sequence continues at coordinate 59,154 of CAYOLL010000007.1, read as the reverse complement.
TGAGCATGAATCTCATGGTTCCTCCTGTAGATTGTGAGTTGTGACACGGCGATGGTTAACTAAAAAAATAAAATGCGAATTAGACGGCGCCGCGATCATAGCAAGCGTTCAGTCATAAATTTGCGTGAAAATCATTCAGTCTCCAAATTTCGACGCCAAAAGCTTTCATGGCTTGTTTTATTTCGGGCACAAGTAAATCGTCGTCGCCGCTCACAATAGCATTAGCCTTGCCATCTATGGCAACGGCCAGAACCGGATGATCTTTGGGATCACGACAATTGGGCGGAATGGAAATCGGTTTGACGAAATAACCGCGTAACCGGATTTGTTTCAACAAAAGAGCGGCTTCTGCCGCCTGAATGCGTTTTTTGAAACGGGGACGTCGCCAGACCTGATCCAGCTCGTCTATCAAGAGATTGCTGCAGACAAGCTCAAAGCGATCACCCTGCCAGGCTTTCAATAGGAGGATCGCGCTATTACTGCCCCACAAAGCGCTGATCCAAATATTAGTGTCAATTACGAGTCGAAGCATGGCTTGACCGCACGAAGTTGACTTCGGTTTGAATCGCCGCCATCGGGATGTCTTCCGCCGGCGACTTGTCGGCCAGACGCCGGATCAACCGGGCTAAGGGATCGTCCATCGGCGTGTCCAGCAGCGCCCGGGCAACCTTGACTTTGGAACGGGCGTCCAATTGGCGAATCGCCTCCAGCAATTGCTCCAGGCTAAGTTGAATATTGGGAATGGTAATCAAAGGCATTTTTTTAACAGCCATAACGTGCTCCCTTCCGCGATAATCTTTTTAGGCGCAATGGTCTAAAATTCATAAAACAATCGGGCTACGACCTGGCGACTATTTTGGGGGATCTGCGCCGGGTACAAGACGCCATCGGCGCTGCGCGGGCCGGGATGAAAATACTCGCTGTCCAGAATGTTGTTGATGACAAGCTGGCCGGTGATTCCGGGTAAAATATTGCTATAAGTTATCGCGCCATTAAAGATTAAGTAGGCATCGATCTTACTCAATGGATTGTCGCTGACCGATGTCTCTTTGCCGGTTTTTTTAGCGCCGACATAATTCATGCGCAGATTCAATTCTATATCCTTTTTAACTTCGTAATTGGCTCCCATTTTTATCTGATGATCGGCAATATCGCCAACCCGAACCTCCATAGAATCCCTTCCGTCCGGAGTTTCTATGGTATTAGTAGGATCGGTAAACGTGTAATTGGCAAAAGCTGAGAATCGCTCGGTGCGCTTATAGTAAAGATTGGCTTGCAGTCCTGTAACGCGAATTTTTCCGGAAGCAACGAACTTTTGGGTGCCGTTGGATTGCCTCTTATCTGAAGCAATGTCGCTATAAGTTGCATAATACAGACTAAGATCGACAGCCAAGTCTTTCGTGTGTTGATAAGCAATGCCGCCTTCAAGGTTTTTGGCTTTTTCCGGTTGCAGCGTGGGGTTTGCTATCGGTCGGATAGCGCTCGTGGTATACTTGGTAATACTTTCCTGATCTTTAAAAGCTTCGGCATAAATCCCTTTAAAAATGAACTTCCCCGGCGAATAAACGACGGCGATCCGCGGGTTAAAGACCGTCCCATACCCTAAGGTGTCTTGAACAGCATTATAGTCCAATCGGCCACCAAGCGTAATTTTCAGATGATCAGTGGGTCGATATGCCGTTTGCGAATAGGCGCCGATATCAAGCGCCTGATTAAACTCCAGAGAATCCGAAGCCCAGGACTCATACTGCGGGTTTTCTTTTGAGCCATAAAGGTAGTCACGCTGATACAAACTGCTTCGATATTCAAAGCCGGTTACCACATCCAGTTTGTTGGAGGGTGAATAAAGGACTTTAAACTCGCTGCGAAGCTGGGTATTGTAGTAATAGTAGTAGTTCTGACTCCTGGTCGTAAAAGTAAAGAGCGAGTCCTTTACGAGGTGATTGATTTTAAGACCCCCGCTTTCATAGCTGCTGATAAAGCGGATTGCGGTATCCCCGGCCAGATCATGAATCTTATAATTGGAAAGACTGGTCAAGGTTATATTATCGCTAATAGGGCGATCAAACTTCAGATACAGCGAATAGCTGCGTGGCACCCAATAATTACCTTCGTCAGTACCGACCGATCTTTTATCCGTATACGTCGGCCCGGTGCCTTCCCGCGCCGTATAAGTTTGGAAGCCCAGCAAAAAGCCGGCAAACTTTATTTTTCCCATAATACTCCAGTCATCCGCGTTGTTTGAGTAGCGAGGTACTTTGCCGGTTATTTGGGAAAATGCCGTATTATCCAGGTCCATTGCCCGTTGGACGCCGGTTTCAGTCGGTGCAACACGGACGGTGTCGCCGGCGCTATTGGTCTGCACTTCATAATATTCCGGATGTAGCTTGTTGCTGCGGGCAAAGTTTCGTGCGGCAGTGTCTTTTAAAACCATTTTTGTATAGTATGAGTCTACTTCGGCGACACGGTCATAATCCCATTCACGATATTTGGATAAGTCCATTTGGTCCGATTTAAAGACCCGGGCGGTAAGTGACATTGACACATTGGTGAAGCGGGCCGCCACAGTAGCATCAATAAAGCGGCTATTCCAATTGCCATAACCGGTATTAGCCCGGACGCCCACATGCCGCTCTGTGCCGGTTATTTCTTCCGGATCGTAGGTTATCACATTGACTACCCCAAGGAAAGCGTTGGAGCCATACATGGTCGAAGCCGGCCCATAAACAACCTCAACATTTTTGACATTTGACAACGGAATTTGGCGGGATATATAGGCGGTTCCGGTCCACAAACCGTTATCCTCAAGTCCATCAAAAAGAAAAAGCGTCCGGTTGGTGCTGTTGGAGCGATAGCCGCGCTGAAATATGTTGGAATAGATAACACCGCTTTGACGGGTTATATCAAAGCCGGGCAGATCATGAAAGATTGTTTCCAGATCCAAATAGCCCCGATTTTTTATTTGCTTGGCCGTCACCAAATAAACAGTGGCAGGCGCTTCCATCAGGCTTTCGCTCTTTTTGGAGACGGAAACAACTTTAACCCGGAATTGGCCGCGCTTTACTTCACGCACCAGCTTGCTGAATTGCGGCGGATCAAACAGATTTGGTTCATAGTTTTCGTCTAACTTGAGCAGCTGTTTAACGGCATCGGCGGCTTCGATGAAATAGTCGGTGGCCAGGTACGTCTTAGCCAGGAGTTGGTAGGCCTGAATTTTTTCGCGAGTCGAGAAACCGTTTTGGATACACGGCGTTAACAGCACGATAACCTGATCAAAACTACCGATTTGGTAATCTTTATTCGCCTCAGCCAGGGCTAAACTACACGCTGTTTGCGCCAAAACCTTCGTATAACTGCTGCCGATTCCAAGCCAAATTAAGCAGATAATTAAACCGATGTGTTTTTTTTGTCTATTCATTAGATCAACCTCAATAAAACGCGCGGGTTAGAAACGATGAAACAGTTCACGTTACTTCTATAATATTAGCGCACAAAGTGCTGTAAATAAAGAAAAATCTTTTCAAAATCGCTTGCGGAATGTGCTTTTATTCATATTTTTATTCCGCATCGAAAAATCGGGCATGAAAATAAACTTGTGAATCTTACCCTATTTTTAAGCGCTTCGCTACTCGTTGTGAAACGGGTTTTTACAATGTTAAGGAGACTATATTTATTATGGAAAAAGACGATCTTAAGCAAGCTCTGCGCGAAGTCTTGCGCGAAGAGCATTTTACGGAAAGCTGGACGCGCCTCGAAGTTATGTTAGGAGATCGCTGGAAAGGCGGCTCCATTTTCATGATGCCGGGCACTAAAGAAACTCAGGATAAAGAGGTGCCGATAGACGTTTTTTTCCATAAAATCGTCATGTTGCGTGACAACTTGCGGGTGTTGGAGCAAAAAATAAATGCCCATGAAAAACTGTCGGATGAGGACAAGGTAGGCATGCAGCAATATATTACGCGCTGTTACGGCACACTAACCACGTTTAATGTTCTTTTTAAAGACCGTGAGGATCAGTTTAAAGGCGCTGGTGGTCACTAATTTGATGATTGATCGAATTTTCTTCGGAATAAAGGAATGATGATGGCCAGAATATTACTATTTTTTATGTTTGCTGCGCTGACCCTGCTGAGTTGCAGCAGTCAAAAAGGCAGCAAAAGCGGCGCTACCCATGCAAACAGCGGCGATATCGTTGCCCAAACGCTTGAGATATCGCTTACGGTTTTTGATGCGGCTGAAAATGTGGATACCAAGCTTTTAATCGGAATTGACGGCAGTATAACTTTCCGGGAGCATGGTAGTATAACTAAAAAAGGGTCTTTGACAGAGGCGGAGTTGCAAGAATTAGTAACTGTTTTTTCCGCCGAAAAGTTTTTAACCATGAGCAGCGGCTACTTAAGCACGCAGGTTGTTAAAGGGCCGTCATATACTATTTTCTACAAGGATGATACCGGGCACAGTCTGGTTAATTTTTATCACGACGGCGCGCCACGAGAGCTTCTTACAATTCTGGACGCTATTCAGCGTATTGCTATTCCGCACTTAAAATAGACGCAATGTCTCCGCAAAGTTTTGCCGCAGCCGATTTTATGGAAAAAGCGAAAATATCAGAATCTACAATCCGGCGCATGTCTCACTACTACCGTTTTTTAGAAGAAATGGAAGAAGAGGGCCTTGAGACGATTTCTTCCAAAAAATTAGCGGCCCGTGGCCATCTTAATCCGGCCAAAGTGCGCAAAGATTTGTCGTATTTTGGCAGTTTTGGTCGTCGCGGTAAAGGCTATGATATCAAATTGTTGAAGCAGGCTATCCATGATATTTTGGGGGTTACCCGCAAATGGCGGCTGATACTCATCGGCGCAGGGAACTTGGGCTCGGCGCTTTTTTACTTCGGTGAGTTTAAAAAAGCAGGTTTTGAAATTCTTGCTGTTTTAGAAAAAGATCCGGCCAAAATCGGTCAGGAATGGCACGGTATCATGATTTGTTCGGTAGACGATCTGGAAGAAGTTGTCCGTTCTTTTCAGATTGATATTGCGGTGTTAGCGGTACCGGCTAAAGCTGCCGTTGAGGTTGCCGAAAGATTGGTTCGGGCCGGGGTAAAAGCGCTGCTTAATTTTGCACCTATTAAGCTGCCTTATCAGCGGGGGATTATTATTCGTGATGTTAATCTGGCGATGGAGTTGGAAGGGCTGACCTATCTTTTGAAAAATGGACAAGCCCCAGAATTTAGAGCTGATGACAACATTCTGTCATCTTGAAGACGCGCCAAAAGTGGCTCCGATTTTGATGGTATGGTTTTTGATTATGAAATGTTATCCGTTGCTTGCCGCAGGCTGATAAAAAATGTGCTGCCTATGCCGACCTCGCTTTCAACTCGTATTGTCCCGCCGTTTTTTTCCACAAATTCTTTGCACAAAATAAGTCCCAGACCAGTTCCGGATTCATTTGCGGTGCCGTGTGTACTTTGCTGGACATCAATACGGAATAAGGCGCTGAGCATATCCGCTGGAATACCAACGCCGCTGTCTTTAATAGCAACTTCGATAAAGCGATCATGTGCGATGGATCGAATATTAATCTGACCGCCCGGATGAGAGAATTTAATTGCATTCGAAATAAGATTTCTGATTACGGTTGAGAACATGTTCCGATCTACATAAACGGAATGATCCTCGGCAATTTGATGGATAAGCTGGATTTGCTTTGAAAGCGCGCTTGGGGTTAAAAGTAAAACGGTCTCGTTCACAACAGGCGCCAGCGCAATCCAGGCCTGTTCGCAAACGAGACTTCCGGTTTGGCTGCGGGCCCATTGCAGCAGGTTCTCAATTAAATTATAGAGATGGTGACTGCTGTCATAAATGGATTCAGCTATCGAGCGTATTTGGTGCAATTCCAACTGCCCAAAGCTTTGGTGCATCAATTCAGAAAAGCCCATTAAACTGGCTAATGGATTTTTAATATCATGGGCAATGATGGAAAAAAACTTATCTTTGGCTGCATTTAACTCCTGCAACTGCATTTTTTGGTTTTCCAGCTCTGCTTTTTGATCGGCAATGACCTGATTTAAGCGCATAATGGTAACAGCCCGGCTGATTTCTGAAATCATGTGCACATCAGATTCGCGTAATTTGGCAGCCATTTCGCGGATTAGATTGCTTTGCACATGTGGCACTTGCACCAAAAGCTGATTAAATGCTTTGTGGTGAATCAGCATGGCAGTTACCGGAATCAGACAGCGGGCTGAAGCCGAGCGCTTCTCGCCTTCCAACAAGGACATCTCACCAATAAAGTCGCCGGCGCGAAGTTCTTTAATGGCATGATCGTCACCGGTCGCTAATTTTTTAGTAATCTGCACAACGCCGGCTGTAATTAAATAAATGCTATCAATTTTAGGATCATCTTCACGTAAAATATAGGCGCCGCGCAAATAGCTACGCTCTTCCACCATATCCATGGTTAGCCAGGCCAGATCATCCGGCTTCACATTCTCAAACAATTTGTTATGGCTCAGGATTTCCAAAATTTTAGGTGGAAGCATAATCTTACTCAACATACGTTTTTAGTCTGAAAATTTAATTGCTTTCGGAGATAGGAAACTAGTGCTGCTCGGCATAAGTTTGTGTGAACTCAAACCTGACGGGTTTTGGAAACCCGTCAGGTTTTGATCGTCGAAAAAGTTCGTGCTGATTGAGAAATGCCGTTTTTAAGCATTCTATCAAAATTTGTTGCATTCATAAGGGCTTCAATCTAACTTGACAGATTATACTTTAATAATCTATGCACATCTCTAAATCTTGTCAAACTCTATTTTTGGAAGGGCGGGCCGGATGGACTTAATGCCGTGGCAACTCAATACAAAGCGTTTAAAAAACTTGCTGGTTGAAACTATTAATCACTACAGCCCGTCTTTTGCCGAGATGCCGGTGACACAGATTTTTGCTCAGGCTTTTCGCCAGGCGGGTCTTGAACCGGAATTCCAGTTGGTTCCGATTCCTGGTGAAGATAGCGATCGTGCAAATTTAATTGTGCGGATAGGTCCGTCGCCGCTGGAGTTTTTGTGGGTCGGGCATGTGGATACGGTGAGCTTGTGGCATAATGAAGGTCATTTTGCCGAATGGGAGGGTGACCGCCTTTACGGGCTTGGCGCCGCGGATATGAAAGGGGCTTGCGCCGCGATTGTTGAGGCGGTGACTATGCTGCTGGAAAGCAAGGCGCAGTTTAAACGCGGCTGTGGAATTGCGCTGGTGGTCGGCGAGGAAGACTACGGCGACGGCGCGCGGGCATTGCTAAGTAAATTCAGCGCCCCGCTTATTGTTGTGGGTGAGCCAACCAGTCTTTTGCCATGTCCGGCGCATTACGGCTATTTGGAATGCCGTCTGACCGGGCGCGGTCTGCGGGCTCATGCCGCGTTGCCGGAAATTGGGGCCAGCGCTATTGAGGCGATGTTAAACTGGTTGGTGCTGATTATGGCGCGCTGTCGCAACCTTTTTCCGGGCGATAGTGTGGCCGTTAACCCGCGCGAAGTTCATGGCGGAGGAAATGCTTTTGTGGTGGCGGATACTTGTGAAGCAGCGATTGACTTTCACTTACCGCCCGGCGTTGATCAGCAGCCGATTGAAGCGATTCTGCAAGAAACAAAGGCCCGGATTTTGAATGATCTGGCCGATGTCGAACTGACCCATGCGCACACTTTTTGGGCGCCCGGATTTATGTGCGAAACGGATGAGCCGCGTCTGCAACCGATCCGGCGCGCTTTTGAGACTTGCGGACAGGCTTGGCGTCCGTCCGTATTTCGGTCCCATTCCGATGCCAATTTATTTCATCAAGCCGGTATGTTAACGGTGGTTTGTGGTCCTGGCGATCTGGCTGTAGCGCACCGGCGCGAGGAGTTTGTCGATTTTGCCGAGGTTCAGCGCGCCGCCCATATCTACGCCAATATTATTTACGAGTCCTGCTGCTAATCGCGAAAATTTGCCATGAATATCCTCTTTCAATCCTCTGCCTTTACAATCACCGAAAGTGCGGTGTACGAGGGTGATTTTAAGGCCGTTGCACTGTCGCCATTGCAGTTGCAGTCCGATTTTGATGGGCAGAGTCGGACTCGCCGGCTGCAACCGCCGCCGCATCTTCCTGTGTATCAGTCCCCGTTTGTTTTGACCGATGCTTTGTATAATTTGGCGCTGGAAGAAGCTGCGCTTAATATTCGTGCCGATGGAGCATTCATGGCCGGGGAGAAGTGGCCGGGAGTCTGGACGCGCGACATTAGTTATAGCATTGTGCTGGCGTTAGCGGCGATTTTTCCAGTTGCCGCCAAAATCAGCCTGCTGGCTAAAGTCAAAAACGGAGTGATTGTGCAGGATACGGGCACGGGCGGTTCCTGGCCGATTTCGACCGATCGGATGGCCTGGGCTTTGGCGGCCTGGGAAGTTTTTTGTGTCAGTGACGATCACGAATGGCTGCGCCAGGCATTTGCGATTATTTGTGCATCGGCGCAGGCCGATCTCGCTGTGGCGCGGGATTATCGAACCGGGTTGTTCTATGGCGAATCGTCTTTTCTGGACTGGCGTGAGCAGACTTATCCACGCTGGTTAGATCCCAAAGATATTTTTGGCACACAATGTCTGGGCACGAACGCTGTCCATTATCAAGCGTATCGTATTTTGGCGCAAATGGCGCGCTTGCTGAATGAACCGGACGCGGGTTATGATGAAATTGCCGAGGCCATTCGTCACGGAATCAATACTTATTTATGGCAAACGGATTGCGGCTATTATGGTCAATATCGTTATGGGCGAAATCACCCTATTCTTTCTAACCGGGCCGAAGCGTTGGGCGAGGCGCTCTGTATTTTGTACGATATTGCTAATCCGGCGCAACAAGCGCGGATTTTGACCGAGATGCCGGTTACGGCTTTTGGCCCGACTTGTATTTTTCCGCAGACACCCGATATTCCGCCTTACCACAATCAAGCGATCTGGCCGTTTGTCGTTGCCTTCTGGAGCTGGGCGGCGGCCAAAGCCGGTCAGGTCGCGGCGGTTGAACATGGCTTGGCCTGTCTTTATCGCAGCGCTGCGCTTTTTTTGACTTACAAAGAGAATATGGTGGCTTCATCCGGCCATTTTAGCGGCACGGCGATTAACTCGGATCGACAGTTGTGGAGTGTTGCCGGTGGTTTAGCGTCTGTTTATCGTGTATTATTCGGACTGCGCTTTATGCCGGATGCGCTGCGCTTTAAACCTTTTGTGCCGACAGCTTACGCCGGTCATCATACGCTACGCAATTTTCGCTACCGCCAGGCGAATCTCACTTTGCATTTGCATGGCAGCGGCAGCACTGTGGAACGGGTGACGCTTGATGGGCTGGCTGTTGCCCGACCGATCTTACCGGGAGATTTATGCGGAGAACATGAGCTTGACATTTATCTAAGCGGCGCGTTAAAAGCAAGCCGGATTTGTTTGACGGAAAGCCTTTTTGCGCCGGAAACACCCGCAGTTAAATTGATCGGCGAAAGGCTGTGCTGGTCACCGGTAGGTAATGCGGTTGGGTATGAAGTTTTTTGCAATGGGAAACGCGTTGCGGTGATATCCGAAGCGTGGTACGATCTGCCGAAAAACAGTGGCGGTGATCGGATAAGCGATGTTCTTATCGAGTATCAGGTGCGGGCTGTGGACGGAAGAGGATTCGTTTCGTTTTTGAGTGAGCCCTTTCAGCCGGAGGCCGCAACGCTTGTTGTCGAGCCGATTGCCGCGCTTCCAGATTATGTAGTGTTGACGAAAGATACACCGATTAAATTTGACTTTGAAATCAGGCAGGACGGATTTTATGTGCTGGATTTTTACTATGCCAATGGTCATGGTCCGCTAAATACGGATAACAAAGCTGCGATTCGGACACTTTGGGTGGACGGCGCTCGGATTGGCGCGGTGGTCATGCCTCAGCGTGGAGACGAGGCTTGGGATGGCTGGGGCTACACAAATTTACACAAATGCTATTTTAGTCCGGGCGTTCATTGGGCAGAGCTGCGATTTGGGCCGGAAAATGAGAATATGAACGGTGAAACAAATACAGCCCGATTGGATCATTTACGAATAATCCAATCGGGCTGAGGACTCATTTGTGATGGTTTGACAGGCGTTATTGTTGGCCATCTTCTTTTTTCGGCTCTTGCTGGCTTTGCTCAAGTGCTTGATTCAATTGTTGATTGTGTTGCGCATTGCTTTGCTGTACGGCAGAAATGCCACCCTGGCCTTGTTTTAGGGCGCGATTCCCAGTCACTTCATCGGCAGCCTGACGGGCAGCGGATGGTTCTTCTTGTTGCGTTTTGGCTTCCTCTTTCTTAGTATCACTGCAGCCGGACAGACTTAGGCAGGCTAAACCAATAGCCACAGCAAACAATTGGTTTCGGAAATTTTTTTTCATATCACACTCCTATAGGTAGTTCTAATGGCTTGGTTGTTGTTCATTTTTTAATCGGGCAATATCGTGCACCAGAACTTCAACCGAATCGGCAACGGCGGCTTGCTTGAGCAGAAAGCGCAAATGTTGCTCATCGGCGCATTTGTTAACAAACCGGCTGATGATCGGCGGCAGTTGCTCAAAGCGCGCACGGGCGATATCGAGAACCGACGCTCGTAAAGTCGTCAGGATACCTTTTTCATAGCCTTCTTCGGCGATAATGTCGTAGATCGACTTTTTCATATTTTCTCCTTTTTGCGACAGCGTGGTCTTCAGGGTCTTGATCAGGACTTGTCGTTCTGCCGGTTCTGTTTGCACCGCGATATAGCGTAAGACTGTGGCTAAGAACTCAAAACCGCTGCTTGTTTTGGCCAGTGCGGCCAGCAAATCAGCAATTTCAGGCAGCTTTTGATACAGACGATCCTCAGAAGCGTGTTTCAATGCCCACAACGCCAGCCGTAAACTGGCAATGCCGATCAATTGATGATCATCGTAACTTTTTAAATTGTAAAGCGCATAACTGAAATCCGGCGTATAGGCTGCCAAATCCTCTCCAGTACCGCCGAACAAATCTTGAAAGCGCAGGCCGACATGCCAGGTTTCGACCCCGTGATACAACGTCAGTGGAATGATGCGCGGCAATTTCCCCGGCGTCTCCTGTTTAAGCCAGGCCTCCCAGATTTTGACCATATAGCGCAACAAGTGGAAGGCAATCAGCGGCTCCGGTTTGCTTTTGTGCTCAAACACGATGTAGACAAAAGCGGTCTCGCCGTCGGTGCGTTTGAGCCGATACAGCAGATCGGAGTGAAAGGTTTTCAACTCGACATCGACAAAAGAGTCTTTTTGAATTTCTAATGTGCTCAGATCAAGGTGTCGCACCACATTGGCCGGCAAATAGTTGGCCAGAAAATTACGGGCTTCCTCTTCGCGGGAAAAAACGGCCTTAAAAAAACGATCATGGAGATTGGCGACTTCAGACATTATTGGTAACTTATTTTGAGGTGCGCAAACGGGCAATATCGTGCACCAGGACTTCGACCGAATCGGCAACGGCGGCTTGCTTGAGCAAAAAGCGCAAATGTTGCTCGTCCGCGCATTTGTTAACAAACCGGCTGATGATCGGCGGCAGTTGCTCAAAGCGCGTTTGAGCGATATCGAGAATAGACTCCCGTAATGATTTTAGACCTTTTTTGATACCTTTTTCGATACCTTTTTCATAGCCTTCTTCGGCAATAATGTCGTAGATGGATTTTTTCATATTTTCTCCTTTTTGCGACAGTGTGGTCTTCAGCGTCTTGATCAGGACTTGTCGTTCTGCCGGTTCTGTTTGCACCGCAATATAGCGTAAGACTGTGGCTAAGAACTCAAAACCGCTACTTGTTTTGGCCAGTGCGGTCAGCAAATCAGCAATTTCAGGCAGCTTTTCATACAGACGATCCTCAGAAGCGTGTTTCAATGCCCACAACGCCAGCCGTAAACTGGCAATGCCGATCAATTGATGATCATCGTAACTTTTTAAATTGTAAAGCGCATAACTGAAATCCGGCGTATAGGCTGCCAAATCCTCTCCAGTACCGCCGAACAAATCTTGAAAGCGCAGGCCGACATGCCAGGTTTCGACCCCGTGATACAACGTCAGTGGAATGATGCGCGGCAATTTCCCCGGCGTCTCCTGTTTAAGCCAGGCCTCCCAGATTTTGACCATATAGCGCAACAAGTGGAAGGCAATCAGCGGCTCCGGTTTGCTTTTGTGCTCAAACACGATGTAGACAAAAGCGGTCTCGCCGTCGGTGCGTTTGAGCCGATACAGCAGATCGGAGTGAAAGGTTTTCAACTCGACATCGACAAAAGAGTCTTTTTGAATTTCTAATGTGCTCAGATCAAGGCGCTGCGCCACATTGGCCGGCAAATAGTTGGCCAGAAAATTACGGGCCTCCTCTTCGCGGGAAAACACGGCCTTAAAAAAACGATCATGGAGATTGGCGACTTCAGACATTATTTGCTAATCGGTTCTGTGGCGATGTGCAGTTTTTGGGCGTTGGCGCGCCGGGCGTAATCCATGGCTCGCACTACAAGCTCGTGGCGTACATCTTTATCGGCTTCAATGACAACGATCTTGCTTGATGATTGCTGAATCTGATCATACAAGCCTTGTTGCAATTGCTCCTCATTGACCAGGTTACCATTCAGATAAAACTGCTCGTTTTTGTCAATGCTGATAATAGCGCGGTCGTTTTCCTGCGGCACTTCATTGGTGACGCTTTGTGGCAGGACGATTTTCATGCCGGGTTGGACGATAAAGGACGATGAGAGCAGGAAGAAGATCAGCAGCAAAAAGATAATGTCGGTCAATCCGGCCGAGCTAAATGCTGTGGCGTGCTGCAATTTATTATCAAAGTTCATCTTTTTCCTCTTTCTCTTTTTCCGGCAGGACCTTGATCAAATCCTGCGAGGTTACTTCCATTTCAAAGACGAAATGCTTGGTTTTATCGACCAGATAATTGTAAGCAACCAGAGCAGGAATGCCGACGACTAAGCCGGCCACGGTTGTAATTAAGGCTTCCCAAATACCGCCGGCCAGGACGGAGGCGTTGACATTGCCACCTAAACCCTCGATTGTCTTAAACGCAGACAGCATACCGGTCACTGTACCCAAAAACCCAAAGAGCGGGGCGATGCTGGCCACCGTGGCCAGAACACTGATATTTTTTTCCAGAATATAAATTTCGGCTTTACCGGCGCTTTCGATGGCGTCTTTGACTTCGGAATAGCTTTTTTGGCGGCGCTCCAGCCCTGCTTTGATGATGGCGGCTACGGGACCGGGTGTTTTGGCGCAGCGGTGGATGGCTTCAAAGATGCCGCCGCGGCGCACTGTTTCTTTGATCTCACGCATAAAAGATTCGGTGTCGATTTTGGCGCGATGCAGTGCGATCATACGTTCGATAAAAATAGCAATGCCGATAAATGAGCACAGGCCGATGGGAATCATCATCGACCCGCCTTTAACAATCATTGTCAACAAACTTGTGCCTTCCATAGGCGTACTCTCCTTTTATTTAGGAATGCTTTATTTTGATCCGGTAACCGCTTTTACAGTCCGGAATTGGATTTGTTCGGCTTAATCCGTTGTGTTTACAATAGCACAAAAATGATGGCTACGCAACTGGAAATGCTTAATGTGGCTGTTCGCGCTCCATTTTTCGGAAATGAGGCTGGAGCAACGCCTTATTTTGCCGGACAAACTCCATGCAGGCGGCATGAACACAACTGGCCAGATTGTAGGATCGGATCGCGCCAAGCGTCGGGAATTGAACCGTTTGCGTGGGGAAAGTATCCAAAAAAGTTTGCGGCAAACCTTTAGACTCGCTGCCGAAGATCAGGTAGTCGCCGGGTTGGTAGTTCACTTCATCAAAGTAGTGCCTGCCCGTTTTTGTGAAAAGGAAGCAGCGCTTTTTCGTTAGCTCTAATTCTTCTAACGAGTTCCAGCGACGCAGGTCCAGATGCGGCCAATAGTCCAACCCTGCGCGCCTAAGCGATTGTTCGTTCAGGCGAAAGCCCAGGTGACCTACCAGATGCAGTCGCCCGTTTACGCCCAGAACCGTGCGTCCGATGTTGCCGGTATTCGGCGGAATTTCCGGTTCATGCAAAACAATATGGATCGTCGGAAAGGATAGTGTACTCATTTTGAGCCCAATAAAAAAGGGGCTCAAGTTGAGAGCCCCTCAATTGTTTCTCCCGGCAAGCTGCAATAGCGCGTCAGTTCGCCGCGAGCTCATTGACTTGAGCTATGGTTAATCCGGTTGCTTCAGCAATATCTTCGTGAGTGTACTTTCCCTTTTGCAACATATTGCCGGCAATCTCTTTTGTCTTTTCGTCAATCGTTTCTTTTCGGGCGGCTTCATCCTTCATTTTTGCCCGATCCTGCGGTGTGACCCGGCTTTCCTCGATGCAATCAAAGACCTTCCGGATGGCCGGATTCGTGTATTGCGTTTCATCCACTTCCTCATCCAGCGTATCGTCAATCGCTTGAAGCCATTCTCGATACGCAGCGGGTGTTTCCGCCGTTACGTATTTCGGGCAGATGTAGATAATCTTATGAAAAATTTCCTTCAGCGGATTACCTTTCAGATCCTTCGGATCAAAATCAATCGTGGCAATGTCCGTTTGATGTTTGTCACCGGAAGTCAAGACGACTAATGTATAAACTCTAATCTGCGACCGATACGTTTCCGAACGCGCCGTCAATTCCAGCATGGCCGCGCAATGATAATACAAAAAACGGTCATAATGATCCGTCAAACGATCGTGCTGAATATCCACCACAATCCGGTTTTTCGTATCTTCAGCGAATAGATCAAAGTGGGAGTCCGCCGGCCCGATCGCCGGGCGGAAGGATTTTTCGGTCTCAACCTTCGTGATCTCTATATTGACACCGGTAAAATCTTTGACAAAGGCGGTAAAAGTTGCCGGATCGCCAAAGGCTTTTTTGAAGATGACATCATATTGTAATGACGCAACATGTTTCATGTTTATACCTCCACAAAAGGAATTAGACTCTGCAAGATGCGTCACAAGGTCTAATTTCGGTTTTTGACGGAGAAAGTCAAGGGTTTTGTCGGTGGACGAATGTGCCGGTATTCGGCAGAATTTCCGGCTCATGCAAAACAATATGAATTGTTGGAAATGATCGTGTACTCATTTTGATCTAATAAAAAAAAGGGCTCAAGTTAAGAGCCCCTTACAAAAAGGCGGTTTTCCAGTTTTCCAGTGAACGAGTTTACAGATTCATGGTTTTAACCAGTTTTCCGATGCCTGGCATTTCCCATTTTTCGCCATTGATGGCTTTAATAAAGCCAATGACGGCGAGAACAAACAAAGCAAGGAGTACTATCGGCGCAATTACCCAACCGATACAAGGGACTGCGGCGATCATCATGGCCACAATGTTCAATATAAACAAAACTACGCCCTGCTTGGCGTGAAACATGGTGAAACTGTTACTCTTTTGGTCATCCATGAAATAGGGTAAAAAGCACAGAATCCACAGATACGACAGCGCTGCGTATAGTTTGCCGGCTTCGACTTCACTGCCGCCTGAACCGGTTGGCGGTGGTGGTGTTGAAGATGAACCCGGGTCTTTAACTTCATCAGCCATAAAAGCTCCTTTCAGATTTGGTAACGCGAATGGGTAAAAAGTTACGTTGCTTTAGCTTGCATCAATTCGGCGACTTCACCATCATAAGGAAATCGGCCGATTTTCTTTTTCGAGAAAATTAACTGATTGTCGACAACCACATCAAAAACGCCGCCGGAGCCGCGAATCAGCGTAGCTTCGACATTGAACTTTTCTTTGAGTTCGGCAGCCAGACCGGCTGCGCGCGGATGGTAGCTTCATTGAACGCAGTATTCAATCGAGAGTTGCATTAGAAAACTCCTTTCGTTTAACCTGAATTGTTAATGAGCCACGAAGTCACCAAGGCTCAAAAAATCACTAAGATGTTTTCGTAAAACATGTTATAACGATTCGATATCGCAGCGGTGTTAAAAACGCAATTTATCAAGACTTTCGTGAAACTTAGTGCTTTTGTGCCTTTGTGGCGAGTCTTGAATTCCTCAGGTTAATGCGTTTATTTCTCTACTCCACCGGCCATCAAGCCGGTGACCAGATATTTTTGGGCATTCAGAAAAAAGAACAGGACGGGCAAAGTGACTAAGATCGCGCCGGCGGCCATATAATGCCAATCGGTGTTAAATTGATAGACGAAGGTCCGCAATCCGACCGGCAGGGTGTAAAGCTTTTCCGTGCTCATAAAGGTCAGGGCAAACATAAATTCGTTCCAGGCCGTGACCATGGAAAAGAAGGACGTAACGGCAATGCCGGGCAGCGAGAGCGGCAAAATAATCCGATAAAACAGGCCGACGATGCCCAATCCATCGACAATCGCCGCTTCGTCAATCTCCTTAGGAATCGTATCGAAGAAGCCTTTGAGCATCCAGACGCAAAAGGGCAGGGATACGGTTGAATAGACCAGAATCAGGCCGGCAAAGGAGTTAAGCAGGCCGTAGGTTCGCATCAAATTGTAAAGCGGCACAATCAGGATGGCGCCGGGGAACATCTGCGTCACCAGAAAGGCGTACATAAGCGGCTTTTTGCCATAGAAGTTGAAGCGTGAAAAAGCAAAGGCCGTTGTAGCGGCAAAAAAGACGCCAAAGAAGGTGGCCGCCGCCGCAATCATAATGCTGTTGGAAAGCCAGGTAAAAAATATCCCATCATTCATGGTCAGAATGTGGCGATAGTTATCTAACGTGATGCGGGCGGGAAAGAGTTCCAGCTTATCGGTAAAGACCAGCTCTTCCGGTTTGATCGAGGTCATGAATATCCAAAAAATCGGAAAGATGACGATCAAACAGGCCGGGATTAAAATGCCGTGATGCAGCCAATGAATCCGCGCACGCTTCATGCTTTTACCTATCATTAAAGGTATGGTTAATATATGAATTTAGCGGTTGTCTGTCAATATGTTCGTTGCGTTTGAAAAGTTCAAGACTCGTCATAGCGATGCTTGCTTTTTCACAATGTCTCCAGGGTAAGCTGCTGCATTTTACTGATTAGGTTATGCAGAATATGGCCGGTAATGCCCCAGACTTCATGCGGGCCGTATTGATAGGAATGGACGGTGACAATGCGCTTAGGATCAATCGGCAGCGGGCGCTCATAGGTGCGATGGTTGACCGGATCCAGCAGATGCGATAGCGGGATCTCGATCAACTCGTCGATTTCGGCCGGGTTGATTTGAAAGGTATAGGGATATGGAATCGTGCCGACAAAAGGCGTGATGTGGAATTTGGTCGGAGTAACCATTTCGTCAATTTCGGCGATGATGTGAATGTCATCGGTTTTGACGCCGATTTCCTCTTCGGTCTCGCGCAGGGCGGCGGCGCGCAAGTCTGTGTCTTCGTCATCCAGCGTTCCGCCGGGGAAGGAGATTTGGCCTTTGTGATGGCGGACTTGCTGCGAGCGCTTGGTGAAAAGCACTTGGGCCCGGTCGTCTTTAAAGAAAAAGGGGATCAGCACGGCGGCCGGACGATAATCGGCCAATGGCGCCGTGTGTTTTGGAAAGCGCCGGCGAATGGCTTTAATTGTGGCGTCTAATTGTTCCGCGTTTTGGAGAGGTAGCACTGTTTTAAGTCCGACCGAATGAGCCGGTCAAAAAGTAAAGGATTGAAATGTAAATTTAGATGATGTATATTGAAAGCAACCGGATCGGTTTTGGACACCCATCGGGTTTTGGCTACGAGAATTTAAGCATTCAACTGCGGTTTGACCGCGTCAGGAGCATATTATGAACACATCCGAACTTTGGACGCCTTATGAAATTGAAAGGGGAAAGCCTATGCCGAGCAAAAATCATGCGATTGTCCAATCTAATTTAGCCGGGGCATTATTGGCCTACCGAAGTAAGTACACGGTTCTCAGCGAACTTTCGCTCAAGCTGCCCGGTCGCGAAGCCACGCCGGATATTTGCATTTACGCCAAACTTCCTTTTGATTTAAGCAGCGATGAAATTAAAATGACCGAGCCGCCGTTGTTGATTGTTGAAATTGTGTCGCCGAGTCAGAGCGATTATGATACGGTGCAACGGTTTAAGGACTACTTTAAAGACGGCGTTAAATCTTGCTGGTTGGTGCAGATCGCCATCGGCATTATTACCGTATACGGCCCCGACATGAAGCCGTATGTTTTTTCGTCAGGCGAGGTTAAGGACCCGGCGCTTGACATCAGCGTCCGGTTGGATGAAATCTTCTAAATCATGCCCTCAGAAATGACATTTCTTCAAGAAATGTCATTTCTCCACACGTCTCACCCGCCTCCGCTCAATTGGAAACCCGTCCGAATCCCGGAATTCCGGTCGGTTTAGCACTCCGCTCTACTCCTGACGATACACAAACGCTACCAATCGCAATAAATCCTGCATATCGATTTGTCCATCGGCATTCATATCGGCATTCCGCTTTTCATTTTCATCGAGATCGGGCGTCATTTTCAGTAAATGGCGCAACAGCATATCTACGTCTAATGTGTCAATAACCCCATCTGTCCGCACATCGCCCGGCTTGCGTCCATTGGTCAAAACCGTCAGGCCGGCCGCGGTAAATGACCCGCTGCCGAACGTCCCATTACCCGCGCTAAATATGGCTGTGGCCACAAAGAATCCACCGCTGTTTCGATCACATACTTTAAATAGAATCGGATGGCCCGGCACAAAACCGGGGATTAATTGCGCCGGATCGCCTTGCCAGGCGTTGATAAGCAGATTGCCGCCGCCGGAGTAAGCCGCGCTGCCTACGCCTATATTTCCGTCAAACACGCCGATTTCGTCACCGTTTTTTAGGGCTTGCCCGTCTATTGTCACAGATGTAATGACGACGACGTATGACAAACCCGTGGCTCGGGCGCTAAAGCATGGTTGGGCTTCTGCTGTGCCGAGCTGAAGGAGGCTGTACAGGCATAAGATTTGCATCATAGTTTTCATATAGGCTCCTTTTAGTTTTCAGTTACGATCTTTCTGTTTTCTGCGAGCGATTATCAACCGTTTAGCGCTGAAAACGGATCGTTGACGACAGCATTTTATTCCGAAAAAAGGAAGACTGTCCATTTTTCCAATCTCCGGCAAAATACTCAAAAATGCTAAAGGCTGAATTTACAGCGAGTTCCGCTTTCAACTAATTTGGCATAAAGTATGCACTCTTAATATACACACCGAATTCCAGCCTGAAAAGGGCAAATTTCAAATCGCATTGGGCGAGAGCATTAAATTGGAGGAAGTTGCGTATGTGTTCAGTCTATTCTGCTTGTGCGTTTTCACCACCGTTTTTTTTACCTGATCTCTCTAGGAAAGGAGATGTCTCATGAGTATCGCGTTAGTGCTTTACCATCGTTTATGCTTTAAACACTTCTGGAAAGGAGGAACTCTATGAGGTTCCGCAAATTTTGTATGCTGCCGGTGCTGCTGCTTATGGCGCTGCATACAGGTTCGGCTTTGGCCGCACCTGTGGCAGTCAACACGCTGCAAGTGCGAAGCGCAGTGACGGCTACGACTACAAATATTATCAGCGGCGGCGCCATTACCGCCAATGGTGCAACAACGATTCGCATTGCTCCGAGTGATGTAACTGGCGGTGAAAATGCCGGCCGTCACATTTTGACGTTTACCTTGATAACAACTCAACCTGTATCCCAAATTTTTGACAGCGGGACAATGGTTCCGTACATCTTTTTTGACATCTATGATGAATATGATGTGGCGGGTCAGCGACCCACATTGGTGCCGTTTGCGCGTTACACGGAAATCGAAGTTCCGGTTACCGGCGGTTTCCGCTACCGTTGGCGCATCAACACGCTGACGGATTTAACCGGACCAAACTTTAATGATTTGGATCAGGTAGCGGCTCACCGTTTTCCGGAAACTTGGGGCAATGAAGATGCTGTTACCCCGTTTCCGGCTAATGGAATGGATTTATATTTGGTTCTGGGCAAGCTGAACGGCGTTATTTTTGATGAAACATACGTGGCGCATAATGCCGTGGGCTTGGCCGGTGTAAATGACCTGGCTTATACAACGGCAAACTGGTTTTTATATGATTCTATTGAACCCAAGTTGGTCGCGCCGGCTGCGGCGACGGTTACCCCCAGCGCAGCTACCTATAGTGCAGCGGCGGGTGGTGGACCGACCGCGACCGATCCGGCGCAGACCTGGCGGCCGCTGAGTTGTACCGATACTTTAACGTTTGCTATTGATGTCTATGATCCTAATAGCCCGGCGCCCGTCATTCCTTTGGCAGCTCCGGCACCGGAAATTTTAGCCTCCGGCATTAATACGGTGACCGGAACTTTTTTAGTTGGCGGAATACCGGTCACCACAACTTATGTGGGCGCCGGCGTGGGCGGGCCGGGCCTCGCGCCATCGCACATCTTTAATGCGGTAGTGACGCCCCTATCTTTTGGCGGAGGTGTATCCGGATCGTATAGTGTAACTTTTCAGGTGGCTGATAGTTGCGGTAACATTATTACTTTTGACGGTTTGGGCGGCCCGGACGGCACGGGGCCATATTTTGCCAACGGTGATATTGTTATTGATTGGGGCGGCGACGCTGCTTTTCCGCCGGCTCCGGCTTTGCGCGATCAAATCAACATGATTTTTGCGACGCCAAGCATCCGTCCGCTGGCGTTGTTATTCCCGTTTGATGGTACACGCGATCTCGGCGCGTTGGATATTAACGCCGTGTCATCGCCGACCGGCGACGGTACCGGGCCTTATCCCGACCGCACGGTGGGAGCGTTAGCCATTCCGCGCAGCATGGCCAATGTGCCATCCTACACATGGATGAATGCCGATCCGTGTGTTGATCCATGGAACGCTTTGACTCCCGGCACATTGGATGCCGCGGCTTGCGGCGCTCCGAATAGGGTTTTGAACAGCCAGACTTTTTACATTTTAATTGAGGATGCGGATGCGGATGGGGATGGAGTGCCCCTAGCTCTGCCCATGTTTTTCCGTGCCGATGGTGTTACCCCGTTTTTGCCCGGAGATAACTTGATTGGTCTGGGTTATGTGGCCGGAGCGCCCGGGCGGTTAGAAGTCTTGCCCATCATTATGCCCGGTATAGCCGTGCTGCGCTATACGGCGACACCGGCGGATTTGGTCGCGCTTGGCACGAATTTTGGCAATTTGACTTTGCGGTACCCGGTTAACCCGGTTACCGGCCCATTTATTCAGATTGCCGGTTGTCCCTTGACGAGACCATTTACCGTTACCTTTACTGTGGACGGCGAAGGCGGCACAATTTCTCCGCATAACAAGAACAACATTGATGACAACGATCACGACGCTGATTTAAACGGCGTGGGCGACGGCGGCTGGGAATACGGCTTTGCAGCTTCACCACTGGGCAATTCGATTTGTACCAGCGCACTGCCGAATAACAGCGAAGCCGGTTTTAGCCCCCACATCACCACCCCGACCGCCTGGGAATATACCTGGCAATTGGACGCCGCGGCCAATCAAGCTGCGGTATATCCGTATGAAATTCTGCAAGGCGGTTTTGACCCAACGAACGTTCTGACGTTTGGCGCGGGTTATAACATGACCAATAACGCCACGAACGGTATCGCTTTTCCCACCGGCGGCGCGACCAACGGCGAATTGCAAATTGTCTATGCGTCCAGCGGTGTTGGTTTAAACGATGCTTTGACCAATCCTTTTACTTTGACGCCAACTGTGGCTTTTCCGCAATTAGTCAAATATTCAACACTCATTTTGCCGGAAACTGCCACCTGGGGTTGGGCGACGGCGTTAGTGCCGCCGACCAGTGATGTTTTGGTGGTGCCATCGGCGCGAGACTTATTCGGCAATCCGCTGACCCAAAAGTTTGTAGAACCTTCCGCGGTTGTCGGCACGGGCCTGACCGGCGAACTCTTTTATTTGGATTTTGCCAGCCAGCGCGTGACGGAAGTTTTGGTTAGCACGACCGATCCGAATGTGGTGATTACCGAACCGGCTTCACCCGGCGCGGTACAGATGCAGATTGGACAAACCGTCTATATCGGCTTCCGAGCGATTTTGCCGACGGATTTTCAAGCTACCACCCCGACCGGCATTACCAATTGCCTGGATTTATGGACGGATAATGATTGCGATGCCGAAGAATTATTTGGTTTGTTCAGGGATGCGGATGTCACCAACAATCCAAAGAGTTTTGTGGTGATGGACAACGAACAATCGCTGGCCTGCAACAAGTCTACATCCAAGCAATATTTTTATTGGGATTTTTACGGTTATGGTTCGCCGGAAAATATTGCTGTCGCGCCGGTCAGCTCGACCAATCCCGAACAGACCTTTATTTGGTTTGCGTATACGCCGGATGGCTCGGAAAACCCGGGTCATTACGGAATTGGCGCTTTGGTGACTTCCAAGAGCGGCTGCGGTACGGCGGCTTATGTGGATGCGGCGGTGGATTGGGGCAATTGTTCGACTTCGTGCGAAATGCCATCGTCTGTGGAAGCCGGCAACGAAGACGCTTCTTCCGGCAACTTAGATGAAAACTATGACGTTGTTGCCTTGTCCGGCGGTTTGGTGGCCGTCAATACGCCGCCCAACCTGGTGCCAAATTATTTGTACTCGCCCCATGTTCCGGTTTTATCCGGCTGGGAATTATTTGACTTAACCGGCTGCACCACAGTGCGCACGGACGGTTATTCGGCAGGCGGTAATTCCGGCGTGGCCGGCATTGATCCGCTTAATGAAGAGCTGCTGGGTGGTCGTTTTGCCATTACCTGTGCTCCGCCTAATTTCAGCGGGCCGGTGGATCAAATTGCTTTTCTTGTCGGTAATCCGCGCACCAGCGCTGCCGGTGGCCCGGCTGGAACGGTTTTGCCGTCTGCGCTGCAAGGTGCGCCGACGTTTGCCGCTACGACGTTGAAGTGGTTTTACCTCAATGCCGATTCCAGCTATATTTTTCCCACAAATCCTGCGACCCAAATCGAAGTTTCCTTTGATCTGAACGATTTGATCGCCAGCGGCCAGGTTGTCGACGCCGCCGGCAATGTTGTAACCTATACGGAAGCGCCGGATGGCTGGTATAAGAACATCCGCGTGGCGGTACGTAACTCCGCACGACCGACGATTTTTGATGTGTGGACACCGGTTGGCTCGCAAACGCAAACCGGCGGGGTCGGCACGGATGCAAATCCCGACGGCTCTTCGCAGATGAACTGGTTTTTGGATGAAGTCAAGCCGGTCATAACCCTGACCGATCCGGTTTCTACTTTTGCCGTGATTGATCCATGCGGCGGCACCGGCATGTACATGACGAGTAAAAAGGCGACATGGGAATTTCCTTTTAACGCTTTTGATGTCGCGCCTTCTTCCGGTTTGATCAGCCGCACGTTAACCGTAACCGGCCCGACCGGCATTGAAACTGTTGTCACGCTGGGTCCGACCGAAACGGCGACATCCTTCTTCTATTCAGGCGCAACCAGCCAGGGTGATGGCCGTTATGTGGTCGTAGCTTCGGCGACGGATAAGGCCTGCAATAAAGCCCTTCCGGACACACTGATCATTGTTTTAGACAGCACGGCTCCGGCCAATGGCACGGATATGGGCGCGTTTAATTTGACGAATGCGCGTGTCACGTCCACAGCATCGGCCCAATTCCAGGTTGCGATTGATTTTACACCGGAATGCCCGAGCCCGTTTGCGCCGTCTTTGTTTGCTTTGGCCGGCAATTGCGCCAATCCGACCAACGGCGGCGGCAAGATGTATATCTACTGGCGTTATGGTCCCGTCGGTCAAATGCCGACGACGCCGTATACACTGTTGACCGACATTACCAATCCGATTGATTTGGCTACCGCCGCCAATAGCGCGCTATTCTCGGGCACAAGCGATATCAGCTTCCCGATGGATGTGACGATTACCGGCAGCGGCCGTTATCAATTCGGCGTGGTCTATGAAGACTGTGCAGGTAACAAGTCGGCTTTCTTGACGATTGGCGCGCCGCCTTCGGACTTCCCCACGACGATGAACACCTGGATTGATGTCAGTCTGTTTGGCCCGCAATCCACTGTGACCGATGTTATTGGCGAAGACCAGATCTGTCTGGCCGCGGCCAATACGGTGCAGTTGGTTGGCACGGCCAACAATCCATCGGCTCAGATTGTGGATCCGTTTGTGCGGTTGTTCTATCGCACCGGCACGGAGAACGGCGCGTATACGGATGTTCGGAACAAAATCTCCGGTTTTGTCGGTACGTTTACCCATAGTATCGAGAATTTTGAAGTCATCAACTTTACCTTTACTTTGACTCGGACCCAGTTGCAAACATTGGCTGGCACAACCAATCCGACCATGATCTACTTTGTGACCAATGCCTACGGCACGGCCAATGCGTCCGAGTTTGTCATCTCCAGCAACGCGCTGACCTCAACACTCAGCGATGCGGCGGTTCCGGTCGCGGCCAACCCGGCGCAGGTCTTTACCACGGTAGACTTGATTGCGCCGACGCCGGCTATCACCAACGCAGCGACGACGTTGTTGAATTATACAGTTACGGTCAACTCTATTTTTGATGTCTCGAAAGCGGAGTTGTGGGTTAAGCCGCCGAATACGACCAGCGCGACTTTGGCCATGACCGATTACTTCCCCGATGGTGTCGGCAGTACGGTGGCTGACAATTTCAACTACGAGTTTGTGTTTATCGCCGATGGCACGTATTGGTTCTATCTGCAAGCGTATGTGGAATGCGGCCTGGCTTCCGGCTTTAAGGACTCCGTGTCGGTTTGCTTAGACCGTAAGGTTCCGACGCCGACCCTGGCGTTGGCCATTCCTTCGCCGACCGGTATCGCCAATATTGCCAACCCGCTGGTCAACATCACCCTGACCCAAAACCCGAATGATCCGACGCCGGCTTGCGGCGCGACGGCGCCGATTATTTATGTCAAAGTTCCCGGCGCGGCCACTTACACGACTTTTACCGGCGCGACCTTAGCCTATACGGCCACGGTCAGCGGCACATACAGCGTGTACGGCCAGGTGACGGATGCCGCCGGCAATGTCGGCCAGACTGCGGTGCAAACTTTTGTTGCTGATCTGGATGCGCCAAGTCTGACCTGGAGCCGTTTGGCCGATGGCAATAGCTTGAATGACTGCTATCCGCCGTCGACCGGCTACAGCAATGATATTTTGGTCAAGGCCACGGTTACGACCACGGCTTTAGACGCCAGGACGGTTCTTTTTGGCGGCGATGTCTTAACGTCGTTCAGCTACAATTTTGTGTCCGGCGCGGCTTATGATGTCTATTTGTCGAACACGCCGAACGTGCCGTCGATTGATCGTTCCAAGACGGTGACGGCGACATTGATCGACAATGCCGGCAACGTCTCGGCCCCGATCAGCTATACGATTGCATTAGATACGACCCCGCCCGATTATCGGCTCGTTCAGCCGAATCCATCAGCAACCAGTGCGTCTTCAATTGTGCTGGCGATTACGGACAATACGGTCAATGGCGGCGAGGCTAACCCGTATGCGCAGCAAATCTGGTATCAGCAACCCGGTTCCAACTGGAAAGCGTTGCCCGATTTGCTTATTCCGCCGGCAACATCGGTGATCTTTACGCCGCCGAATGGCGAAGGCACTTACTACTTAGCGGTGCGCGGGATTGATCTGGCCGGCAATTGCGGTCCGGCGCCGACCACGCCGCAAGTCACGGTGATCTACGATCAGACGCCGCCTGTTTCGACCATTCTGAATGGCCAGACGGCGCGTAACGACAAAGAGTTTGAAATTGCCGCCGATCCGATCGATTGCACGACCGGCAGTCTTACGGTCAACGTGTCATACTCGGATATGGGTACCGACTCTTTTGGTAACCCGATCAATGGCAGCGGCGTTGTGCTGATTCAGCTATACCAAATCGCCAATGGCGGCGCACCGACGATTGTGGCGACACGCCAAATCAATCCGCCGTCGGTTGGTCAGGGCTTAGTGAGCCTGACGTATACGCCGACTGTGCAGGGCGCGATTACGCTGTTCAGTAAGGCCACTGATTTGGCCGGTAATGTGGAAGCTGTGGATGATTCTATTCACTTTTTCCGTGATACGACTAAGCCGGTGGTCACCTCCAATCTGGCGGTTATTTCGCCGCTGAATGAGCTGCGGATTGTGGCCACTGCCACGGTGACCGATACTTATGGTTTGGATCATGTAGATTGGTATATCAACACTGCGAAAGTGTTAACGGAAACGGTTAGCGGCACTAATGTTACGTTCAACTTTGAATACAGCAATTTGACGCAGGGCGGCACATACACGGTCAAGATGGACGCTTTCGATCATTGCGGCAACGTGGTGACTTCGCAAGCGACGGTTAAGATCGACGTACTGGCCCCGGTTTCGGCAATCACCACACAAGTGGCCGATTGTCCGTCTGCGCCGCTTGTTCTGACGGTCAGCTATCAGGATGATGTGATCGGCGTCAGTTCGATTCAATTGCTGGAAAGTATCAATGGCGCGAATCCAACCTTAGTTACGACCCGGACGCTGACGCCGGCCAGCCTTGGCCCGTCCAGCGTGACTTTTAGTTATACGCCATCGGCGCAAGGCAAGATTGCGCTGTATACGGCGGCTAAAGATGTTTACAACAATCTGGAACTGGCTTTGACGCCGGACGTCAGCTTCATCTATGACGCGACGGCGCCGACGGTTTCCGCCGGTGTAACGATTACTTCGACCGCTGTCCAGTCGCAGATTCGGGCGACGGCGCAAGCCGCCGATAATGTGGGTCTGGCGCGGGCCGAGTGGTCGGTCAACGGTATTTTGGTGGCCACGCAGCAACTGAACGCCCAGACTTCGGCTCCGCTGAATCTGGCGCATGATGTCAGTCAGGACGGCTTGTACACGGTCAGTCTGCGCGTCTTCGATCAATGCAATCGTTCGGTTACGGCTACGCCGGCTTCTATTACCATCGCGTTGCCGGGTCCGGCTTCGACGATTCAATCCACGGTCGGCAATTGCCCGGCCACACCGATCAATCTGAACGTGCAATATTCTGACGGACGCACCGGTGTTACGCTGGTACGGCTGTGGCAGAGCGTGAATGGCGCTGCGGCGACGAATGTGTTGACCAATGCCTTTTCGGCCAACAAAGGTCCGGCAGTGACCAGCTTCTCCTATACCCCGACGGCGCAAGGCACAGTTGCCTTGTATACGACGGCGGAAAACGCCACGGGCGGGGTGGAAGCTGTCAAATCGCCAACCGTTACTTTCTTGTATGATACGACCGCGCCGACTGTCAATTCCGGCGTGACCGTCACTTCTAACTCCAAATCGCTGATTCTGACGGCGACGGGTTCCGCTACGGACGCTAACGGTTTGACCAGCGCGGTCTGGCTGTTGAATAACGCGCCGGTGGACACGATTCCGTTGACCGGCAACAGCGCCGCGGCCAGCCTGAATTATACGCTGGCTCAGGGCGGGATTTATGTGGTTGGTCTGCAATTCTATGATCGTTGCGGCAATATGAGCAGCGCGACCGTGGCTACGGCCAAAGTAGATGTGCTTGCGCCGACCTCGAAGATTCTGACCAACATTGCCAGTTGTCCGACCCCGCCGATTACGTTGACGGTGCAATATGCCGACGATGTCTGCGGTGTGACCCGTGTTGATCTGTATGAGAGCATCAATGGCGGCGCGGGGCAGGCGGTCTTGTTCAACGTCTTTACCCCGTCTAATCTGGGTCCGTCTACGACGACCTTCCAGTATACGCCGAGCGGCAACGGGACGATCACGCTTTACACGATCGCCCAGGATGCCAATGGCAATGTGGAAGTGCCGCTGCCGATCAACAACAAGGTCTTTACGTACGGCGGTAGTGCGCCGGTCGTCAGTTGGAGCGGTTTTTTGAATGTGGATACTGCGCCGAATCCGGACAAGGCGAATGCGGACACCATCCGCGTGACCTATGCGGTGACCGGCAGTCCGCTGGCGAGTGTGAGCCTGCATTATCGTTACCACACGTCGGCTACCACCAGCTTCGGCAATTGGACGCTGTATAGCACGGTCAACAATCCGACGACCAATTGGGTTGCTTTTGACATGGATACGGCCCAGGGCGAAGGTGTCTACCAGTTCCAGTTCACCGGCACGGATGGCTGCGGTCGGACCAGCGCGCTTAATAGCGGCACGGCTTCCGGCGATCTGCAGTTTGAGTTTATGCCGCCGGTGGATTACAGCGGCAACCTGATCGTTTCCAACGCCAACGGCAGCAGTCAGGTCGCTTTGACCTTCGGCACTGCGCCCGGCGCGACGAATGCGATGGATGCCCAGTATGATGAGTTGGCCCCCAATCCGACGACAGGCGCGGTCTACGGTCACTTCCTGACCCAGGGCAGCCGCTTGCGCGTGGATTATCGTCCGACCAACCAGACTGTCACCGTGTGGGAGCTCTACTTTGACGCGCCGACGAATCAAAAGCCGGTTGTTTTAAGCTGGACTTTTGGCGGTACGCTCGGTTCTGACGGGGTGTGGCTGCAGGATGTAACCGGCACGATTATCAATGTGGATATGCGTGACCAAACATCCTTTGTCGTGCCGAACGGCTATACCCATTTGCGGATTATTCAGAGCAGCACCCACTTCCCGTATGTGGAAACCGGCCTGCCCTATTCCATCGTCTTTACCAAGATCGACATCGACGGCCAGACCATTGTGTCCGGCGACGAGGTGGGCGCTTTTGACGGGACTTTGGGCGTGGGCGCGGGCGAGTTTGAAGGTACGTTCAACTTCCACGTAACAGCCTGGGAAGCGGATCCGGAGCATGAATTGCCCGGTTTTACCAAGGGTCATTCGATGATCTTTAAGGTGTGGGACGAGAGCGAGCAAAGCATTGCCAATTGCATCCCGCACTATAGCCAGGGCGACGGCGGTTTCGGTTTCGATCCGTTCTCGGTGCTGGCGCTGGAATGCACGCATAATTGCGACGTTGCTATCCCGATCAAGAACAATCAGTTCAATCTGATCTCGTTCAATATCGACCCGATTAACCCGAATGTGGCCACGGTCTTTAGCGGTCTGCAAAATTTGGAAATTGTGCAGAACTGCGACGGCCGCGCCTATATTCCGGCCTTTAACATCAATACCATCGGCAATGTGGCCCTGGGCGACGCCTATCTGGTTTACGCAGCGGGCGCACCGGGTTCCACGCAACTACTGTATGGTATCGGCACTTGCTTAGATGAATTGCCCGAACAAGCGCTGACAATTGTGCCGGGTCTGTGGAATTGCATCGGTTATCTGTGCCAGGAAGCGCACCCGATCACCAGCGCGATGGGCGATATTGCCAACAGCGTGGAAATCGTCAAGACCAGTTCCGGTCAAGTCTGGATTCCGCGTTTGAATGTCAATACCATCGGTAATATGCAGCCGGGTGTCGGCTATTGGGTCCTGCTGCGCAGCACCGTTACTAATCCGATCACGTTCAGCTACGATTGTGTGGGCGCGGCGGCGCGGGCAGCGGAAGCGATTCCGGCTGCGGCAGTTAGCAAATCGTCAAAGCGTAGTGATGATGAAACCTCGCTTTCCGGTTTCAAGCGTGACTCTAAGCCGCACTTTAAGGTGACGGCAACCGGTCAGCCTTATCATGTGCTGATTAGCGGCCTTGACGAGAGCAGCCTGGTTTTGCGCAAAGGCGACGAGATTGGCGTTTTTGACGGCGAAAAGTGTGTCGGAACGAGCCGCTTCACGTATCACTATCCGTTAGTGATTACGACCTGGCGCGAAGTCAGCGACCACATGGTTCAACTGCCGGGCTTTACCCCTGGCAACACCATCAGCTTCCGCGTCTGGCACAGTGATCTGGAAATCAAGCTTGACGCTAATTTTGAAGGTGGCGCAGGCCGTTTCGATGAGGGCGGTTTCGCTGTCGCTGTCTTAAAGGGCAGTGAGATTCCTGAAACCGGCGAAGTGGCCATTGGGATGGGCCAGGGCGAGCAGTTCTTGCAGACTGCGCTGTACCAGAATTATCCAAACCCGTTTAATCCGGCTACGCACATTGCCTTTACTTTGGCAAAAGATAGCCGAGTGAGTCTGTTCATCTACGATGCAAGCGGTCGTTTGGTTAAGGAAATCGTCAATAGCAGCCTGAACCGCGGCTACTATGACTACATCTGGAACGGCGATGATCACGACGGCGCAGCAGTGCCATCCGGCGTCTATCTGTATGCGCTCAAGACGGATGATCATGAAGAGTTGCGACGAATGGTCTTGTTGAAGTAAAGTGAACCTTGCGAAGGTTATTCTTACTTCGGAAGTCCTTGCTTTCAAGGTTTTGGATGACTTACAACGTAACCTTCGCAAGGCTGCCTGAACCTTTTAACCGCGAGACCCGGCGGGTTGTTAAAACCCGCCGGGTCCGCACACAAAAAAACAGTCATAAGATCGTTGGGTTTCACAAAAACATAGCGAAGTAATCAGTTTAAAAAACGTAACTATTCAGCTACAAAGCCACAAAGACACAAAGTTATCGAAAAACATTGTTGTTTCTTACTTTTCAACTGTTGCGCCACAGATTTTTTTCTTGGTGGCTTGGAGCCTTAGTGGCTGAATAAACACAAAAGCAAAGTCTAATTTGGTTTTCACATTGTTATAAAATAGGCGGGAGTAAATATAAAATGAGGATTTGCTCGAGAAGAAATACAAGCGTGCGTTGCGAAGACAAACACCGTCGGTCGCTTTTACGGCCGGCTGACCTTGAACGAAAGGAATGCGATATGTTGCCACAGAATACCTGGAACGCGAACTTGCAGTTCGCAAGCGTTAAGAAGATGATTCTGGCGCTGATGCTAACGATGCTGACTTTCTGGACACCGGCGAATGCCCGTGCGGAGAACACTGCCTGCTTTAGCTTTACTGTAACCGGATTAAATTACATCATTGTTGTTACGCAAGCCACAATCAACGGACAAGCAATTGTGGCCGGCGATGAAATTGCCGTGTTTGATAAAAGCCCGGACAATTCACTGCTATGCGTCGGCGCTTCTGCTTTTGACGGCACGTCGAGCAATGTGGCGTTAGCAGCCTGGCGCGGCGATGCCGGCCAGGGGCTGCCCGGTTTTACCAGCGGTCACCCCATGCGTTTTAAGATCTGCGACCAAAGCAGCGGTCAGCTTTTGCCGGCCACAGCTACTTTTGTGCAGGGTGACAGCACCTTTAACGGCGGGCCGTTTTCCGTGGTTAAATTAGCGGCAACGCTTACCAGCACAGACGCGGACGGGGACGGTATTCCCGATGCCTCGGACAATTGCCCGACCGTCAGCAATGCCAATCAAACCAACACTGACGGCGACACACAAGGCGACGCCTGCGATACCGACGACGATAATGACGGCGTGGCGGATACAAGCGACAATTGCCCGCTCGTCAGCAACGCCAATCAAACCAACACCGACAGCGACGCGCAAGGCGACGCTTGCGACACCGACGACGACAATGACGGCGTGAACGATACGGCCGATAATTGTCCTTTGGCGGCCAATACGAATCAGGCCAACGCGGATAACGATAGTCAGGGCGATGTCTGCGATACGGACGACGACAACGACGGCCGCCCGGATACGAGTGACAACTGCCCGTTGGTCAGCAACGCCAATCAAACCAATACCGACGGCGATACGCAAGGCGACGCCTGCGATAGCGACGACGACAACGACGGCGTGGTGGATACCAGCGACAATTGCCCGTTGATCGCTAATACCAATCAAGCCAATTTGGACAACGATACGCAAGGCGACGTGTGCGATCTCGATGACGACAACGACGGTGCGCCCGATACGAGCGACAATTGCCCGACGCTGTTCAATCCCACCCAATCGAACTTAGACAATGACACGTTGGGCGACGCCTGTGATGCCGATGATGACGGCGATACCGTTCCAGATGTGAGCGATAACTGCCCGACGCTGGCCAACGCCAATCAGGCCGATAGCGACAGGGACGGCGTGGGCGATGTGTGCGACAGTGACGAAGACGGCGACGGCATTCCCGACAGCAGCGACAATTGCCCGACGGTGGTCAATGTCGACCAAAGTGATCTCGATAATGACAATCTCGGCAATGTCTGCGACCCGGATGACGACGGCGACGGCGTGAATGACACCGCCGACAACTGCCCGACCATGGCCAATACCAATCAGGCCGATGCCGATCATGACGGTTTAGGCGATGTGTGCGATGTGGCCGGACAAAGCTGTTTTCAATTTACCGTTACCGGCCAGAGCCATATTATCGTTGTGACCGCCGCGACGGTGGCCGGCCAGCCCATCACCGCCGGTTACGAAATTGCGGCATTTGACGGCAATTTGTGTGTTGGCGCGGTCAAATTCAACGGCACGTTTAATGTATCGCTGCCTGTCTGGCAATCTTTTTCCGATCCGAGCAGCGGCATTAACCTGCCCGGCTATACGCCCGGTCACACCATGACTTTTAAATTGGCGAACCCGGCTTGCAACATCGTCAGCGCCACGCCGACTTACATTCAGGGCAACGGCATTTATCCGCAATTTGATCAGAATCTGGCCTTTACGGTGGTTTCGCTGGCCGGCGTTGCCGATACCGACGGCGACGGCATTCCCGACGCGACTGACAATTGCCCGACCGTGCCCAATCCGACCCAAACCAACACCGACGGCGACGCCCAGGGCGACGCTTGCGACACGGACGATGACAACGATACGATTCTCGATGTCAACGACAATTGTCCGCTGATCGCCAATACCAATCAAGCCAACAACGACAGCGACGCCCAGGGTGATGTCTGCGATTTGGACGATGATAACGATACCGTGCCGGACACAACCGATAACTGCCCGTTAATCGCCAACACGAATCAAACCAATACCGACGGCGACGCGCCAGGCGACGCCTGCGATGCGGATGACGATAACGACACGATTCCCGATGTCAATGACAACTGCCCATTAGTCGCCAATACCAATCAAGCCAATAACGACGGCGACGCCCAGGGCGATGTATGCGATTTAGATGACGATAACGATACCGTGCCGGATGTGAATGATAATTGCCCGTTAATCACCAATACGAATCAAGCCAACAATGACGGCGACGCGCAGGGCGATGTTTGCGATCTCGACGACGATAATGATACCGTGCCCGACACGGAAGATAATTGCCCGCTTGCCGCCAATACGAATCAGACGAACACCGACGGCGACACGCAAGGTGACGCCTGCGATCCCGATGACGACAACGATACGATTCCCGATACGGGCGACAATTGCCCGCTCATCGCCAACACCAATCAAGCCAACAATGACGGCGACGCTTTGGGCGATGTGTGCGATCCCGACGATGACAACGATACGATTCCCGATCCGAGCGACAACTGCCCGCTGACGGCGAATACGGGCCAGGCCAACGCCGATCAAGACAACTTTGGCGATGTGTGCGATCCCTGTCCCAATGACGCCCAAAACGACATTGACGCTGACGGGCATTGCGGCGACGTGGACAATTGCCCGACTACGGCCAATCCCGATCAGGCCGATGCCGACGGCGATCATTTGGGCGATGTGTGCGACGCTTGCCCGCAAGATCATCTGAACGATCTTGACCGTGACGGCCTGTGCGCCAATGTCGACAATTGCGTCTCGGTGGCCAACCCGGATCAGGCCGATAGCGACGGCGACGGCATCGGCGATGTCTGCGACGGCTGCGCCGATACGGACAGCGACGGCATTTGCGTCCAAACCGACAACTGCCCGCTCGTCAGCAATCCGACCCAAACCGATAGCGATAACGACGGTCGGGGCGATGCTTGCGACGCTTGCCCGCAAGACGGCAACAACGACGCGGACGCTGACGGCATCTGCGGCAATGTTGACAACTGCCCGGCCGCTTCCAATCCAAGCCAGGCCGACGC
The DNA here is from genome assembly GCA_964404765.1 of uncultured Gemmatimonadota bacterium. GTDB lineage: Bacteria > 4572-55 > 4572-55 > 4572-55 > 4572-55 > CAYOLL01. The sequence goes on along the minus strand of CAYOLL010000007.1, from coordinate 25,206 downwards.
CGATAATGACGGGCTTGGCGACGCTTGCGACGGCTGCCCGGACAGTGACAGCGACGGCATTTGTGACCAAACCGACAACTGCCTGACCGTCAATAATCCGACCCAAACCGATAGCGATAACGACGGTCGTGGCGATGCTTGCGATACTTGTCCGCAAGACAGCAACAACGATGCGGACGCCGACGGCATTTGCGGCAATGTTGACAACTGCCCGGCGGCCTCCAATCCGACCCAGGCCGACGCCGATAACGACGGGCTTGGCGACGCTTGCGACGGTTGCGCCGATCCTGACGGCGACGGCATTTGCGGCGATCAAACCGACAATTGCCCGACCGTCAACAATCCGACCCAAACCGATAGCGATAGCGACGGGCGCGGCGACGCTTGCGATACTTGCCCGCAAGACAGCAACAACGACGCGGACGCCGACGGCATCTGCGGCAATATTGACAACTGCCCGGCCGCTTCCAATCCGACCCAGGCCGATGCCGATAACGACGGCCTTGGCGACGCTTGCGACGGTTGCGCCGATCCCGATGGTGACGGCATTTGCGGCGATCAAACCGACAATTGCCCGACCGTCAACAATCCATCCCAAACCGATACTGACAGCGACGGGCGCGGCGACGCTTGCGATACTTGCCCGCAAGACAGCAACAACGACGCGGACGCCGACGGCATTTGCGGCAATATCGACAACTGCCCCGCGGTCAGCAACGCCAATCAGGCGGATAGCGATAGCGACCATATCGGCAACGTCTGCGACGCCTGCCCGCAGGACGCGGCCAACGACGGCGACGGCGACGGCGTGTGCGGCAATGTCGACAACTGCTCGCTAATCGCCAATCCCAATCAACAGGACAGCGATAACGACGGCGCCGGCAATGTCTGCGACGCCTGCCCGCTCGACCCCGATAACGACCGTGATGCCGACGGTCGCTGCGGCAATGTGGATAATTGCCCGACGGTTGCCAATAGCAATCAAGCCGATAGCGACGCGGACGGCCTGGGCAATGTGTGCGATCCGTTCCCGAACGATCCGAACAACGACGCGGATCACGACGGCATCGGCGGCGATACCGACAATTGCCCGACCGTGTCCAATCCCGCGCAGACCGATAGCGACGGCGACGGTTCCGGCGACGCTTGCGACGGCTGCCCGGATGTAGACGGCGACGGCATCTGCGAGGCCAACGACAACTGCCCGAACAACAGCAACCCGGCTCAAACCGATACCGACGGCGACCGCTTTGGCGATGTCTGCGATCCGTGCCCGAACGATGCGAACAACGACGCCGATCACGACGGCAAATGCGTCAATGTCGACAATTGCCCGGCCGCTTATAATCCGGCCCAAACCGACAGCGACAGTGACGGCGCCGGCGATGTCTGCGATATCTGCCCGCGCGATGCTGCCGACGACGCCGATGCCGACGGCTTTTGCGCCAATGCCGACAATTGCCCGACGATTGCCAACCCGCTGCAAACCGACGCCGACGGCGACGATCTCGGCAATGCCTGCGATCCGTTCCCGAACGATCCAAACAACGACAGCGACGGCGACGGCGTGCCCGGCAATATCGACAACTGCCCGACTGTGGCCAACGCCGCCCAGACCGACGCGGACAGTGACGGCAAAGGCGACGCTTGCGACGTTTGCCCCGGTGACCGCTTAAACGATGTGGACACGGACGGCGTGTGCGGCAATCTCGACAACTGCCCGCTGGCCGCCAATAGCGATCAGCGCGATACCGACGGCGACGGCCTGGGCGACGCCTGTGACGGCTGCGCGGATAATGACGGCGACGGTCGCTGCGACAATAACGGCGACAACTGCCCCGGCGTCTCCAACCCGGATCAGGCCGACGCCGATAGCGACGGCAAGGGCAATGTCTGCGATACCTGCCCGAACGATCACTTGAACGATGCGGACACGGACGGCGTATGCGGCAATATCGACAACTGCCCGTTGGTCGCCAATCCGGGCCAGGCCGACGCCGATCACGACGGCATCGGCGACGTTTGCGACGTGTGTCGCGATGACGACAACGACGGCCATTGCGATGATCAACTTGACAACTGTCCCGCCTCGCACAACCCGGATCAGGCCGACGCCGATAGCGACGGCAAGGGCAATGTCTGCGACACGTGCCCGTATGACCGCAACAACGATGCCGACAGCGACGGCTTGTGCGCCGACACGGACAACTGCGACACGGTTGCCAACCCCAACCAGGCCGACGCCGATCACGACGGCATTGGCGACGCCTGCGAAGCCGTGGTCGATACCGACTATGATCATGTGCCGGATAACCTGGATAATTGCCCGACCGTCTACAATCCGGCCCAGACCGACGCCGACCGTGACGGCCGCGGCAACGAATGCGACGCCTGTCCGCAAGACGCGGCCAACGACCGCGATGGCGACACCGTGTGCGGCAATGTTGATAATTGCCCGACGGTCAGCAATACCAACCAGGCCAATAACGACGGCGACGCCCTGGGCAACTCATGCGATACCTGCCCGAACGACCCCAATAACGATGTTGACAAAGATGGTATTTGCGGTGACACCGATAACTGCCCGACGGTCAGCAATATCAATCAGGCCGACGACGACCGCGACGGCAAAGGCAACGCCTGCGATACTTGCCTGAGCGATGCCGGAAACGATGCCGACGGTGACGGTGTCTGCGGCAATATCGACAACTGCCCGACCACGGCCAATAGCGATCAACGTAATACCGATGGCGACACTTTTGGTGACGCCTGCGATACCTGCCCGCAGGATGACAAAAATGACCGGGACAAAGACAGTGTCTGCGGCAATGTGGACAACTGCCCGTTTGTCTACAACCCGGATCAGCGCGACATCGACGGCGACCGTCTCGGCGACGCTTGCGACGGCTGCCCGGACGGCGATACCGACGGCGTGTGCGAAGTCGGCGACAACTGCCCCAACGATTACAACCCGGATCAAAAGGATACGGACAACGACACCATCGGCGATGCGTGCGACGCCTGCCCGCGCGATGTGCTGAACGACATCGAGTTTGACGGCTATTGCCAGAGTGTGGACAATTGCCCGAATCACTATAACCCGACCCAGGCCGACGATGACCGGGACAGCAAGGGCAATTCGTGCGATACTTGTCCCCAGGACAGCCTGAACGACGGCGACCGCGACGGCTTCTGCGCCAACGTAGACAATTGCCCGCTGATTTCTAACGCCAACCAGGCCGACAGCGACCGCGACGGCATCGGCAATGTCTGCGATGTCTGCCCCAGCGATTCGCTCAACGACGCTGACGGCGACGGCATCTGCGGCCGTTCCGATAATTGCCCGAATCACCGCAACCCGAACCAGGCCGACCGCGACCATGACAGCATCGGCGATGTCTGCGATCAATACCCGGACGATCCGGATAACGATGTGGACGGCGATGGGATTGTCGGCGCGCGCGACAACTGTCCGACCAACTACAACCCGAACCAGGCCGATGGCGATAAAGACAATATTGGCGATGTCTGCGACATGTGCCCGTACGACTCGGCCAACGATGCCGACAAAGACGGCGTATGCAGCTTGCAGGACAATTGCCCGAATCTGTCGAACCCGGGCCAGGCCGATGCCGATCACGACTGGATCGGCGATGCTTGCGACACCTGCCCGCAAGATATGTACAACGATCTGGACGGCGACTTGATCTGCAGCCGGTTGGACAACTGTCCGGCCATTTACAACCCGAATCAGGTTGACCGCGACGGCGACAAAATCGGCGACGCTTGCGACATCTGCATTGACGAGGACAAAGATACCGTCTGCGAAAATCCGTATGACAACTGCCCCGGCATTCCCAACACGGCCCAGCAGGACACGGACAAAGACGGCATGGGCGACGCTTGCGACACCTGCCCGAACGACGCCTATAATGATATCGACTTTGACGGTATCTGCGGCAGCCGCGACAACTGCCCGTTTGACGCCAATCCGGATCAGCATGACAGCGACGGCGACGGCCGCGGCGACGTGTGCGATATCTGCGGCGATGCCGATAAAGACGGCATTTGCGACGCGCTGGACAATTGCCCGGCAACGGCTAATCTAAACCAGCTCGATGCCGATCGTGACGGCGCCGGCGACGCTTGCGACACATGCCCGCAAGATCCGAACAACGACCTCGACTTCGACCAGAAATGCGGTGATGTCGATAATTGCCCGGCCGTGTTTAATACCGACCAACGCGATAGCGATGGCGACGGCCTGGGCGATGCCTGCGACGGCTGCCCCGACAGCGACAACGACACAATTTGCGACTTCTTTGACAATTGCCCGTCCCTTGCCAACCTGAATCAGTTGGACAACGACCGTGACGATCAGGGCAATGTCTGCGACAAGTGCTTGAACGATCCGTTTAACGATCTCGATTTTGACAATATTTGCGGCGACGTGGACAACTGTCCGACCATGTTCAACCCCGATCAGCGCGATACCGACGGCGACCGCATGGGCGACGCTTGCGACAACTGCGCTGACGGCGATAAAGACGGCGTGTGCGATTATATCGACAACTGCCCGAATCTGGCCAACACCAGCCAGACCGACGCCGACAGCGACGGCAAAGGCAATTCCTGCGACGCCTGCCCCAACGATCAACTCAATGACATTGATCGCGACGGCAAGTGCGGCGATGTTGACAATTGCCCGTTGATTGCCAATGCCAATCAAACCGATGCCGACCGTGACGGTTTGGGCGATGCTTGTGACGGTTGCCCCGATGCCGACGGCGACGGCATCTGCGAAAGTGTCGACAACTGCCCGGCCAACGCCAATGCCAATCAGGTTGATGTCGACCGCGACGGTCTGGGCGATGTCTGTGATGCCTGCGTCAACGACCGGCTGAACGATCTCGACTTCGACGGCGTGTGCGGCGATGTGGACAACTGCCCGATTTCCGCTAACCCCGGTCAGGCCGACGCCGATCACGACCGCATCGGCGATGTCTGCGACACCTGCCCGGACAAAGACGGCGATCAGGTTTGCGACGCGGTGGACAACTGCGTGGACGCGGCCAACCCGACCCAATTGGATACTGACACTGACGGCCTCGGTGACGGCTGCGACGCCTGTCCGCGCGACCGCAACAACGATCTGGACTTTGACGGCATTTGCGGTAATCTGGATAATTGCCCGACTATGCCCAACGCCAATCAGACCGATGCCGATGGCGACGGTATCGGCGACGCCTGCGACTTGTGCGCCGATCCCGATCATGACAGCGTTTGCGCCGTAGAGGACAACTGCCCGAATAAGGCTAACAGCGATCAGGCCGATGCCGACAGCGATGGCCAGGGTAATGTCTGCGATATCTGCCCGCTGGATCGCCTGAATGATGTGGATTTTGACACGGTTTGCGGCAACACGGATAACTGCCCGGTGACCGCCAATCCGACCCAAGCCGATACCGATCACGACGGCATCGGCGACGCCTGCGATCAGTGCGCCGATGGTGACGGCGACGGCATCTGTGACGGCTTTGACAACTGCCCGGCCTTAGCGAATGCCGACCAGGCCGATGCCGACAAGGATGACATCGGCAATGCGTGCGATGTCTGCGGAAATGACCCGAACAACGATATAGACAAAGACAATGTCTGCGGCAACGTGGACAACTGCCCGACTGTCAGCAATACCTCGCAAAGCGATACGGATCAAGATGGCAGGGGCAATGCCTGCGACCTGTGCGCCGGCTTTGATGACCGTGATGATCGTGATGGCGACGGCGCGCCCGATGGCTGCGACAATTGCCCGGCGATGGCTAACGCCAGCCAGTCCGATAGTGACGCCGACGGTGTCGGTAATGCCTGCGACTTATGCGTCAATGCCAATGACCACGCGGACGCCGATCACGATCTGATTCCAGACAGTTGCGATAACTGCCCGGCCATTGCTAACGCCGATCAGGCCGACAACGACGCCGACGGTCACGGTAATGCTTGCGACGACAGTGTTCCGCCGACCATTCAGGGCGGCAGTGCGCCGTCTGTCGGCGCGGGTCAGGCCGCGACAATTACCGCTGTAGTCCAGGATGATTTAAGCGGAATGGAAGGGACAACCCTGAGTTATCGGATGCTGGGACAGCGCGCTTTTACAACCATTGCGCCGATTGTTGTCGGCGGGCAACTGCGCTGGGAAATTCCGGCCGCTGCCGTAACCATCCGTGGCGCAGAATATTTCATCACCGCCACCGATAAGGCCGGCAATACAGCCAAAACTGCGCTCATATCGCTGACCCCGACGGTCAGCGGCGGTAACTCTCAACTACGCCGCGGCATCTCCGGCGGCGTGACGCAGGCCGACTATCAATTGCTATCCGTGCCGTACGCGCCGGATGACGACCGGGTAACCGCCGCTTTGGATGAGTTATTCGCCAAATACGGCGCGGACAAGCGGTATTGGCGCTTGTCGAAATACGATGCCGATCAACAAAAATATATTGAATATCCCGACTTTGATCACCTTGAAGCCGGCGCGGCCTACTGGCTGATCAGCCGCGATTCACTGACCGTCAGCTTTGGGGCGGGCCGCAGCGCGGCCGGCGCCGATGGCCAAATCGGTCTGGAACCGGGCTGGAACTTCATCAGCAATCCGTTCTACTTCAGCGTTTGCTGGGACAGTGTGCTGGCCGCCTCTGGCCTGACGGCCGGCCAGATCGAGGCCCCGCGCGCTTTTGACGGCGACTTTGCCGACGCGGCCACATTGCAACCCTGGGGCGGTTACGCCGTCTACAATACAACCGGCTCGCGGCTGACGCTGACCATTCCGACCTACGAGTCCAACTGCGGCGGCGCGGCCCTGATGAGCGACACCGGCGATTTTGATTGGCTGCTGCAACTGCGCTTGTCCGACGCGGACGGCTATGATCGTCACAACTACATCGGCGTCTTGCGCCAGGCCGATCCGCAAGCGAAGGCCCGTTACACCTTAAGCAAGGCCCCGCTGACGGCCAAAGCGGCGCAACTGACGCTGGCCAAAACACAATCCACCGACATTCGCCTGCCTGCTGAAGCGCAAAGCGAATGGTCAATCACTATCAACGCCGCCAATGGCCCGACCACGCTCAATTGGCAAGCGCTGGCCGAAATGCCGGCGGATCAGGCGGCCTATCTGGTCAACGAAAAGAGCCATGAGTACGTAGACATGCGCGCCCAATCCGAATATCGCTTCCAGGCCACCGGCGCGGCGCAGGAATTGAAGATCGTCACCGGCGCAGTAGATGATTTGCGCAATCGGTTCACGCCCGAACAAGCCGTTCTGGGTCAAAACTATCCGAACCCGTGGTTCCTGAGCGCGTCGAAGGGCAATCCGTCTACCAGGATTCTATTTGGATTGACGCGGGCGGCGCAAGTGCGGCTGAATATCTATGCCGCCAACGGCCAATTCGTGCGGACGCTGACCGAAGATATTCGCGAAGCCGGTTATCACACCATCGAATGGGATGGCCGTAATGCCAAGGGCGAGCGGATTAGCAGCGGTGTTTATTTCTACGCCTTAGATGTAGATGGTCAGGAAGTTGTCCGTAAACAAATGGTCATGTTGAAGTAATAAAACGCCGAATAACCCTAAGGGTTTGCTTTTGAACCCTTAGGGTTTGGCCCAATCAACGGGTGATATTTGACGTTGTTTCAAATTAGGAGCTTATAAAAATTCGTGCAAATCCGTTTAGTCCGTAAAATCCGCGTTCCATTTTTTTAAAGCTTAACCAAAGAAAGGACAAAACCCATGCTGTCCAAAAAACTCGTCATCCTTCTCGGTCTACTGATTGCCGGCCCGGCCTACGCCCAGATCGGCGCATATCGGATCATGAATCTGGCCGATACCGACCTGCTCAAGGGCCTGGTCGTCAAGCGCAATTTTAACGAGATCAAGCTGAAAGCCATGAGCGATCTGGCCCAGCCGCTCTACCCCGGCGATGTTGTGCGCATTGTCGGCAGCGATGTCAGCCTAAAACTGAGCACACCGGCCGGCGACAATGTCACCCTGTCCGGCTTGCAGGAAGTGCGGCTGCCGGCGGAAAACGGCACCTGGTGGCATCTTAAACGCGCCTTGTTTGATGTCAAAACGCCCACCAAAGCCGAATTGGATGGCCTGACCATCAGCGCCGACCGCGCCCGTTACGATATTGCCGTGGCCGACGACAACACCATGACGGTCAAAGTCTACACCGGTTCCGCCGCGGTGACCAGCTATTATCATGGCCTGGCCAGCAAAGAAGTGCGGGCGAATCACTACCTGAAAGTAGCCGCCGGCCGCGCAATGCCTGAGCCTGCGCTGCTATCCGGAGTAAGCGATCAAGCCGATCTGTTGGCGGACGCTTCCCCTGCGTCAAGCCAGCGGGCCCAAAGCGCAAACGGCGCCGCGCAAAAGAACGGCGCCCCGAAAAGCGCGCCTAAAGCCAATGGAAACGGCCAACCGGTAGAAATCGTGCCTGTCTCCCGGCAAGCCTTGCCGGCAGCAAGCGCATCCAGCAGCGAAGGCGCACAAGCGATACCCGCAGCGTCGCCGAATATGGAAAAAAACCGGCGCAATCCGCCGACACCCTATGCCAATATTCCGCCGATCAACGACGGCAACAGTTGGTTTAGCCGCAACAAGTGGTTTGTCGTCGGCGCGGGCCTGGTCACCGGCGGCGTAGTCACCGCTGCCGTCGTCGGCAAAAAAGGCGGAAGCGACACTGCCGGCAGCCTGAGCGAACTGCCCGCCCCGCCCGGCCCCAAACGCTGACCTAATCTTGCGAAAGTTAGACGTGATGCGGTGGTCAATGCTTTCCGGCGTCTTACGATCCGGCAGCGTGACCGGACTTGACAAGGGAATTACGAATTAACGCGGGCCGGTCTTCTGTTGGGAAGGCCGGCCTTTTTATTTTGGCAAAATCCGCTTGCCCGACGGCGAAAATGGACTATCTTTCAGGCTTATTATCGTTGGTGCTCCGTCCTTCAACCAACAGTCAAAACCGGAGGAACCATGTCATGCCAAAAATCCAACCCCGCAAATTTTGGGAAGCGGAGATTGCCGCCGCCACGCTCTTTCCCGACCTCATTGGCCGCAGCCCGTTATTGCAAAAACTGGCCGAGCGCATCCGCAAGATTGCCCGTAAAGACTGGCCGGTACTGATCTTTGGTCAAAGCGGCAGCGGCAAGGAAGCCGTGGCCCGCGCGATCCACAGCCAAAGCTCGCGCCAGGACAAACCGTTTGTGGCCGTCAACTGCGGCGGCCTGAGCGAAACCTTGCTGGAAAGCGAACTCTTTGGCCACAAAAAAGGCGCGTTTACCGGAGCCGACCGCAACCGCGTCGGTTACTTTGAGACGGCCGCAGGCGGAACGCTCTTTCTGGACGAAATCGGTGAGCTATCCCTGGCCGCCCAAAGCTGCTTGCTGCGCACACTGGAAACCGGGCGGATTGTCCGCCTGGGCGATCCGAACGACCGGCCGGTGGATATCCGCCTGATCGCCGCTACCCACAGCAACTTGCCGGAACTCGTGCAAGCCAAAACCTTCCGGGCCGATCTGTTCTTCCGGCTACTGGTTTTGCGCCTGGCCGTGCCGCCGCTGGACGAACGGCGCGAGGATATTCCCCTGCTGGCCTGGCATTTTGCCCTGCAAGCCGCCCGCGCGATAAAACAACCCTTGCGCGATATTGAACCGGGCTTGCTGGCCAAACTGCAAGCCGATGACTGGCCGGGCAATGTGCGCGAACTAAAGCATCACATCCTGGCCATGCTGGCCGAGTGCGACGACGATGTGTTGAGCCTGGCCCATGAGCCGCCGCTCATCTTTGGCGGCCGCGGCTTTGACCTGCACCCGGTCACCGGCGAGCCGATCCCGGACAAAGACACCTCCGCGCCGAACCTGCCCGCGTTTACCGAAAAAATGCACCTGGACGAAATGAACCGCCGCTATATCGCCTGGATGATTGCCGAATGCAACGGAAATAAGGCCGAGGCCGCCCGCCAATTGGCTGTGCCGCTGTCCAGCCTGTACGACAAAATGGCCAAATTAGGCTTACGTTGAACATTTCGGCAGGCCGAAGCATTGTTTCGGCAGGTCGTGATATTTTATTACCAGCGCCATGCCTCCGGCCATGATGACGGCATTTGTTTTATATTATTAATTGCTTACCCTATTTACGGTTAGCCGCCTTTTCAGGCGGCTTTTTTGTTTTTGGCACGATTTTTGTTGTCTATTAAAGCGTGCATGTTTGAAGACGGCCGACTAAAAACCGAAAACTTAGAAGGAGATTGACGATGAAAAAAGCAATGACCTTGACAATGTTGCTGACGTTGCTGCTAATGAGCGGCTGCGGCGATGACGGGCCGATCCCGCCAGAATTTCCAAAAGGCCCATATTTGGGTGACGGCTGGTATGTTTATAACGAGGAAAACTCCCTCCTGCCGTGGTGGACGGTGACGGCGATTGCCATTGACAGCCACGGCCGCAAGTGGATCGGCACGGAAGGCAAGGGCTTAGCCACTTTTGCTCACCCGGATTCGGCCTGGACGCTTTATCCGCAGTTGGGCTTTGTCAATACAATCTACGTTGACCCCAACGATGTGGTCTGGGTGGGCACGGAACGGGCCGGATTGTGGAAGTTTGCCGACAGCACATGGACGTGGATTGGCGACCTGTTGGACGGCACGGTTTACGCGATTACAACCGATTTGACCGGCAACCTGTGGGTGGGCACCAAGAACGCCGGTTTGATGAAGTTTGACGGCCAAAGTTGGGCAAACTACAATACGCGCAATTCCGGCATCTCGGCTGATTGGGTGTTTAGCTTGGCGGTTGACCATGACAATGTGCTATGGATCGGCACCGCCTGGACCGATGATGAGCGCTATCCGTTGGGTGGCGTGACGAGATATGACGGTCAAACATGGCAAGTTTTTAATGACCAAAACTCTCTTCTGCCAAAATATCAAACAGTCTACTCGCTTGCGGTGGATGCGGAAAATCGAAAATGGATTGGAACCGGTAAGGGCCTGACTCTTCATGAGAATGCCAAATGGATTTTGTATACTCGTGATGATTTTGGACTGCCAGACGATTCTATGACTGCAATTTCAATAAATATAAGCGATCATGAAGATGTTTGGATTGGGGTTTATGCCGGTGGCTTCGCCAAATTTGATGGGGACGTCTGGACGGCCTATAAGCCCGCCGAGCATGGGATACGCTCAAGTTTAGTCAATGCTGTCGTTTATGAGAATAGGACCCATAAAGTATGGGTAGGACTCTCTGGCGGCGGTTTAGTCTGTTACGAAGACCAATAACCTTAACCTTAACGGGATAACCTAAATTTTAGGAGGAATCAACCGATGTATGCTCAACATGTTTTAAAAGTTTTACTGCTAAGCGGAATATTATGTTTAACCTTTGCTTCGGTCGGGATGACCCAGGATAGCAACAATAATGATATTCCTGACGCCGGGCCGGTCTTCTGTTTGGAAGGCCGGCCTTTTTATTTGACGAAATCCGCTTGCCCGGCGGCCAAAATCGGCTATCTTTCAGAGCAATGAACAATTAGCAATGAACAATTAGCAATGAACAATTAGCAATAAACAATTAGCAATGAACAATTAGCAATGGGCAATGAGGCTTGAATATTTTAAGATTATGAATGATCGGCGTTGACAAGACGGCGATTTTAGGCTATACATATTACGTTTTGGCCTATTTGTTTTCACTTCATTTTGGGTACCACGCACGTGACACTCACCTGCATTCAAAATCGCTACGAAATCATCAAGTCCCTGGGCGAAGGCACCATGGGCGCCGTTTATTTGGCCGAGGATGTTTTGCGGGGCCGGCAGCCGCTGGCGCTCAAAATCATCAAAAAAGAACTGGTCAATCCGGCCACACTGGCCGCCTTCCAAAAAGAGTTTGAGGTCATGACCCGCCTCAAGCATCCCAACCTGGCCCGCGTTTACGACTTTGGCCGCGATTCCGCCGCCGACCTGCATTATATCACCATGGAATATGTGCCGGGCCAGTCGCTCAACGAACTGCTGACGCAATCCGCCCAACTCTCCACCCCAAAGCTGCTCGGACTGATCGCCGCTATATGCCGCGCCCTGGCTTTTATCCACAGCCGCGGCATCCTGCACCGCGATATCAAGCCTTCCAACATAATGATCAGCGATCAGCCGTCAGCCATCAGCCATCAGCCGGAGCACTTTGATGCCGAAAGCCGACAACTGAATGCTGACAGCATAAAAGTGATGGATTTTGGCTTAGCCGATCTGGATGCGGCGGATCGCAAAAAAACCAAGGGCACTCTGCTCTACTTAGCCCCGGAAGTGCTGACCCGCCAGATCGATCACCGCGTCGATATTTATGCCGCCGGCATGACGTTTTACGAGTTGCTGACCGGGCAGATGCTCTACCTTTCCCAGCGCTCCGAGACGATTTTAAGCATGTTGCGCAACAGCCGCGAGTTCATGGAAAACCGTGAGTTGGCCATGGAAAAAATCATGGAGCCTGCCCTGCGCCCCATCATCGCCAAAGCCGTAGCCTACAATCCCAATGAGCGCTACCAATCGGCAATTGAAATCATTGTCGATATCAATAAAAACCTGAATTGCGACTTGCCGCTGGAAACGAATGAAACCCGCACGGCATATGTGCTGGGCGCCGATTTTGTCGGTCGTGAACGTGAGTTTAAACAAGCGACAGCGCACCTGGCGGCAACGGATAACGGACGGTTATTTGTGGTTAAAGGCGCGGCCGGCAGCGGTAAAAGCCGGCTGCTGGCCGAGTTGCGCAAGCACTGTCAATTGCAGGGCCACGTTTTTTGGGAAGGCCACTGTCCGCAGCAAGTCACTAAAATGTACGCCCCGTTTGTCGAAGTTCTGGGTGAAGCTTTGTTGACGGCCCCGGATGCATTGGTGCAAAAATATGGCCCGCAGCTCAAAAAGATTGTCGCTTTTCAATCGCGCTTAGACGAAGTGGTCGTTGCGCCGACGCAGGATCCGCAGACCGAGCGCAATCTAATGGTCGAAACCATCAGCGATTACTTGTTAGAGACTAACGCGCGGCAAGATCAAATCCATGTCCTGCACATTAACGACGGTCACTTTGCCGATGACGGCGCTCAGGAAGCGCTCATCTCGCTGCTCTATAAACTGGCGCAGCAGCCGGAGACCCGGCTGCGCCTGTTTTTGAGCGTACGCGACGAGCAGTCGGCCACGATCAAGCCGTTCCTGGAAAAACTGCGGCAAAAGCAACGCCTGATCGAACTGGAACTATCGCCTTTTGACGCGGCCGCCGTGCAGCAATATATTGACGCTGTCTTTGGCCCGAACGGCTACGAACCTTCGCTGCGGCAGGCCATTCCGACCATTGCCGGCAAGGTGAAAGGCAGCCCGCTGTTCCTGCAAGAAACGATTAAAACTTTTGTAGAAAATGATATTATCCGACGAAAACAGGCGCAGTGGGAGCTTAGCCGGGCGCTGCAGGATAGCGATTTTGTCGCTGACGTGAAGAAAGTGATTCGCGGCAGGCTGGACCGGCAGGCGCTGCAAAAAGAGGCGCGCTTCTGCTTGCAGGTTCTGGCGGTTTTGGAAGAAAGCATCAGCTTTAACGCGCTGCAAAAAATGACGGCGGAAAAGCTGGAATACGACTTGCGGGATATTTTGCAGGATTTGGAGCGGCGGGAGCTGGTGGCCGTCGAAGAAATTGAAGGCATGGTCTTGTACCGGCTGTTCCATCCGTCGCTGCGCGAGGTGGTGATTGAGGGCATTGCCGATAAAGCGGCGCTGCATCGCTACATTGCCGTGCACATGGAAACAGTTTACGGCGCGGATACGGAAGCTTTTGCCGAAAATCTGGCCTTCCATTATCAATTGGCCGAAGATCGTCCCAAAACCATGCAATATTTGCTGCTTGCCGCTGACAAAGCCAAGCGCAATTTCGCCAACACCAAAGCCATCGAATATTACGAGCGGCTGTTGGGTCTGATAGATGCATCGGCAGACGAAGCGCGCATCGAAATCCTGCTCAAAAAAGCGTATATTCAGGAATTGATCGGCCTGTGGAATCAAAGCTTGAATGATTATCGGCTGGCCCTGGCGACGGCCCAAACCCTGGCCCATGAAAAGCTGATCGGTGACTGCAAACTGCGCCTGGGCGAACTGCTGCGCACCCGCGGCGATGTGGCCGAAGGCCGGGCCCTGATCGAGCAGGCTCTGGAAATTTGCCGGCGGCTGGGCCATCGTTCGGGCGAGGCAACGGCCTACGGCTATTTGGGCACCATTCACGCCGATAAAGGCGAATATTCACAAGCCCTGGCTTATTATGAACAACAACTGGCCATTGCCGAGGCGATGGATGATTCGCGCACGATCGGCAATGTCATGAACTATTTTGGCCGCGTCTACGGGATGCAGAGTCAACATCAAAAAGCCGGAGAATATTTTTCCAAACAATTGGTGATTGGCGAAAAGATCGGGGATAAAAAGCTGATTGGCGCAGCGCTAAACAACCTGGGCGTTTGTTACGGCGAGATCGGCGATGTCCAGCGTGAAATCAGCTATTACAAGCGCCGGCTGACCTTAGCCGAAGAAATCGGCGATAAACGCGCCATCTCGATGAGCGCCGGGAATCTGGGTTCGGCCTACCACCTTCTGGGCCGCTATGCCGAAGCCATTGCCAACTATCGCAAGCAGCTTGAATTTTCCGAAGAAATCGGCTTTAAACGCGGCGTGGCCATTGCCCTGGGCAATATGGCCAATCTGCTGCGCGAGCAGGGCGACTACGCCCAGGCCGAAACGTATGTCAATCAAGCCATTACGATTGAGCGTGAACTGGATCGCAAGGTTGGCCTTGTTTTTAAACTCATCATCAAAGTACAAATCTTGCTGCACTACAACAAACTGGACGAAGCGCAGGAAACCGCGGCCGAACTGAAAAAACTGGCCGAGACGGTCAACCACCCGGAATCGCTCCGCCGCAGCCGGCTCTTCATCGCCCAGATCGCCTACCGCAAAGCCTGGGTCGCTGAACAGCGCCAGCAGATTGTCAAGGAATTGGCGGCAATGCTGGCGGCGGAAGAAAGCCCAGAGTTCCGCGCCGACTTGTGCTACGAGCTCTACCTGATGACGCTCGACGAATCATACCGTAATGAAGCCATCGCCCGCTATACCGAGGTCTACCGTCAAACCGGCCGGCAGGCCGCGCAGCAACGCGCCGAAGAGTTGAGAAAAGCCGACTTTCAGCCTTATCCCACCTATATCCACAATCGTTATCTGGCCGTCCGGAAATTGGGCGAAGGCGGCATGGGCGATGTTTATCTGGTCGAGGACATCCTGCGCGACCGGCAACGGCTGGCGCTCAAAACGATTAAGCGCAATCTGATTAAGCCGGAGATTCTGGACAGCTTCAAAAAAGAGTTTGAGGTCATGACCCGGCTGTACCATCCATACCTGGCCCGCGTCTATGATTTTGGCCTGGATGAAGCGACCGGCAGCTATTATCTGACCATGGATTATGTGCCGGGCGCACCGCTCAAGGAAGGCGTGATTTTGCCGGAACCGCTGGCCGTGCAAATCCTGGTCAACCTGTGCCAGGCATTGGAATTTATCCACAGCCGCGGCATTGTGCATCGCGATATCAAACCGGCCAATATTTGTCTTCAGCTTTCAGCTATCAGCGGTCAACCGACGGAGGCTGAAAGCTGGCAACTGAAAGCTGACAGCTTAAAACTGTTGGATTTTGGCCTGGCCGATTTGGGGCCGGTGGAGAAAAAGCAGACCAAAGGCACATTACTGTATATGGCCCCGGAAATTTTAACCGGCCAGAACGATCACCGCGCCGACATTTTCGCGCTGGGCATTACCTTCTACCAGTTGTTGACCGGCCAGATTTTTTACGGCGCGCATGAATCGCAAAGCATCATCAGTTCACTCAAAAACAGTCATGTGTTTGATAGCAAGCGGCTGCCGGCTCTGGAGCGCGTCAACAATCCCGTCTTGCGCGAAATCATCGGTAAAATGACCGCTTATAATGTGGCTGACCGCTATGTCTCCAGCGTGGAGATTATCCTGGATTTAAACCGCCTGGCCGGCGCACATTATCCCTTAGAAACAGCAGCAACCCGCGCGGCTTATGTTTCCGGCGCGGCGTTTGTCGGGCGGACTGCTGACCTGATCCGTCTAAAACAACATGTGGAAAATCCGCAAACCGGGCGCACCCTGCTGGCAATACAGGGCCGGCCCGGCAGCGGCAAAACCCGGCTGATGCGCGAGTTTAAAAAGCAGTGCCAATTACAAAACCGCATTTTTATGGAAGGCGATTGCCCGGCCCGGGCGGTCACGACCTTTGCGCCATTTATCGACATTGTGACCCTAGCGCTGCTGAACGCTCCGCCATCCGCTGCCCACACCTTTGGCCCCCAGCTTAAAAAACTGCTTCCGGCCCATCCGCGTCTGGCGGATATTCCGGCGGCGCCAGGCGAAGAAGCGCAGATTGAGCGCCGCCTGCTGATCCAGGCCATCTGCGGCCTGCTGCTGGCCTGCGCCGAACATCAGACGCCGGAAACGATTTGTCTGATTCATGACCTGCATCTGGCCGATGAAGCCAGCCTGGAAACGCTGGCCGAGCTGCTCTATCATTTGTCGCTGGACGAATGCCGCTTAAGCCGGCTGCGCTTGTTCACTACGCTTAACGACACCCCGGTCGAAACGGTCGAAAGCTTTTTGCTGGCGCTGCAGAAAAAAGAGCGGCTGGATCGTCTGACCTTAGCCCCTTTTAATCCGGCCGAGACCGCGGCCTATCTGACGGCGATTTTTGGCGACCAACGCTGCAGCCCCGTCCTGACCCATGCCATTTTGGAAGCGCATCGCCGTCTGGATGGCCGGCCGCTTTATCTGCAGCAACTGCTGACTGCCTGGCTGGATCAGGGCCGCATCACCCGCGCGGGTTTGACTTGGGACATGGCCCTGCCGCCGGATGAAGCCGATTTTAACTTGGACATGCCCGGCTGGGTGCGCGACCGTCTAACCCATGCGCCGCTTTCAGCGGCGGCCTGGCGCGTTCTGCAATTGATGGCCCTGCTGGGCGACCGGGTGCCGCTGGAATGGCTGTCCGCCCTGACGCAGGACTTGCAAGCCGGTGATCTGCCGGAAGCCTTAGCCGATCTGGAGCGGAATGGTTTTGTCCGGCTGGAGATAGACGCCGACATCGTTCACGGCTGCCTGACCCATCACGCTTTAAAAGAGGTTATACCGGCCATGCTGCCAGACCCGGCGGCGCTGCATCGCCATATCGTGCAGGGTCTGGAAACTTTGTATGCCGACCGGCTCGATGACGTGATCGAAATATTGGCCTGCCACCAGGAATTGGCCGACGACAGCGCGGCCTCGCCCCGCTATCTTGAATTGGCCGGCGATAAGGCTGCCCGCCGCTATGCCAATCAACAAGCCATTGATTTCTATACCCGCTGCCTGAACCGGACGACGGAACCGCCGCAAAAACTGGCCCTGCTTAGCCGGATCGGCGAGCTGTCCGTTTTAACCGGGCAATGGTCGGAGGCCTTGGCCATCTATCAGCAGGCGCTGGATTTGGCGACCCAGAACGCACTGGGGCTTGCGATAGCCCGCGCGCAGACGGCGCTGGCCGATGTCCTGTCTAAACAAGGCAATTATGACGCCGCCCGAGACCTCTTGATCATCGCGTTGGAACGGTGCGTGGCAATGGGCGAAAAAGCCGCGCAAGCCGAAGCGTTGGGCGGATTGGGTCACCTGTACGAATTGCAGGACGATTACAAGCAGGCCGAAGGTTTCTATCAACGCCAACTGCTTTTGGCCGAGGAACTGGGCGATCAAAAGATGCTCGGCCGCATTGCCGGCGGCATGGGCAATTTGTATTACAGCCAGACCCATCTGGAACAGGCCCGGACTTGCTACCAGAAACATTTGGCGATTTCTGAAGCGCTGGCGGATCGCAAAGGCATCAGCGTGGCCATCGGTAACCTGGGCAATGTCTATGCCGATCTGGGCGATTATTCCCAGGCCATCGTCTGCTATCAACGAAATTTGAACATTTCGACCGAACTGGGCGACCGTCATGGTATCAGCGCCGCTGTCGGCAATTTGGGCGTGATCTATAGCGATACCGGTGACGCCGAATCCGCCATGGCCTGTCATATACGCTACCATAAGATGGCGGTGGAGATGGGCAACCGGCTGGGCCAGTGCATTGCGCTCAACAACATGGGCGATGTACATAAGCAGCAAATGCGCTATGAGCAAGCCCGCGCCTGTTATGACATAGCGATCGGGATTGGCCGGGAACTGCAGCAAAAATATTATCTGGCCGAGTTCTTGTATGGTCTGGCGGATTTGCAAGAACGCACAGGGGATTTTGCCGGCGCCGGACAGTCCGCCGCCGAGGCCAAAACGCTGGCCGGAGAAGTCGGACGCGGCGACATGCTTTTTAGCTGCCGGCTGCTGGAAATCCGGCTGAAGAGCCGCAAACATAAAGCCCAGGCCTTGCGCGAACTGGAAGCGCTGTGGGACCTGGCCGAGAGCGAAGATCAACACGCCGCGCTCACCTATGACTTCTATCGTCTGACCAGGTCCGTCAACTACCAGCAGAAAGCGCTGGCGCTTTATCGCCGTCTATTTGAACACACGCCGAAGATGGCATATAAAGCGTGCGTCGAGGCCCTGGCCGGCCAGACCCAAAACGAAACAATTACCATGATCAACCATCGCTACGGCATTTTAAATAAATTGGGTGAAGGCGGCATGGGCGAGGTCTATCTGGTCGAGGACGCGCTGCTTGGCTATCAAAAATTTGCGCTCAAAACGATCAAAAACGACTTAATCAGTCCCCACAGCCTGAGCGCTTTTCAAACCGAGTTTGAAGTGATGGCCCGGCTCAAGCATCCCAACTTAATCCGGGTCTATGACTTTGGTTTGGACCAGGCTAAACAAAACTATTTTTTAACGATGGAATATGTGGATGGCCGCTTACTGTCCGATATGATCCGCCAAAAGCAGACCATACCGCCGCTGGCCATCGCCGAAATGATTGTCCATCTGTGCCGCGCCCTGGCGTTTATGCACAGCCGGGGGATATTGCACCGGGATATTAAACCCTCAAACATAAGCCTGCAGCTTTCAGCAAACAGCGATCAGCCTTCAGTGGTCAGCGGTCAACCGACTGAGGCTGAAAGCTGGAAACTGAAAGCTGACAGCTTAAAAATTATGGATTTCGGCCTGGCCGACCTGGATGCTTCCGACCGGTCGCGGGCCAAAGGCACGCTGCTCTATCTGGCTCCGGAAGTGCTGCGCGGACAAATCGATCCGCGCGTGGATATTTATGCATTGGGCATGACATTTTATGAACTGCTGACCGGGCAGATTTTGTATGACGCCGACCGGTCGGAAAACATCCTCAGCCTGCTGCGCCACAGCGACAAATATCTCCGGCAGCGCGATATGGCGCTGGAGGCCGCTCCGCCGCAGTTCCGCCGGCTGCTGGCGCGAATGCTGGCCTTTGATCCGGCGGAACGCTATCAATCGGCAACAGAAGTGATTCTCGCCATCAACGAGACTACCGGTCAAAATTTTCCTCTGGAAACCCCGGAAACCAGCGCTGCCTATATTTTAGGCGCTGGCTTTGTAGGCCGCGAAGAAGAATTAGCCCAATTGATCGAGGTGGCGGATAGCGCCGGACAAGGCGATCCATCGGCTGCTGCCAAACTCTATCTCATCACCGGACCAGCCGGCAGCGGCAGCACACGCCTATTCCAAGAATTGCGCAAGCATTGCCGGTTAAAAAACATCCTCTTTTTGGAAGGCGGCTGCGCCACACCCGTCGTTAAAGCCTACCTGCCGCTCTTGGACATTATCAGCGAATCTCTGTTGACGGCGCCGGAAAGCTTAATTGCTACCTATGGCCCGGAAATCAAAAAGCTGCTGCCGCACGAAGCGCAGTTAGCCGCTGTGCCATCGCAGCCGGCCAGCGATCCCGGTACCGAGCACGATATTTTGACCCAGGCGCTGTCCGGCTATTTGCGGGACTATGCCTGCACGCAGCCAACGCCGGTGATCTTTTTTATTGACCATCTTGGCGATGCCGACGATGCGACGCTGGATGTTTTGACCGAACTTCTTTATAAACTTCAGCAGGCCGCGCTTCAAGAATCCGGCGACCCTTCGACGCCGCTCAGAACAGGCCCGGCCCGCTTGCGGCTGTTTGCCTCACTGCGTGACGAAGAAAACCCACGCGTAAACTCCCGGCTGGAAGTTTTACGCGAAAAAGGCCGCCTGGCCCGTCTCAATCTTCCGCCTTTTAATGAAGAAATGACCGTACGCTATCTGCAAGCGGTTTTTGGTCGTCAGGCCATTGCCGGGTCTTTGCTGACCGCTCTGCCCGTTCTCGTCAAAAATGTGAACGGAAACCCTTTAATGTTGCAGGAAGTCGTCAGGTTTCTGGTGGAAAACGGCTTCATTGCCCGTGCGCGAACGCAATGGGAGCTGACCTGTCCAATCGACCAGATTTCCCTGACCGCCACGTTAAAAGAATTGCTTGGCCGACGTTTACAGCGGCTAAAGCTCGAACCGGCCGCGCTGCTGTGCCTGCAACTGCTGGCGCTGCTTGGCGACAGCATCAGTCTGGAAAGATTAAACGATATCCTGATCGAACATTTAACAACCGATTTAGAAGTTACTTTAAGCAGTCTGGAGCGCCATGAATTAATCGTCGGCCAGGTGATTGAAGAAGCGATATTCTACCGCTTGCCCAACGCCGCCCTGCGCGAAGCCATCATCGGCCAGATAGTCGATCCGCCTGCCCTGCATGGTCTGTTGGCGGAGCGCCTCGAAGCTACATACGAGGGACAAGTCGCAGACATCGCCGAAGACTTGGCCTGGCACTACCATCAGGCCGGACGGGCTGATAAGGCTGTTCATTATTTACGCTGCGCCGCCCAAAAGAAGGCCAGAGCCTGGCAGAATACCGCTGCCATACACGACTACGACTTGATGCTCGGCTATATTCCACAGACGGATCCGGCCTGCATAGAGACGCTGCTGGATAAGGGACAGACGCTGGAACAAGCCGGACAAAGAGACGAGGCGCGGCATGTCTACCAACAAGCCCTGCGGCTGGCGCAGAACCACCATGACGCCGCGCGCGTAGCTTTGGGCCAATTACGGCTGGGTGTTCTGCAGCAACGCATGGCTGACTATCCGGCGGCGCTGGAAGTTCTGTCCGCGGCGCAGGCGGCCTTTGCAGCGGCCGGCGACAAAGCGCTCGACGGAGTCGTACACGCGGCCATCGGCACCGTGCATTGGAAGCAGGGCCGCCTGAATGAAGCTGAAGAATGCTATCGCCGGCACATCGAATTGACCACAGAATTGGGCGATTGGGCCGGACTAGCCCAGGCCCATTTGAACATCGGCGCCATCGCTCTGGAACGCGGAGAACTCGACGGGGCGGCGGAACATTTTCGTCAGGCGGCGGATTTTTGCCGCGAAACCGGTGATCGGCAGATGATCGCCGGCGCACTCAATAATCAGGGGATAGTGGCCAGCCGGCGCGGCGAAATCCGCCTGGCTATGCGCTATTATGACGAGGGGCTTAAAATCGCGCAGGAAATCGGCAACAAGCGCGGCATACTGAATGCGCGCTGTAACATAGGCAACTTGCACTGCGAGGCCGAAGCCTACGACGAGGCGCTCATCTGCTTTGAGCGCAACCTGCTGCTGGCGGATGAGATCGGCGACCGGCGCAGCAAATGTCAGACACTGGCCAACATATCGAATGTGTATCGGGCGCTGCAAAACTTTGCCAAAGCCGAAGAAGCCTACCGCCAGGCGGCCCAGTTGATGGAAGAGCTGCATCTGGACTATTTTTACCCGGAAATGTACTACCGCGGCGCACTGCTATATCTCGATCAGGGCCGCGTCGATCTGGCCTGGGCTTATGCCCAGCAAACCGGCGTTTGGGCGCGCCAATGTAATCAGCCGGACACCATTTTTGACGCCGAAATCCTGAAGTTAAAAATTGAGTATAATCAAGTTCCTTCAACGCCGCAGACCCAAAAAGATGTGGTTGGGCGTATGCTAAAACTTGCCAGCACGCTGCCGGATAGTCCCGTCGGACTGCCAATAAAGCCTTCGCAAGGTTTCTCAGAAAAAAGCCGGCAAGTCAAAATATACGACTCACTCTACGAAATGACGCATCGGCTTGATTACGCCCGCCGGGCCACCGAGCTTTACCAGGTCATGTACCGTCAAATGCCGCTAAATGCTTATCGCAAGCGTATTCAGACCCTGACGGCGGCTCGCGCCGACGCGCCAATGATCAATAACCGCTATCTGGTCATCGAGACTGTGGGCGAAGGGGGCATGGGCAAAGTCTTTTTGGTCGAAGACGCGCTGCGCGGCCATCAACCGGTGGCGCTGAAAACCATCCGCCCGGACTCCTTAAATACCCAAATGGTGGAGAGTTTCCGCCGCGAGTTCGACATCATGACCCGCTTGCGCCATCCCAATCTGGCCGGCGTTTATGACTTTGGCTGGGATCGAAGCAGCAAAACCTATTTTATCACCATGGAATATGTCACCGGTCAGCCGCTGTCCGACGTACTGAAGCAGGCCCGCCGCCTGGAATTAGCGGAAGCGGCGGCGATGATGGCGGCCTTGTGCCGCGGCCTGGGATTTATGCATAGCCGCGGTATTTTTCACCGTGATGTTAAACCTTCAAATATTTGCATTCAGCTTTCAGATTTCAGCGGCCAGCCGCCGGAAGCTGAAGGCTGGAAGCTGAAGGCTGACAGCTTAAAGATTTTGGATTTTGGTCTGGCCGATTTGAGCGCCACTCTGGAAAAACAAACAAAAGGAACGCTGCTCTATCTGGCCCCGGAGGCGTTGACCGGCCAGGTGGATCATCGCGCAGATATTTATGCCGCCGGCGTAACTTTTTATGAACTGCTGACCGGCGAACTGATCTTTAACGCCGCGCAGTCGCGCACAATCCTCGACTTGCTGAAAAGCCCTAATGACTTTGAAAAAAACAACCGGCTGGCTCTGGAAAAAATTCCTTATCCGGCCTTGCGTCAGATTGTGCAGCGCATGACCGCCTACGAGGCCAAGGATCGTTATCAATCCTGCGCCGAAGTCATTTCCGATTTGAATCTGCATCTGCAGACCGATTTCCCGGTCGAAACCGCAGAAACCCGCGCGGCATACGTGTTGGGGGCCGGTTTTGTGGGCCGCGAGGCGGAATTGGCCGAGTTAATCCGGCGGGTAGAGGGTCCGGCGTCTCACGAGCTCATGTTGATCAAGAGTCAGCCGGGTCAGGGCCGCAGCCGCCTGATGGCCGAGCTGCGTAAATATTGCCAGCTCCATAACCATCTGTTTATCGAGGGCGTGTGCCTGTCTCATATCAGCAAAACATACTCGCCTTTTATGGACATTATCACCGAGTGTCTGCTTTCAGCCTCCGACGAGCTGGTGCGGAGATATGGCCCGGAGCTTAAAAAGCTGCTGCCACACCACCCCTGCCTGATGGCGATGGATGCCAATCCGGCCCAGGACCCTAAAACCGAGCGCGGTCTTTTAACCGAAGTCATTACCCAATTTCTGCTGGCGTACGCCGCTGCCGGTGAGCAAAAGATTACCCTGTATTTCAGCGACATTCATCAAGCTGACGAGGGCACCATCGAGGTTATGGCCGAGCTGTTGTTTAAATTATCCCCCGAAAACGCTCCTTTAGAAAAAGGGGCCGCAGAGCTACCTCTTGACGAAAAAGCCGCCAAATCGGACACGCAAGCCCCTCTGGTTAAGGGCGACCTGGCGGAAAATCTGCACATTTTCGGTTGCTGCCGCGATAAAATGCCGTTGCCGATTCAAACCGCGCTGAACCAGCTAAAGCAGCGCGGGCGCCTGCGGGAGATAGAGTTGCGTCCCTTTAACCGCGCCGGAATCGAAGCCTACATCCATGCCGTCTTCGGCCAAAATTGGACGGGCGATTCTCTGCGGCAGGCGATTCCCGGTATTTTGAAAAAAGTTGGCGGCAACCCCCTGTATTTGCAGGAATTTTTAAAGACGCTGATAGAGTCCGAGCAATTGGTTCGGCGCGGCTTACGCTGGGAATTGACAGGCCCGATTGAGACCATTGACACTCCGCAATCTCTGACGGAAATTGTTGCCGCGCGGCTACGCGTTTGCGGTCTGCCCGCTCCGGCCATGACCTGTCTGCAAGCGCTGGCGCTGCTGGGCCAAAGCACACGCGCCGAAGTGTTGGAGCAAATGCTGACCGGATTGATTGACGCCTCTTTGGAAAGCTGCCTGCGCGATCTGGAGTTGTTTGAGCTGGCCACAACGGATCAAATTGAAGGCTTTTTCTTCTACCATCCGGCCAATAACGCCATCCGTGACGCCGCTATTCGCCTGATCGAACAGCCGGCAGTTTTGCACGGCCATATCGCCCGCCGCATGGAAGAAATTTACGGCCGTGATCTGGATGCCTATATTGAAGAATTGGCCTATCACTATCAGCGTGCCGATCAGCCGGCCAAAGCGCTGTTCTACTTGCAGAAAGCCGCGGCCATTGCCACAGCCCATTTTGCCAATCAACGCGCCATCGGGCATTACGACGCCATGATCGAACAGCTAAAAGACCCATTGTTGTTGATCGATATCCTGCTTAAAAAAGCCGATGTGCTGCATCAAGTCGGACGCTGGGACGAGAGTATTTCCGCCGCGCAGCAGGCCGCCGAATTGGCCGAGCAGTCCAAAGACGGGTTACGCCTGGGCCGTGCCAAAATCCGGCTTGGCATCGTGACGCAGGAGAAAGGCCGTTTTGATGACGCCACAAGCATTT
Organism: uncultured Gemmatimonadota bacterium; assembly: GCA_964404765.1. Lineage (GTDB taxonomy): Bacteria > 4572-55 > 4572-55 > 4572-55 > 4572-55 > CAYOLL01. Next base: position 312 of record CAYOLL010000007.1, on the reverse strand, counting down.
TGACCGAAGCGCAGACCCTTTTGGCTGTGCTCGATGCGCCCGGCGATGAGATGCTGGCCATCATGCACAAAGGCGTTATTTTCCTGAAGCAGAGCAAGACCGAAGACGCCCTGAACACGCTGCGTCTGGCGTTGGAGCGAGCCGAAGCGCTTGGCGATGAAATTATCGTCGGTAAGATTTGGGGCTATATTGGCATTATTCACCGCCGGCAAAACGAATTGGAACAGGCGTTGGCCGGCTATCGCAAGCAGTTGGTCGTGGCCGAAAAATGTCAGCAGAAGCGCCTGGCCTGCACCGCTTATTGCAACATCG
>CAYOLL010000006.1:0-71346 GCA_964404765.1 uncultured Gemmatimonadota bacterium | reverse complement strand
AGACTTTGCGGGCTACAAACGGGACGCCCCTATCGGGGCTGAAAAACCACATTCTGTAAAATTTCAAGTCAATGCCGTGATTGAGCGCAGAAACGGGTTAAAACTTCCACGTCGCCGCGCCGTAAAAACTGCGCTCCACTTCGGATGAAACAATCGCCGAATAGTCCACCTCAAACTCCCGGTGCCGGGCTTCGGTCAAGTTGCGTCCAACCAGCGACAGCAGCAGTTGCGGCATCGGGCGATAGCCCAGATGCAGATCGAACGTCGTATAGCCGTCAATTTTGGCGTATGGCAGCTTGTCCACAAAACGGGCGGTAATGTCCGTTTCAAATTTTTGCAAAACGGTCAAGAAAGATTGCAGCGCGGCCTGATGCTTGGGATTAAAACCTTCTTCCCGCTCGGCGGCTCCGGGGACGGCGCTATCATACGCAAAATTGAGATAGGAATAGCTGCCGCGCAGCCGCCAGGCATCCGTCGGCCGGCAATCAACAACAATTTCAAAGCCGCTCGATATGGCGTCATTGACGTTGCTGATGACCGCCGGAATGGTGAGATGCGGCGTCGGCGTCATGTTGAAGACGGCCCCGGCCGGGTTCACCAGCGCGCCGGACAGTTTGTCGTAGTCGAAACGGTATCCGGCCAGATCAACAAACAGATATTTGTTGGGATGAAAGCGATAGCCGATCTCGTAGGCCGACATCGTTTCCGATTCAAACTCCGGGCTGCCCGTAAAGGTCAACAGCGTCGGAAAGGGCACATTGGGATCCAGCGCGCCCGGCGGCAGTGCCTGAAACACAAACGAAATGCCTGTCGAGCTGCGGTCCGGCGTCCGCACCGCGCGTGAAGCCGCTCCCCACACGGTATGCTGTGGATGGGCCAGCCATTGCAAGCGGGCATTCGGTTGAACCTCCCAGCCGGTGTGCTCATTATGCTCGAATTTGGAGCCGAGCGTCACAAAAAAGCGGTCTTTGACGAGCATGACTTCATCTTGGATAAAAGCGCTGACCAATTGCCGCGACGAATTGGCCGGATCAAGCCGGGCAAAGACCGAGCCGCGCGTCCGGTCGGAAAGCGCTCGAAAATTCAAACCCCAGATGACCTCATGGCGCTGGATGCCGGTAAAGCGATGTTGAAATTCCAGGTCGTACGTCGTCACTTCTTGTTTGATGGTCGGCTCTTGGCGGTCGGCACGGTCATAGTAGAATTGCAAACTCAGGTCCGATTGCCCGGACAGCCGCTTTTCCAGGCGGCCCAGCAGGTTGCCGCCCTTGACCGGGTTCTCCACATCGGCGATTTCCAGATACGGCGGGGTAAAGGACGGCGTTTTCTGGCGCTGACCCAACTCGCCGTCATAATAGTCGCCTTGCAGCGTCCAGTTTATTTTCCCGGGCAGTGCGCCGTCCGCGCGGAAGCCGCCCTGAACCGCTTGCCATTGATCGCCAAAAGCGTCGCCGCCAGCGTCCGTGAAAGCGTCGCGATCAAAGTATTTGGCGTAAAAACGAACGTGATTGTCCGCGCCCCACCGGGTCCCGTAACGCGCCTGACCGAAGCCGCGCTCCTCCGAACCGCCGCCGGCAGTAATCAAGCCGCCGAGCGTGTCCGCCGCCTTTTTGGTGATAATGTTGATGATCCCGTTGACCGCGTTGGCGCCCCACAAGGTTGCGCCCGGCCCGCGAATGATCTCGATCCGCTCCACATCCTCCAGCATTACGTCCTGCACTTCCCAGTAAACGCCGGAAAACATGGGCGTGTAGACCGAGCGACCGTCAATTAACACCAGCAGCTTGTTGGAAAAGCGACCGTTATAACCGCGCGCGCTGATCGCCCAAATGCTGGCGTCTATTTGGCCGACTTGCACACCGGGCGCCAAGCGCAGCGCGTCGGCAATTGTGGACGCGCCGGAGCGCCGGATGTCTTCCGCCGTCAGCACAAAGATGGCGGCCGGAGCCTCGGACAGCTTTTCCGCCTTTTTGGACACCGAGGTGATGGTAACATTGAGCAATTCTTCCAAGCTGAGATCAATCAATTCCGGCGCGCTCTGACCCAAAGCGGCATTCGGAATGACGAGCAACAGCGCCAGGCAGGTCATTACCCGGCATTGTCGTAGAATGAAAACGAGCGGCATAAGATTCTCCTTGAGATTGGAAATTTGAGAAACGCGGCGCTTGAGGTGTGCTATTGGTTCGCCGGCGGAAGGGTTTCGGGAGCGGGCTCCATTTGCAAGATGTGGGTGATCGCGCTCCAAATTTTGTCCGTGCCTTGCCCGGTAATCGCCGAAAACTCGATAAGCTGCTGCACTTGAAAAGTCTCGCGCAGTATTTTCAAATTCTTGCGATCCTTATTTTTCAACTTGTCGGTTTTGGTTGCCACCAGTGTAAACGGAATCTCATAATAGCGCAGATATTCGACCATTTGAATGTCCGGTTTTTGCGGCTCCAGACGGGCATCCAGCAACTGCACCACCAGATGGAGGGTATCGCGTTTTTCCAGATAGTCTTCGATCAACTGCCGCCAGCCATCGCGCTCGGCCTGCGAAACTTTGGCATAGCCATAGCCGGGCAAATCCACAAAATAAAAAGCGTTGTTGATCAGAAAATAATTGAGCAGGCGGGTTTTGCCGGGCGTGACGCTGGTTTTAAACAGACTGCGGCGATTCAAAATTTTGTTGGCTAACGAGGACTTGCCCACGTTAGAGCGCCCGGAAAATGCAATTTCCGGCAGCCCGGTTGTCGGTAGCTGGCTCAAACCGGCGGCGCTAATCAGATATTCGGCGGAAGTTATTTTCATGGAAATTTACCTTTATTCGGTTAGAAGAAGAGGGTTTTTAAGATTTGGAAAGTTTGAAGCCGGAGTAGCAAACTTCAGCTTGCATGGCGTTGCGGCAAACTGAAGTTTGCTATTCCAATATGTTTTAGCTTTTTGATACGGCGTACGTCCTGGCTTTTTCATACCAGGTTAAAAAATCCTCGACTTTCTTGACTTGCAGCCACGCCTCCAGAAAATACCAGTCTTCGCTGAGGCCGGCGGCTTTTTTGGGCTTTATGTCGCCGCCTGTCACATCTGCCGGCTTGAGTCGCAGCAAAATTTGGTGCGTGCCGCGAGCGATACAAAAAATAACGCGATTTGGGGTTATAACTACCGGCTGGCCATAAACCGCTTTGCGCAATTCCGGCGGCGCTGTGGCGGCTACCGCTTTTTCCAGCCAATCCATGAGATCGGGATGCGTCTGCAATTGGGTGATCGGCAGATACCAGGAATCGGCCAGGGCCGGTACGCCTTCAATCAAATTCTTCGCTTTTAGGAAAGCCAGAATTTCACGATTATGAGGGTTTGCTTCCAGGCCGGAACTTTTCTTGTCGGCAAGCAAATTTTGCAACCATTTCATGCGCTGTCGCCTCAGATCAAGGTGAAAGTCCTGGCTAAATTTTTTTTTATTTTTTGATAGCATCGGATCGCTTGCCGCCTGCTACCCCAAATGTCAGCCCAATCAGCCAGCGTTTGGCCAAATAATCTTCCGGGCGGCGGTCACCTATTGGATTCTCCGAATTCAGGACAAAATAACGAGATACTAAGGGACAACTTCATACAGCCGATACATACCGCTTTTCCCTTTCAGCTCGGCTTCGAATGTCCGGCCCAACGGCACGGTCTCGCGCACATGTTCGGCAACGGCTTCGGAGATCAGCAACGGGGTTTGGTAGATTTTGGTAGCCGATTCGATACGGCTGCTGATGTTGACCACATCGCCGATGGCGGTAAACAGCCGCTTGCTCGGATGACCCATTTCGCCGACAATGGCCTGGCCATAATGAATGCCGATGCCGATACTAAATTCGACTTCAAATTGCTGTCGCAAATATGTGTTTAAACCGCCCAGGCTTTTGAGCATGGCCAACCCCGTTTCAACGGCGTTGCGGCAGACGCTGCCGGGATCGTCGGATTTTAGACCGAACAACGCCATCAGACCGTCGCCCATATATTTGTCGATAAAACCGTCGTGCTTAAGGACGGCCTCACCGGCGTCGTAAAAATAGCGGTTCAGCATGTGAATAACATCATACGGCAGGTGATTTTCCGAGAAAGTCGTAAAAGCCCGAATATCGCTAAACAGAATTGCTATATTGGCTTCCCGCCCGAGACTGGCTGCCGATTGACACTTCAGCAGAAAAATATCTTCGCTGTCGATCACCAGCCGCCGAACGGTTATATCCCCGTGAAAACGCATCTGGCAGGCCAGCCGGACACGGTCTTCGAGACCCTTTTCGTCAGCCAGCTTTTGCTCGACCTCGTTGCGCGGGTCAACATTTTCCAGACCTTGCTCCACAATCACCCGGCAGGTGGAACATCGCGCCCGGCCGCCACAAATATGGGTGTGCAGAACACCATGTTTGAGCGCCATGTCCAGCAAGGTTTGCTCGACATCGTCTTCATGAAATATCTTATCGTTTCTAAAAGTGATTAAAGGCATTGCGGAACCTGCCGAGTAAGAGATGATGTATCTCCTCAAAAAGTCAGGGGACAACCCATTTGTCATGCTGAAAGCATCTTGCTGCAGACTGCAAATTTGCGACAAGATTCTTGCAGAATGACAATCCGGCTTTGCCCGAAGTTTCTGAGCGGATACGATATGACAGTGTATTGATAAAAAAGCGCTCCCTTTCAATTTGGATAGTATTTTAAATTTGAGCAAGTGTTTTATATTGAATATGGTATTTTTATTGACAGTCCTGCAATGTCATAGTATTGTAAATTCGTCTTGTTTCCGGTGAAAACAGTTAAAAAGGTGGTATCATGAAGCTGACTTTTCGGACCAAATTATTGCTTTTTTCTATTTTTGTAGCCGTAATTCCATTGGGAATTGCCGGCGTTTCCATTGTCACGATTATAAAGAATGAGTTGAAAAGCTCGGTTAATGAAGAGCTGCTGCATGCCGGCGATCAGATTACGCGGGAAATCACCGGCAAGTACACAAACTGGGAAACGCCGCTGTTGCTGATCGGCAACGCTATTGACAATCCTGATCTGCCGGTGCCGGCAAAAGTATCCCTGATGCGCAACGGCCTGATTGATGCCCACGACATCGTGGCCTTGCAACTTTCCGCGGAAAATCTACCGCCGGTGCTGCTGGCGCGGGATGATTTGCGAACAGCGACCCAGGCGACCGGGTTCGATTTGAGCAGTCTTTGGCCGGAGGGGAAGTTCCCCGGACTGTATTCGCGCAGCTTTTTGCCCATCATCGGCGAGGTGTTTTATGTCGCGGAAATCAACCAATGGCTCATGCCGATCTCGCTGCCGCTCAAGAACTCGCTTAACGACGCACCGGCCGGTTTAACCGCCCTTATCAGCCTGACGGAAATGGTTCATCGTATCAAAGAAGAGGCGTACCTCTATGCCGGAACCGTCATCATCACCGATAATGCCGGGCGTGAGCTGTTCAATAAAGAACGCCCCGATTTAGCCAATCTTAAAATCGTGGCCGATGCCAAAACCAGACTGGCCGCCGCCGCCGCGCATTCCCCCAGTGTTACGCTCTATCAACGACCGAGCGGAGAGACGATGCTGGCGGTTTCGGCTTTTCCGGACCCGCTGCCCTGGCTGGTGTTTGTGGAACGCAGCGAGGCGGATGCTTATCTGACCGTCTCCAAAGTGCTGTTTAATCTGCTGCTATGGCTGGCGGTGGGTTTTACCGGCGCGGTTGTTGGGGCGATTGTGTTTGCCCGTCAAATCAGCCGGCCGATCAAAGCGCTGGCGCGGCGGGCGCAGGCCATTGGCCAAGGCAATTTTAACCAAAAATTTAATGTCCGGTCGAACGACGAAATCGGCGAATTTGCCATTGTTTTCAATCAAATGGCCATTCAACTCAAGCTTTACGACGAGCTGAATATTGACCGAATTATCAGCGAAAAGAACAAGTTGGAAAAATTGATCAAAAACATGGCCGACGGTGTGTTGATTACCGATGAATCCCATCACGTTATCATGATCAACAGCCTGATCGAGCGCTGGTTTCAGGTTGAAAATAGTCGGATTGCCGGTCAGACCTTAACCGTCGGTGTTCCCAATGCCGATCTGCTGGCCTTGCATACCGACGCCCTGCAATCAACAGAGATGGTGCGTGGGGAGATTACCTTGCGCGTGGCGGGCGAGGTTCGGCCCATTGTTCTGGGGGCGCATCTGGCCAAAGTCAGCAGTGAGCGGCGCGGCCTGGTCGGTGTTGTTGCTATTTTGCGCAACATCACCCGCGAGAAGGAAATAGACCGGATGAAGACGGAGTTGGTTTCGGTCGTCGCCCACGAGCTGCGTACACCGCTAACGTCGATTCGCGGCTTTACGGAATTGATGAAAATGGGCATTGTCCCTGAAGAAGAAGAACATAAGGAGTATTTGGATATTGTTTATCGCCAATCGGTGCATCTGGGCGAACTGATCGACAAGTTTTTGGATATTTCGCGCATCGAGTCCGGAAAAACCGAAATCCATAAAATTCCTTTTAAAATTCTGGATGTAGTGCGGGAAGTGATTGCGGTCAATGAGACGTTTGCCTCACAAAAAAACATTGCGATTGATCTGCAACTGCCTGAGCGTGTGACGGTTACGGTTGGAGATCCCGAATTGATCGGTCAGGTTGTCCTGAATCTTTTTTCCAACGCCGTCAAATACAGCCCGCCGGAAACAACAGTGACGGTCAGCATCGAAGAGGAAGCCCGCGAAATCTTTGTCGCCGTCACCGATAAGGGCTACGGGATCTCTGAGGAAAATCTGGCCAATTTGTTTAAAAAATTCTATCGCGTCGAAAATAACGAGGATGTTAAAGAGATCGGCGGCACCGGCCTCGGCCTGGCGCTGGTCAAGGAAATTGTCGAGCAGCACGGCGGCAAAGTCTACGTGACCAGCGAGCTGAAAAAGGGCTCGACCTTCCGCTTTTCCATCCCCAAAGTCAATGTGGACGCGCTGGCGGATGATCAGGCCGCGACGAACGAAGGGCATTGAATGCAGAACCGCTCTACCATGAAGGACGATTACGACGATCAACCGATAACTATTCCAACCCAAAGGAACTTACCATGCCAAGACTGACTTATACCGGCAAACTACCCTCGCCCGAACAACTGCAAAAGGATTTGCTGGATGCCAAAGCGCAAACGAATCCGGTAGATGATTTGCTGGATATGTGGCAAAAATTACAACATTATGAGCAGAAGTATAGCCTGTCATCGGCGGAGTTCTATCAGCAATACCAGGCCGGCGTATTGAATGATGAATTGCAGCACTGTATTGCCTGGGCAGCTGCCTATGAGATTTTCCGAAAAACCAAGCGCAAGCTTGAAGCCGCGCTCATGCGGTCGGCCGTGCGACCGGATGACCTGACGGTAAGCAGGACGGTCACCCATGAAGTTGCATAGCTATGTGGATCGTTTGGAGACGATTATAATCAGCCGCGGCGATATTGAGATTGAAGCGATGAGCTTAGACGTGACCGACGAGGACACCCTTTTTGAAGCAGAATTACAGTTTTTCGATGGCTCACATCTGAGCCTGACCGAACGTCTGGAAGAAGCGCCTGGACGCGATATCTTGCGCACCAATTACAAATTCCACTATCAAACCGCCGCGGAGCAGCTTATTTTTCGCTATGATAATGCGCCGCATCACCCGGAAATCGCCACTTTTCCCCATCACAAACATATCGGCGAGGATGTATTGGCAGCGCAGCCGCCGGATTTGACCGACGTGCTGGCCGAAATTGACGGGTTGCTTTACCCGATCAGCTCCGTAATATGAGACAAGTACCACTTGATTTGGTCAAACAATAAGGAAACACAACCATGAGAAAACTAAAACCAATTTGGATCGGATTTTTGCTATGCGCTCTTTTGCCGGATTCTGTTCATGCAGCGTCGGAACCCACACTGACCATCACCGTCAAAGAAGGCGATAACGCCCGCAGTCTGGCCCGCCAATATCTGGATAATCCGGATTTGTGGCAGGATATTCTCAGCGCCAACAAGCTGGCCAGCGCCGCGGACATCAAGCCGGGCATGGCGCTGAAGATTCCGGCCAACCAAATTTCCCGCGCCCATGTCGAGCTGGAAAAATGCCGCGAAGCCATCAAAAAAGCCACGGACGCCGGGGCCAAAGTATTTGCCGGGGACGTGATTGCCGAGGCCATCCGCTTGCAAAATGATGCGGTTTCGGCGCGTAAATTCAGCCAATGGGATTCGTGCGTCGAATTGGCTAAGTCAGCCGCCGCCAAAGCCGACGCCGCGCTGAAACAGACGGAAGGCAAACGCTCACAGCCGTCAGAAGCCACGCTGGTGGATCGGACGGGCCAGGTGGAAAGCCGTAAACCGCAGGATTTAATCTGGAAAGAAGCCCAACTGCAAACAAAATTTGCCGAAGCCGAAAAAGTGCGCACCCTGGCTAATTCCGCCGCCGAAATTCGCTTTCAGGATAACAGCCGGATTAAGCTCAGCGAAAACTCGCAGGCCGTCATCCAAAAGATGCGTGTGGATATGCTGGATCGCAAGCAGCAGTCCAAAGTGGTGCTGGTGGAAGGCGATATTTATGCGCTGTTGGTCGGCGGTCAGCAGAAAAATAATTTTGTGATCGAAGTGCCGGGTGTGCAAACGGAAGTTAAGTCCAGCAACTATTGGGTTAGTAAAGATCAACAGGAAACGCGGCTGGCCAACTATGACGGCTCTATCTCTATTACCACGCAGGGCGTGACCTTAAAGCTGAATAAAAACCAGGGCGTTAAAATGTCCAAAGACAAACGGGCTGAGGCGCGGGATTTGCTGCCCGGACCGGTTTTGATCGCGCCGGAAAACGACCTGACAATTTATGTTCACGAGACGACCTTAAGCTGGGAAAAAATACCCGGCGCGGCCAAATACTGGCTGGAAGTGGCCGAAGACCGTTCTTTTGTGAAAGTGCTGATCAATCAACAGGCGCTGACGCAAACGACTTTTGACTGCAAGAATTTGAAAGAAGGCGTCTACTATTGGCGTGTGGCCGCCATTGACGCGGATGAACTGCCCGGCCCCAAGAGCGGGGCGCGTTTTTTCAAAATCATGCGTGATGAGCAACCGCCGTTTTTGGTCGTCAACAGCCCAGCGGAAAAGGCAGTTGTGCGACAGGCAGCCATTACGATCCGCGGCGAAGTTGAGATCAACGCGCGTCTGACGCTGGCCGGTCAGCCGATTTCTGTGGCCGCCGACGGTTTGTTCGAGACGGCGCGGGAACTCAAGCCGGGCGACAATGCGCTGAGGTTCGAGGCGATTGATCTGGCCGGCAATATTTCCAGCGTCGTTCGTCATATCTACTTTCAGCCGGATCAAACCGTCGCGGTCAACTATGATGCGACGTTGCCGCACACCGGGCCTAAGCAATTTGTCAGCGGCAAAGCCGATTTTACCTTGACCGGTCAGACCCAACCTGGTTTGCGGCTGCGCGTTTATCCGCAAGACGATCCGACTCAAGTCGTGACGGCTATTGCCGATGCCGCCGGTCGTTTTGGCGTAAATCTGAAGCTGTCGACAGACAAAGTCGACTACATATTACAGGGATTATTGACCAGCGGCCAAATCATTGAAGATCGATTTAGCGTAGCCGTTGACCATGAACCGCCGCAACTAAGTCTGGCCTCTGAAGTTCCGCCGGCCACCCGGCAATCGACGCTGGTTTTGACCGGTAGGGTCGCGGAGGCAATCAGTCTCAAATTAAATAGCTTGGAAGTTGTGCTCGACGACAATAAATTTACGCAGTCTGTCACCCTAAAACCCGGCGCAAATACGCTGGAATTGACGGCGATAGACGCCGTCGGAAACGCTTCCGGCTTGACCCGGACAATTCTGCTGGATCAGGATGCGCCGACGCTGAAGACGCACACGCTCTCAAGTCCATTGGCCAAAGGCGGCGAGTCGCTGACCCTGACGGCGCAGGTTGCGGATATTTCCGACCTGAAAGCCGGGGCCGAATTTAAGCTGACTATCGGCGGCGCGGATTATAGCGGCTATCTCAAACGCTGCGCCGGCGGCGATTGCTACGAGTGCGCGTTCACCATCCCGGCGGCGCTGAAAGGCCCGATCCGGTTGACCTATCTAAAGCTGGGCGATCAATTGGGGAATGAGAAGGAATACCGGTTTTAATTTTTTGTGCTCTGTACCCCGTTGGAAATCAACAAAAATTAAGTGAAGGAGCATCTACATGTCAGCTTCCATTTCCCATGACGACATGGTCATCGCCTGTATGCGCAATTTGCTGCATGACCAGCCTATTTCCGCCGCCAGTGAGTTGTACGAATCATGCGACGACGTGCGCGGCGGACGTAATCCCCGTCAAAAAGCGGAGCAAATTGTCAGCGCAATTACCGCCAACATGCAATTCCGACCGTCTGATGAGGGAAACGGCAAGTTTATCCACTTGCTGTTTACCGGACACAAAGGTACAGGCAAATCTACTGAGCTAAAGACCGTCAAAGAGCGGCTTACCGCCGAAAAATTTCGCGTCATCTATTTTCGGGCCGAGGATCAACTCAACCTTACAGTGATCGAGCCCCCCGATATTTTTCTGGCCGTTTTTCGCGAGACGGAGCGCCAATTGCGGGAAACTGATACGCACGGCGTTAAGATTCCGGACAACCTGAGCAAACAAATCCTGCACTGGTTTGGCGATGTGGTGTATAATACTGCCGATGAAAAGGAGCTGACGGCCCATATTGAAGCCGGTTTGGTAGTTGAACCTTCCATCCCTTTGTTGGGGAAATTGTTTACCCGCTTAACCAATGAGGTCAAGAGCAAAACCCGTTCGCAGGTCACCTTTACGCAAAAGCTCAAAACGCGCTTGGCTGATTTGATAAATTTGATGAACTTCGTATTTAACCATGTTAACACTCAGCTTAAAAAGATGCCGGAGTTTGAAAACGGACTTGTGGTCATCATTGATAACTTGGAAAAAATTGTTGTTGAATTTACGGATGCCGAAAAAGGCCGCTCTAATATTGATTTTTTCAGCGAGTACGGTTCATCATTTACCGACCTGAACTGTCACATTATTTACACGATTCCTATCAGCGCTATTTACTCGCCCATGTCCAGCCGATTCAAACAATTGTATAGCAAAGTCATCGTTTTGCCTATGGTTAAAATTACCGCCACGCGCAGCAATAGACCCTTTGCACCCGGCATCGAGAAGTTGGGAAAAATTGCAACCAAACGTCTGCCTTATCAAAAAGAACTCTTCGCATCCCCGGCGCTGATTGCCGAGTTGGCCAAATTGAGTGGCGGCAATATCAAAGTCTTTATCCGCTTGCTGAACGACGCCTTGATGCAGATTTATAACCGCGACGAACAGGTCACGCAACAAACAATTGATATTTTGACCAGCGAAGAAGTGACAACTTTTCACCGCTCCATTTACGATCACTATTTCCCTAACCTCGTCGCCGTGTACGATACCAAACAAATCGCCAAAGAACCCGACCGGAAAGACTTGGACGCCCTCAACAACGAATGGATTCTCGAATACGAAAACGACAAACCCTGGTACGACATCAACCCGGCCATCGTGCGCTTAGAAAAATTCCAGGACGAATTGAAGAAATACAAGGCCGCCCAGGCCTAAGCAAAGGAGTGCAAAATTTTAATTTTGCTGATATCCGTCTGTCTACGCAAACCGTCTACGCAAAAATAAATTTTTGCACTCCAACTTTAGTCACTTTCAACTTTAGCACACTTGAGTCACTTCCTATGAACGAACACCGCGAACTGCCCCGCCAAAAGGAACTGCTGCTCAACCGCATCAAGACGGCTGAGCGGTTCTGCCTCGTCTTTGCCCAGTTCAACAATGCCCATTTTCGCGATCAGGTCATTGCCGACCTGGAAAGCCGCAGCGACAAGCCGTGGGTGCATGTCCGTTTGACCGGAGAAATTGACGATCTGCGCGAGGCCATCCGCGCCCAAACCCCGCGGAAGGGTCTGGTTGTGGTCTCCGTAACCGGGCTGGAGCATTCCATCCAGCGGGAAGACCGGGTCGCGCCCATTATCCAAAAGCTGAACCTGAGCCGTGACTTTTTGCCCGACGAAGTGCCCGGCGTGCTGCTGATTTGGCTGCCGGTTTATGCGCTGGTAGCCATTGCCCGTTTTGCACTGGATTTATGGAGCTGGCGTTCCGGTGGGCAGTTCTATTTTGAGGACGACTCGGTGGCCGCGCCCGAATCCGCCTACGCCGGTCTGTCCCAACTGTCCGATATTTTCAATCGGCCGGCCCAATACAAACAGGATCGGCTCGATTTGATCAACGAGCAATTGAGCCAATTGGACGAATCCGGCCAGACCGATGGCCGTAGCCTGCGCCGCCGCGCCCAACTCCTGTCCCAGCGAGGCGTGGTACAGTTAGCCCTGGGCCGGGTGCAGTCCGCCCGCATAGACCTGGAAGCCGCGCTGGGCCTGGCCCGCCAGATGGATGATGTCCGCCTGACCGTGGAAACGCTCATCTTTTCCGGCAGTGTGCTGCGCCAGCAGAACCAATGGACTGAAGCCCTGGCCCGCTTGCAAGACGCGCTCAATCTGATACGCCACAAATTGCCCGAAGCGCGTTTTGAGACGCTGGCGCTGAATGAAATCGGCGCCGTCTACGATGACCTGGGCGAACGGGACAAGGCCGAGGCTTACTACATCGAAGCTAAGGCCAAATTGGAGCCGGATGATTTGATTGGCCGGGCGGCCATTTTGCACAATTTGGGCTGGATTTATTACAACCGCGGCGATTTGGAGCAGGCCCTGGCCTATTACCAACAAGCCTTGCCCCTGCGCCGCCAGGCCGAAGACGCCCACGGCCTGTGCACAACCCAAAACAATATCGCCATTGTGTTCTGGCAAAAGGGACGTTTGGACGAAGCCCTGGGCATGTTCGAGGATGTTTTGGCTGGGTATGAAAAGTTGGGCGACGCCAACGGCCAGGCCATGACCGTGAACAACATCGCCTCCATTCATTTTAAACGCGGCGAGATGGGCTTGGCCCGGGACTTGTTCCGCCGCAGCCTGACTTTATGGGAGCAGTTGCAGGATGAGCGCGGCGTGGGCATGGCCCTGAGCAATCTGGGCAAGATTGACGAGAGTGAAGGCCATTTGCAGTGTCCTTGATTTTTGAGAATAAAAATTTCCGGTCAAGTTTTTCAAAAAGGGAGACGTGGGGATGAAACATATCATATTATTGCTGCTCGGCCTGGGTTGGGGCATCCAAACCGCCGCCGCGCAGGAATACACGCCGCTGGTGACTTATGGCCCGGCGGCTTCGACGCAGGAAGGCGATGCGGACTTTAAGCAGATCGTTTTCTTGCAGATGCCGGCTGGCCTGGCCGACTCGCTGTTCGTGCGGATTTTTGACGCGGACTGCGGCGGCAGGCATGACACGCCGTTTGGCGGGTTTGATACGACGACGCGTTTTCGGCTGTACGGCGGCAACGGTGCGTTTACCGCGCCGACGGCAACCGATCCCGCGCCAAACGCCGCTGCCCAAACCGCCGGCGTCCTGCTGGCCGATGAAACCATCGGCGTTGATCCCTTCCGCGATGACAAATGGATCAACCTGGCTGTCATTCGCGCCGGTCAAGGTGAAATCGTCGGCGGAAGGGCCTATTTTAAGCTGTTGATCGAAGGCGCAGGCGGCAATGACGCCAATTCCTACAACCTGTTTCTCAGCGCGGCGGAACTCAGTAATCAAGCGCTGCCGGAAGTGCGAACGCTCAATTTTGCCCCGACCATTCGCCTGCCGGAAGCCAATATCTTCTCCGAAATGCGTTTTTTTGTACCTGTCGGCGCGACAGAAGTTATTGTGCACAACTTCGACGCCGTCGGCGCGCAAGTATGGGTGGAGACGGCTTTCCGGGCCAGCTTGCCGGTCGCGCCGGCCGGCCAGAACGTCTGGAGCGAGGCGCGGGTAAAGCTGGAGCCGCACGAAACCGGCCGCCTGTGTGCCCTCAACTTCAAAGGCGGCAGCGAAATCCCCAACGACGCCAGCTTTTACGTCACCGACACGGATGGCAAAACGCTGGCCATCGAACAGCCGATCTTCAATCAAGCGCCGCGCCGGCGGCCCGTCGCCGTGGTGGAGACGAAAACGCTGGCCGATTGCTACACCGTTATCTTCGACGGTTCGCGTTCGACGGATGCCGATGGAGATGGCTTGCAGTTTTTCTGGGACTTTGGCGACCCTTCGACAGGCTCAGGGCAGGCGCAACCTGTTATCAATCGCAATGAATCCACCGGTTCGCGAGTCACGCATGATTATCAAAAAGCCGGCACGTATAATGCTTCCGTCATCATCACCGACGATTCCGGGCAGGTCGGCAACAGTGTTTTGCAGCGATTCAAGGTGATCGTCAACAAAGCGCCGATTGCCGAGGCCGGGCCGAATGTGATCATCGCGCCGGGCGAGACGGTCAACTTTGACGGCTCACGTTCGACCGATGCCGACGGGACGATTCAACGCTATGTGTGGGATTTTGGCGATGGCGTCCGGACAACCGGCGTAAAGGCCGCTCACTTGTTCCGCAGCGCCGGGCATTATTTGGTTTTTCTGCGCGTGGAGGACGGTTCGGAAAGCCCGTGTAACTTTGGCCGGGACAGCCTGACCGTGTGGGTCAATGCCCAACCGATTGTGAACATCGGCCCGGACTTAATCACTTCGCCCGGCGAGTCTGTTAAACTGAGCGGCAAGCGCTGCTTTGACAGCGACGGCAAGATCATCGCCTTTGAATGGAATTACGGCGACGGCCAAAGCGGCAACGGTCAGGATGTCGAGCACGCCTACGCCAAACCCGGCGCGTACGCCGTCATCGTGACCATCCGCGACGACGCGCGCGTCTCCAACAGCAGCGCCACCGATACGCTGATTGTCTTTGTCAACGACCGGCCAATCGCCGTGCTCAAGTCCAATTTGCGGCCCAATCACAATGTCTCGGTCGGCGAGATCGTCAGCTTTGACGGTTCGACTTCGCAGGATCGGGACGGCCAAATCATCGCCTATGATTGGGATTACGGCGACGGCCAAAAATCGCCGCACATCCCGCTGGAATTGGACAAAGTCAAAATCCCGCCGCTGCCGCAAGGAAAAGCCGCAGCCAACGCCAAAATCACCCACGCCTACGACAAGCCGGGCCGCTATCGCGTCACCCTCAAAGTCACCGACAATTCCACGTCCGCCACCGATACGCATACCGACACAACGACCGTTATTGTCAACGATCCGCCGGTGGCCAAAGCGGGCGAGGATCAGTTAGTCACCGCCAGCGAAGTCTTTTTTGACGGCTCGGCCTCGCATGATCGCGACGGACAATTGACCCGTTTTGTCTGGACATTTGGCGACGGCGGGCGCGGCGACGGGCCCAAGCCGATGCACGTTTACGGCAGTCCCGGCACGTATAAAGTCCGCTTAGTCGTCACCGATGATTCGCAGACTTCGACGGACGAAGATTCAGCTTTCATCACCATTGTCATTAACGCCCGGCCGATTGCCGACGCGGGTGCAGATCAAATTGCCGCACCTAATCAGGAACTGACTTTTGACGCATCCGGCTCGCTCGATCCGGACGGGAAAATTGACAAATATGAATGGAATTTTGGGGATGGTAAAACCGCTTCCTCGGTCAAAACCACCCATGCTTTCGCCAAACCGGGTGTCTATACCGTCAACTTAAAAGTCGCCGACAACACCGGCCATGCCAATGCTGTCGATTACGATCAAATTATCGTGCGGGTCAACGCCCAGCCCATCGCCGACGCCGGAGCCGATGTGCGGGTTGCGCCGGGCGATATGGTCAAGCTCTCGGCGGAACGGTCGTATGATTTGGACGGTCAACTCAAAAATTATCAATGGATATTTAGCGATGGGAAAAACGGGCTTCCGGTCGATTTCCCCACATCAACAGGGATTAAGGGCGTTGTCAGCCGCACGTTTACCGAACCCGGTATTTACACCGCTACGCTGACCGTGACCGACAACAGCGGCGCGATCAATGCCCAGGCCCAGGATCAGGTGACTATCCGTATCAATCATCCGCCGCTGGCCCGGCCCGGCAGCGATGTCTTTACCTGCGACGCCACCATTGCCTTTGACGGCACGGTTTCCGGCGACGCCGATGGCGACCCGCTGCTGTATACGTGGGAGTTTGGCGACGGCACACCGCCGCAGGAAGGCCCCAAACCGATCCACACTTACGCCAAAAGCGGCACGTACCCGGTGATTCTGACCGTTGACGACGGCTGGAAACTGCGCAACTCGCGCCATACCGCGGCCATGACCGTAGTCATCAACGGCGCGCCGACGGCCAATGCCGGCAAGGAGCGCACCGTCTGCGCCGGCGATGTGATTATTTTTGACGGCGGCGGCTCCAAAGACCCGGAAGGCGGCCTGCTCAAATACGCCTGGGATTTCGGCAACGGCGAGACTTCGACCGACTTGAACCCGACGACCATCTACCGCAAGGGCGGCGATTATCCGGTGACCTTGACCGTCAAGGACGATGCCAACCTGGCCTGCAACACAGCCGTGGACCGCGTCATCGTCCGCGTGGCCGAATCGCCGGTGGCCGAGGCCGGGCCGGATCAGAAAGTCTGCGCCAATACGGAAGTGCATTTTGACGGCAGCAAGTCGTGGGATTTTGATGGCCTGGTCAATGTCTTTTTGTGGGATTTTGGCGACGGGACGACCGGCGGCGGGCCGACCCCGACCCACGTCTTCGGCGCCGCCGGAACGTATCATGTCACTTTGACGATTGTGGGCGATTTGGTCGGCGACTGCGACAATACCAATATGGACGAAGTGATTGTGGAAGTGACCGAAGCGCCGGTGGCCTACTTTACCGCGCCCAAAACGATTCCTTTTGGCGAGACGGCGGAGTTTGACGCTGCCAAATCATTAGCCGCCAAAGGCGAAAAAATCACCGCCTGGAAATGGACGCTGGGAGATGGCAACACGACCGATGGGCAAAAAATAAGTCATCGCTACGCCAAACCCGGCAAATATCTGGTCTCTTTAACCGTCACGACCGACAATCAAACGTCTTGCAACACCACGTCTTATCAAACCTTCATCTTTGTCAATCAATCGCCGCTGGCCGAAGCCGGATCGGCCCAGACCGTCGGCGTGCATCAGGTGACGACGCTGAACGGCGGTCAATCGCAGGACACGGACGGAGCGATCACGGCCTATTTGTGGAGTTTTGCCGACGGCGACACAGCCCGCGGCCTGGAAGTGCGGCATCGTTTCACCAAACCTGGCCACTACCCGGTCACGCTCAAGGTGATTGACAATACCGACCTGCGCAACAACTGGGCTGTCGATACCGTGTGGGTGACGGTCAACGACGCCCCGCGCCCGGTCATTGCCGTCGAAAACGCGGTAGCGCATACCGGCGAGGAAATTCGGCTCAATTCCGCCCAATCCCGCGACAGCGACGGTGCGATTGCCCGCTTTGCCTGGAATCTTGATCCCGCACATCAGGCCGAAGGCGGCGCCGTTAAAAATACTTTTGGCGCATCCGGCCATTACCATCTTTCGCTGATTGCCGATGACAGCACCGCCGCCCAAAACCACCGCAGCGCAACAGCCAAACGCCTGACCGTCTACGACAAACCGACCGCCGCCGCCGGGCCGGATCGCACGGTCTGCCCCGGTCAAAAAGTCGCTTTTGATGCCGGCCATGCCGCCAATCCCGATAGTTTGCCGTTGACTTATGCCTGGGATTTTAAGGATGGCTCCACCGCCGCCGGTCAAAAAACCGAACACATTTTTGCCAAACCGGGCCGCTATGACGTGACGCTGACCGTGACCGATGCCGCCGCCGGCGCGTTTGGCCTGATCAAAGATACGGCGCTGATTAAAGTCAATGCCGCGCCCATCGCCAACGCCGGCCCTTCGGCAGGCTCAGGACAGGGTCGCGACGCCTACTTTGGCGGGGCGCACGACGCCGTTATTTTTGACGCCACTGCTTCGATGGACGCCGACGGCGATCCGCTGATGTATTCTTGGGATTTCGGCGATGGCAAGACGGCGCAAGGCGCGATTGTCTCGCACACCTTTACCAAAGCCGGTGAGTATCGGGTCAAGCTGCGGGTGCGGGACGATTCCGGCACGGTGTGTAACGAAGGCGCGGCGGAAGTGGTTGTGCGGGTGAGGGCGCATGGGAAGTAAGAACTGTCTATCAGTGTAAGAAACGCTACAACTCACCGAGGAGTCAGTATGAACAATCCATCGGGTCTAAAGGTAACGAACTTGTTTGTTACTTTTTTTAATCAAGAATCGGGGCTGTTTTTAATTATGGCGATTTCGCCATAATTGGAGGAACCGGACGGGTGGAAAACCTCTCGAAATCGAGAGGTTTAAATTTAAAACGCAGTATACCCTTACCCTTAAAGAAAAGGGGTCGATATCTTGACTCCTTTGTAAGACACGTACCTCAACGCTTTAAACCCGTCAAATTCGACGGGTTTAAAGTCAATCGAATAAGCTTTGATAAGACTTCTCAGACGTATTCTAAAATAGGGTGACTTATGCCGAAAAAGAAAGCGATTGTTGTGCAAGGGACTGAAATCACGATCGTGAACAAAGAGCAAGAGGATTACATTTCCTTAACCGACATGGTTAAAAAATTTGGCGATGAAACAATGATTTACAGTTGGATGCGTAACAGAAATACGCTGGAGTTTATCGGAATATGGGAGGAGTTGCACAATCCAAATTTTAAAGGTAACGAATTCGTTACCTTTAAAAGCCAGGCAGGGTTAAACTCTTTCAACCTCACGCCGCGCAAGTGGATTGAAGCAACAAACGCTATTGGTATAATTTCTAAGCCGGGGCGTTATGGCGGAGGAACCTATGCGCATCGTGATATTGCATTTGAATTTGGTAGCTGGTTAAGTCCAGAATTCAAAATCTACCTTATCAAAGAATTCCAACGCCTGAAAGAAGAAGAAACCGGCCGCCTCCAACTGGAGTGGAGCCTCCAGCGCACCCTCGCCAAAATCAACTACCGCATTCACACCGACGCCATTAAAGAAAACCTGATCCCGCCGGCATTGACCCCGCAGCAAATCCGCCATGTCTACGCCGGCGAAGCCGATCTGCTCAACATGGCCCTCTTTGGCAAAACCGCCAAAGAATGGCGGGATGAAAACCCCGGCACGGAAGGCAACATTCGCGACGAAGCCACCTTGGAACAATTGGTCGTCTTGTCCAATCTGGAAAGCCTGAACTCCGTGCTGATTCACCAGGGCCTTAGCCAGGGCGAACGGTTGGCGCAGCTCAACCAAATCGCCATCAGTCAGATGAAATCACTTGTTGACAACACCACGCTCAAACAACTGAGGTAAAGCCGCATGTCCAAAACCAATATCGCCGCAGCCATCAGCCGCTTTTCTACCGGCCCGGTGTATGATAATGCCTGAATCTCTTCCAAGCATTGGGTTATAACACCAGTCGTCAAGGACGGCTGGATCAGACAACTTTCAAGGTTTCAAAGCCAGCTTTGTTAACAACTTTGTCTTTAGCAAGCTTCCAGTTTGCCGTCCCAAAATTAATTTATTGACGAATACAATAACCAACACTTTACGAAAAGGATGACGATGCATGAAACATTTTTTATGGTCCACCGTGTTAAGCCTGTTTGCCGCTACAATCGCGCTTGGCGCGCCGGATGCGGATTTGCTGCCGAAAGCGCAGAAAGATGAGACGATTATCCATCACTTGGGGTATTCTTTGTCGTATAATGAAACGCATGAGCAAGCCAATTGGGTCGCTTACAAACTGACCGGCGCCGAAGTAAAAGGGCAGATAAAGCGTGATGACGACTTTCGGCCCGACCCGGATATTGCCGGCGGCAGCGCCGAGCTGGAAGATTACAAGCATTCGGGTTATGATCGCGGTCATCTGGCTCCGGCGGCGGATATGAAGTGGTCGCGTCAGGCCATGTCCGAGTCCTTTTTGATGAGTAACATGAGCCCGCAATTGCATGGCTTTAATGACGGCGCCTGGGGCGAGCTGGAAGAGTTTGCCCGCCAAATGGCCATGGCTAACGAGGAAATTTATATTACCGCCGGACCAATCTTTAAAGATATTTCAAAAACAATTGGGCCAAATAAAGTAAGTGTGCCCGGGCAGTTTTACAAGGTGATTGTTGATTATAAAACACCGGATGTCAAAGGCATTGGCTTTATTATGCCGCATAAGGAATTTCCCGGCCCGTTGGATGCGTACGCCGTGTCGATTGATGAAGTTGAAGCGGCTACCGGTCTTGACTTTTTTGCCGATTTACCGGATGCCGAAGAGAATATCCTGGAGGCGCAAAAAGATTTTACGTCCTGGATTCAGGATGCCAAAAAGCGCGGGTTTAATCCAAGCAAGTTGTGGCTAAGCCCGGCTGACAATCGCAAAGATGCCGTGGAACAACCGGTCGTCCTCAGCAATCAGGCGCGGGCAGATAGTGCGGCAATTCCAGCCGGGACTTTGTTTTATGTGACCAAGAGCGGTGCAAAATTTCACCGCAAAACCTGCGCCAAAATAGAGGGGAAAACGACGACGGCTATTACCTTTGAAGAAGTGCAGAAGTTTTACAAGCCGTGCACTTTTTGCCGACCCTATTAACACGCTACCCGCTGGAGTAGCAAACTTCAGTTTGCGCGTAAGTTGTTTGCAAACTGAAGTTTGCTACTCCAGCTTTAAATGGAGGTTGAATCTATGGAACATCTGACAAACGATGTAGACCTGGCCAATGAAATGTCTGACGGCGATGCGTCTATCCACGCGGAAATTGCGGCAATTAAGGCGGCGATGGGCCGGGATTTATTGATTTTGGGCCATCACTATCAGCGCGATTTGACGATTCAGTACGCCGATAAAACCGGCGATTCGCTGGAGTTGGCGCGCCATGCCGCGGCCACGACCGATGCCCGCTATATTATCTTCTGCGGTGTGCATTTTATGGCTGAGACCGCCGATATACTGACTCGCGACGATCAAATCGTTATTTTGCCGGACTTAAAAGCCGGCTGCTCCATGGCCGATATGGCTGATATTGATCAGGTGAGCGATGCCTGGGATGAGCTGACATCCGTTACCGATGAGACGATCATTCCCATTACCTACGTCAACTCCGCCGCCAATCTGAAGGCATTTTGCGCCCGGCATAACGGCGCAGTCTGCACGTCATCCAACGCGCACGGCGTCATTACCTGGGCTTTGCAGCAGGGTCAAAAGATATTTTTCTTTCCCGATCAGCATTTGGGACGCAATACTTCCTATGCGCTTGGCATTCCATTGGAGCGGATGAAAGTGTGGGATCCGGGGCAGGAGTTTGGCGGCAACTCACCGCTGGATATTCGGCAGGCGCGGGTGATTTTGTGGAAAGGTCATTGCAGTGTGCATCAAAATTTTAAGCCGGGCTACGCGGACTTTTTTCGCAGGCAATATCCGGGCGTCAGCATTCTGGCGCATCCCGAATGTGAGTTCGATCTGTGTCAAAAGGCGGATTTTGTCGGCTCAACCAGCTTTATCCTGACCAAGATAAAAGAAGCCGCGCCCGGCACAAAATGGGCCATCGGCACGGAACATCACCTGATCGAGCGGCTCAAAAAAGCGCATCCGGATTTGGAGATTATGCCGCTCTCGCCATACGCCTGTCAGTGCAGTACCATGTTTCGCATCAGCCCGATGCACTTGCATCGCTGTTTGACGGCCTTGCGGGACGGGCGAATCGTCAATCAAATCAAAGTGGCCAAAGAGGTGGCGGAGTGGGCGAAAATTGCCTTAGAGCGGATGCTGGCAATTCCGAAATAATTCGGAGTCCACTCTAAAAAGCTATTTAACCACGAAATACTCGAAAAGCACGAAAAGGTAACATGTTGAAAATAAAAGAGTTATAGTTTTCAATTTTCGTGTATTTTGTGTGTTTTGTGTATTTCGCGGTTAATAGAGTGGACTCAATTCTGGATCCCGCGTAGTTACCCCTGCGTCTCCACCTTCCACGCGCCAACCTGCCGCTGCGCCGAATCAAAGTCAATGCCCAGCAGGAAAACGGCGCGTCCGGTCTGCCGATAACGGTCTGCATAACCTTTGGCCTTGATCTGCTGTAAGGCCGCCTCAACGCCCTGTCCGCACTTAAACTCAACCACAAACACTTTGTCGGTAAAGATAACCGCCAGATCCATCCGGCCTTTGTGACCCAATACTTCGCTGCGCGCGTCCACCCCCGAAGCCGCGACCATCAGGTAAAACAGCGTATGAAAATACGCCTCATTGGCCGCTTCCAGCTTGTCGTGCGGAATCGTGGCGAACAGGGCGTTGACCGTCTCGAAAAAGGCGTCGAGGTCGCTGCGTTCCAGATAGCGGCTGAGCCGAAAAATCTGTGCGCTCATCAAACCGCTGACAGGCGTCGCGTATGAGTTCAGCAGGCGCTCCGTAAAGCCGGTCTTCACTTCCTGATTGGGATAGCCCATCGTGAACAGCCGGTCGTCGCAATCCTTGATAGTCAGATAGCCGGTCTGAAAAAGCAGCGCTTCCGGTTGCAGATTTTCCAGATCATACGCGCCGAAGGCCGATTCGGTCACTTCCAGATTTTCCATCTGCGACAGCGGGTAGTTGCGCTCCCGCAACAGGTTGACCAGAAACGACGGCGTGGCGGTCTCGAACCAATAGCTGCCAAACTCTTGCTGATCAAAAGCCTTGAGGATCGAATACGGGTTGTAGACTTTCACGTCTTTGGCGGAAAAGCGGTAACCGTTGTAGTGCGTGGTCAGTTTTTGGCTGATTTCCGGCACGGTGCGGTTCGTTTGCGCGGCAAACTGCTGCAGATGATCCGGAAAGTTGTGCTGCAATTCTTCGGCGGTATAGCCCAGCAGCGTGGCATAGCGCTGATCCATCGACAGGTCGCTCAGACTGTTCAACTCGGAGAAGATGGACACCTTGCTGAAGCGCGAAATGCCGGTCAAAAAGACAAAACGCAGGATCGGCGACGCCTCACCCTTAATCACGCCAAAAAAGCTTTTCAAAATATCCCGGTTGGCTTTGGCGATCTCCAGCGCCGCCGCCCCTTTGCCCAGATGGTCAATCAGCGGCTTGTCATATTCGTCAATCAACACCACGACCGGCCGCTCGGTTTTGTGATGCAGCTTGAAAATCAGCTCCTTGAATTTACCAACCAGCAACGGTTCGGCTAATTCGGTTTGATATTCGGCGGCAGCCTGATGAAGCGTCCGTTCCAGACCAAGCTTTAAATTCTCCGGAGTGTCACGGCTGATGTCATTAAAGTTCAACAACACAACCGGATAATTTTGCTGCCAATCCCAGACATTATTTTCGGCAATCCACAGACCTTCAAACAACGCTCTTCGTCCTTGAAACAGGCACTTTAATGTGGAAACCAGCAACGATTTGCCGAATCGACGCGGACGGGCCAGAAAGTAATACATGCCCCTGTCGATTAAGCGGTAAATGTGCTCGGTCTTGTCGACATAAAGGTGATCGCCCTCGCGCAAGACCTCGAAAGATTGGACGCCAAGCGGTAGTTTTTTCATAACGGCTCCTTTTGGTTTTTGACGCTGAACTCTGCTTTCAAGGTACAACAAAACGAGCGACCTGTCAACTCAAACGAAAATCATAAAGAAACAGAATACCACTTCATTTTCGCATTCAAATGACTTTTGTATGGCAACGGCACAAATAAGTTTTATATTCGATTGCATACCTTGTTGCGTGTCCGTTACTTTTATTCACTTGTCAAATCGCTGGGTTCTATATTATGCATAAAATCTTTTTGAAAGCCGTTAGCATTTTTGTTTTCTTTTTTGTACCATCGCTGGCCGATGCTTTTGGCTATGACGCTCATAAAATTATCGGCGAAATCAGCCGTACCTATCTGACGCCGTCGGCGTTGCGGCAAATCGACAGCCTGATGGCCGGGGATAAGGACACTACATTTGCCCAATTCAGCATTTGGCCGGATTTGCTTCGAAGCGACTCAACTTATGCTTACGCCAGTAGTTGGCATTATGTAAATATTCCGGCGGGGACTGTAGGTTATGATCGGGCGCGTGATTGCCAGGATGGTAATTGTCTGCCGGAAGTGATTCTTCAGCTATCGGCACAGCTAAAAGATAGCCGCCTGTCACAGCGCAAAAAGCAGGACGCTTTAAAATTTCTGCTTCATTTTATTCAGGATGCCCATCAGCCGCTTCACGCCGGGCGATTGGATGACCTCGGCGGGAATACTATACCGGTTAATTACTTCGGCGCCGTATGGAACTTGCATCAGGTTTGGGATTTTCAGATGTTAAAAAACGAAAATATACCCTGGGAGTTGAAAGCAAAACAACTGCGGCAGGAAATCACCACCGAAAATCAACAGGAGTGGTATTCCATCGACCCGGTGGTGTGGATTAACGAGTCTTCTCGTTACGCCTACAGCCATGCCTATGTAATCGGAAGCGAGCCCACGCCGCAGTTAGGCCAGGCCTATCAGGATAGAAATCTGCCATTACTGGAGCTGCGGATGAAGCAGGCTGCTATCCGAGCCGCTGCCGTATTGAACGATATTTTTAAGCCGTAGCAGGATGAGGATTTTTCATGAGCGATGCGTTGTATAAAGTTGTTTTTCGCGGAAAAATTATAGAGGGCCATGATGCGGAGCTTGTCCGGCAAAATGTGGCCAAGTTGCTAAAATTGCCCCCGGAGCAAATCGACACCATTTTCTCCGGAAAAACCGTTGTGCTCAAAAAAGACGCGGATGAAGCAACAGCCCAAAAATATGATATCGCCTTAAAAAAAGCCGGCGCGTTGATCGAGATTGTGCCAATGACTGCGCCGACGGCAATCGTGCCCCCGGAAAAACCGGCGACGGCCGCGCCAAAGATGACCACATCCGAGCCGTTAATAACGCCTGTCACGCATGTTGCGCCGCCACAACAAGAGCCCGCGCCTGTTTCGGCAAAGTCTGAACCGACCAATCCGCCGGACAATGATGCGCCTCAAGATATAACTGCCTCGATAATCGCAACAACGCCCGCATCTTTGCCCAACGAGAAGCCGGCATCTTCCCCCAAGAAATCAATTGCGGTTCGACGTCCAAAATCACCGGATCAGGAGGATGCCGCCGAGCCGATCTGTCCACGCTGCGGCAAGAAGAATTTCGCCGGCGCGTACCGCTGTAGTCTGTGCAATGGCTTGCTGATTGAAGAGGATTACGCGACGCTGCCGCAACGAATCGGCTCTGCTTTGGTTGATTGGGCATTAGTATTGCTGGTATATTTGGTGGCGCTGCCTTTTCTGGCGCGCAATCAATCGGTGGCGTTATTAATTGCGGTGGCAATTGCTCTGCCCTGGGTCTATTTCTGTCTGCTGGAAATGTCGGCCGGACAGGCGACTTACGGAAAAAAGCTGTTAGGTTTGGCTGTGACCGATCATGTAGGTGATCGTTTGTCGTTATTACAAGGCAGCATTCGTTTTATCTTCAAGCTGCTTACGGGATTAATGGGCGGTGTCGGACTCTTTGCGGCGGCCTATGATCGTAAAATGCAAGGTCTGCACGACCGATTGGCCAAAAGCTTTGTAGTACAGCGCGGTCCGGCCAACTGGTGGCAGCTATTGCTGATTTTTGGTTTTCTGGTTGGAATGAATCTGATTTTTTCGGCGCGAGTCGGCACAGAGGTCTGGCAGGAAATTGCCAGAACATTGCGCGTCAGCAAATCCTTATCAACAGGCGTTTACGCTTACAAAGAACCGTCGTTGCAAAACGCATTTACCTATTCTCCTGACGGGTTGGCAGGGTCCTGGTATTTGCTTTCCAAAACCGAGGCAACGACAAACCTGCCTGATTCCATTACCTTAACGATTGCAGGCGAACAGCTTAAGTGCGATCCCGACGGCTCGCCTTACGGAGGTCAGTACGATATCCGCGGGGCCAGCCTGGTTTCCGCGCAAGGCGAACTCTCAATTTATGACCTCAAATTTACGCTGCATGGGAAGGAAGAGGGCATCGTGATGGTGCGTTTCGCCGGTGGCCGGAGCGCACCCTCTACGGCTAAAAAAAGCCAATATATTGATCTGACCGGCAGATGGATGCTTTATAATACTACCGGTATGAGCGCTGAATTGTCGCTAACCATGACCGGGCGGGATCAGTATCATTTTACGCCGGAGGAAGTCGCGTATGCCGGGATTTATTTTTTTAACGGGCGCGAACTCCGAATGCTGCAATCATACTCACCGGAGGACGATGGGCTGCGGTGGCAGATCAAAAATCTACGACTGCAGAGCGCGGCGGTGCCTGAGGCCGTCTACGAATTGCAACGGACAATGATCAAACCTACGGTTGTGCCAAAAATCCGGGCCAGAGAGCATTCGCCCGAACTTCCGACGCCAATGGAAACAGCCGTTCTCAATCTGAACCCAAGCAGATCGGCAAAGCAACTGAACGGACGCTGGGAAGTTACGCTGGCGCAGAATCCACAGCATTTTATTGTCCTGATTGAAGATGCGGCCAATGGGCAGATTCGGCTGACTTCGGAGGGCAACCTTGAGGCTTTGCCGAAAATTGCCGGACAACTCGGCGGGACTTACGAAATGAAAGGCGATATTTTAGCCCAGCAGAACGCGGTTGGTGGGGCAAAATTTTTATGGCAGATTAAAGAAGCGAACGTTTTGCTGGAGCTGATCAGCACCGAACACGTCGGCGCAACGCTGAAAAAACAAGCAGAGAGTAATGGAGTAATGGAGTCTAAACCCCGATTTTATAAGCCTTTGTGACTTGGTGACTTTGTGGCCAGAATTACTCCGGACATACGTATCGAGCTACGAAAAGGCTGTAGAATTGTCTGAGTACCCGGGCAGAAAGACTTGCGGCCTGTTTTCAACGGGATGTTGTCCGACAAGGATTTGTCGGCCATAAACTGTGGCTAAGATCGGCGGCGTTAAGACGTGCTCCGGGGCGCCGTCGGCATAAATAACGTGTTGATGCAGCAGCATTAAGCGCCGGCAAAAAAGCGCGGCGTTGTTCAGATCATGCAAAATGGCAATGAGTGTTAAATTGTGCGCCCGATTCAAGTAGGTTAGCAGTTGGAAAAAGGACAATTGATGCTGCAGATCGAGATGCGCGGTCGGCTCATCCAGCAGCAGAACGGCCGGCTCTTGCGCCAGCGCCCGTGCCAGCAAAACCCGTTGCAACTCGCCGCTGCTGAGCTGCGAGATAGGACGATGGCGCAAATGGCCGCACGCCGTTTGGGCAAAGGCGGCATCAACAATATTCCGGTCGCCGGGTCGTTCCCACTCAAACCGTTTGAGATAGGGAAAGCGGCCCATTTGCACAATTTCCTCGGCCGTAAAATCAAACTCAATGGGTTGAAGCGGTTGTACCAGCGCAATTTTTCGCGCCAATGCTAACGGGGTGTAGCCGGCCAACGGTTGATCACAAAACGCGCTTTGACCGGCAGTCGGCCTGATCAAACCGGCTAAGGCTTTTAGCAGCGTCGTTTTACCGGCGCCGTTTGGGCCGATAAGGCCGATGAATTCGCCGGCGGCAATGGTAAAATTCAGATCCTGTAAAACGGGTTTGCGGATCGAATAAGCCAATGTCGTATTTGTAAATTGGTAGAGAGAGTTCAAAGTTGAAAGTTCAAAGTTGAAAGTTGCAGGTTGAAGACAGATCATATTCCGGCAATAAAGATTTGGAAAATCTGCCTTTTGGCAACAAGATAATCTTGCCCGATTATTACGGAGAATGCAATGCTATTTAATTGGTCAAATAAATTGGAAACGGTTCATGTAGCGGTGACTCCCGAAGAGCGAGAGGCTATTTATCGCTTTCGCTATCAGGTTTATGTCCGGGAGTTAAATCAGCCGAATTTTCCCGGGGTAGACCATGCCCGCGAAAGGGTGATGCATGAAGAAGACGAATTGCCCTTTACGACGCTGCTTTATACCGGCACTCCGGCAAAAATGACGGGCAGCGGGCGCATTTGTGTCTGGGGCGCAAATCAGGTGCCGGAAAAGTACTTTAAGCTCTATTCAATGGGCCGCCTGCCGAATATTGAACGCTATCGCATTGCTATTCTGGGTAATTTTGTGACGGATCCGGCGCTGCAAGGTCAGGGCAAATTGACACTGTTGTCACTGCTCTGCTACGGTTACGAGATGATGGCCGGAACACTGAGCGTTGACATTGCTTTTTTTACGGCGTATCCGGGTATTTTGCGGCAATACCTGCGCCTGGGCGCGTCGCCATTTGGCGGCAATATTTGTCATGTTGGCGGTTACGCCGAAATTCCTCTGGTCAATATCTTGTCGGATTTTAGCCACTTTAAGCGGGTCGGTTCGCCATTAGCGCCGCTGGTCAAAAAATTCTTTGGTCCCGGCTTACGGCAACCGATTGATATCACACCGTTTAAACAAGTAGTGCATCTGACACATGGCTATGATAACACTCTGAAAACTGAATCCGCGCAGATATGGGAAGAAATACACGGGCTGATTGATAACACCAAAGCGACCCCGGCCTTTTTTGGCGGCTTGTCCGATAAAGCAGTAAAAATGCTGACCGAGTCCGGCTTAATTATTACCCTGAATGAGGGCGATGAAATTATCCGGGAAGGCTCGCGCGAAAAAGAAGTCTTTGTGATTTTAAAAGGCGCTTTTGAAGTGCTGATCCATCAAAAACGGATTGCCGTGCGCGCTGAAGGAGAGCTGATCGGTGAAATTGCTTTTTTTACCGGCAGTGGTGAGCGGACGGCAACGGTGCGGGCGCTGACGGTGGCGAAATTGTTGGTGCTAAGGCATAAATTTTTAATGGAATTGAATGAGAAAGACCCGTCGGCCGGCTATCAAATTCTGATGAATATGGCCCGTATTTTAGCCGGACGTCTGGCGGATAATGTGCAGATTATTTCGTCACTGGAACAGAGCGAAACAATCTAAAAAGCTGTGATGAGCGGAGTAGCAAATTTTAATTTGCCTGCCCGATGGAACTAAACATGGTTTTGGCGAAATGATTTTATCCTATAATGATATATGGCCACGCCTGGGCAGGAACAATTTTATTGCGCCCGGAGCGATGCTTATTGGTGATGTGACAAGCGGTGAAGATTGTACGTTCTGGTTTAATGTGACGGTGCGGGGCGATGTGCATTCTGTCAAAATCGGTGATCGCACCAATATTCAGGACAACAGCGTTTTACATGAGACTTACCAAAAGTATCCTTTGACCATCGGCAGCGAGGTGACCATCGGCCACAGCGCCGTCGTCCATGCCTGCACTGTGCATGATCGTGTTTTGATTGGCATTCACGCCACAATTTTGGATAACGCAGAAATCGGCGCCGGCGCGATCATCGCCGCCAACGCCCTGATCCGCCCCAACACCAAAGTGCCGGAACGGACACTAATGGCCGGCGTACCCGCCAAACCGGTCCGTGATGTCACCGACGAGGAATATGCGCATATTCTCTCCCTGGCCCAGCGCTATGTTCAATACGCCGCCGACTATTTGAAAGGCCCGCACGCAGCTCTTTTTACCGCAATTGCCCATCAGGTTTAAAAACAACATCGCCTTTTTTATTAAACGACACCAACAACGAAATTGCGATAAAAAAGCACGTCAATCACCATACCGATTTCTTGGTAAATCAAGTTTTATGGCACATTTTAATGGCAAGCATATCAATTCCCGGTATTCGTTGACGACCGCTGACTTTATACGATGCACCATGGGGCTGCTACTCGTTTTGATTGGCTTTAATCCACTCATTCCGGCCACTGCCGATACAGTGGTTGATTCCAGCCGGACCGGACATATTCAAAAAATAACGGCGCGCGGAGATCATTGGGACCCGCCGTTCGAGTTTGAAGAAAATGGGGTGGCGAAAGGCTTTAATGTAGAGCTGCTGCAAACCATTGGGCAGACGATGGGTATTGCAGTGGATGTGCGGCTGGGCGATTGGCCGGAAGTGCGGCAACAGCTGGAAAGCGGCCAGATTGACGCTGTTACCGGGATGTACTATTCGACTGAGCGGGATAAGCAGGTAGATTTTTCGACCGTGGTTTCGTATATCTCGTATGGTCTGTTTACGCGGCAGGGATCGTCTATCCGTAATCTGAACGATATGCAGGGCAAGGAGATAATTGTTCAAGACGGCTATCTGATGCACGACTATTTAATTGAAAATAAAATTACGCCGCATATTATTGTCGCCCATAGTGCGCCGGAAGCTTTGCAGTTGCTGGCGTCCGGCGAACATGACTGTGCTTTTTTGACGAAAATGCAGGGTTTTTATTTTATCGAGCGGTTGCGGATAAACAATTTAAAGTATGTGGAGTTAGGCATCGAGCCGCTGCAGAGTTGTTTTGCCGTGCCGGAAGGCCGGCAGGAGTTAATTTTTAAACTGAATGAAGGGCTTAATATTCTAAAAACATCCGGTCAATATCGCCGGATTTACAACAAATGGTTTGGAATTTATGAACGTCAGGAGCGTTGGGAGCAATCCAAGTCGTATGTGTATGGCACTGCGGCGATTGTGGCGATTCTTATCGGCAGCTTGCTGTGGTCCCGCTCGCTGCGGCGGCAAGTCAAGCGCCACACAGCGGAGCTCCGCCAATATCACGATCAATTAGCGGAATTGGTGGAAATTCGAACCGCCGAGCTGAAAAAAGCCAACGAACAGCTTTCGCACGAGATTGTGGAGCATCGCCAGACCGAAACCACGCTGCAAATGGTTAATTGTGTCCTGCAAGACAGCGAGCAGCAGTTCCAGGCGCTGGTGGCAAATGTTCCAGGCGTTATCTATCGTTGCGCGCCTGATGATAACAGCACCATCCTGTTTATCAGCGCGGCAATCGCGCAAATTTCCGGCTACCCGGCGGCGGCTTTCATTCAAAACCATGCCCGGCGCTATGCCGACATCATTCATCCGGACGACTGCCCGGCTGTGCATAAAGAAACCCGCCGCTGCCTGGAACAGCGTAAACCTTACGTGCTGGAATACCGCCTGATCCATGCAGACGGCTCGACCCGCTGGGTCTATGAAAAAGGCCAGGGTGTTTGGAATGAAGACGAAAAGCTGCTATGGATGGACGGCGCTATTGTGGACATAACCGAGCGAAAGTGCTATGAACAAGCCATGCGTCTGCTGGTAGAAGGCACCAACCTGGCGCGTGGAGAAGGTGAGGATTTTTTCCACCTGCTGGTTCGGCATCTGACGGCAGCGCTGGGAATCCGGTATGCCTGCATTACCCGGACGGTAGACTTGCCGCCGACAAGGCTGCGCGTCGTGGCTTTTTGGAATGGCGAAAAGTTTATTGAAGATATGGAATATTCGCTGCCCGGAACACCTTGCGAGATGGTTGTCGGAAAAACAGTGCAATTTTACCCGGCCAATGTGCAGGCGCTTTTTCCTGAAGATAAAGAGCTGGCCGAGATGAAGGTGGAAAGCTACTGGGCCGTGCCGCTGTTCGATACGGCACGGCAGCCGATTGGTCACATGTTTGTTATGGACATCCGACCGATGGAATACGCCGAATGGCGCGAGTCAATTCTAAAGGCGTTTGCAATCCGGGTAGGGACGGAGCTGGAACGAAAACGGGCCGAGGATGCCATGCTTCAGGCGCGGGAGACTGCCGAAGCCGCCAATCGTGCCAAAAGTGAGTTTCTGGCCAATATGAGCCATGAATTACGCACGCCGCTCAATGGCGTTTTGGGCTATGCCCAGATTTTAAAACGCGAGCCCAACCTGACCAATAGTCAGAAAATAGGTCTGGATATTATCGAGCGCAGCGGCTATCATTTACTGAATTTGATTAATGAGATTCTGGATTTGTCAAAAATTGAAGCGCGCAAAATGGAGCTTCATATTGCCGGTTTTCATCTGCCGAAATTTTTAAGCGGGGTGGTGGCGATGATCCAGATTCTTGCCCGTCAAAAAGGCTTAGACTTTTTTTATAAACCGGCGCTGGATTTGCCGCTTTATGTTAATGGTGATGAAAAACGGCTGGGTCAGGTGTTATTAAATTTGCTCAGCAATGCCGTAAAGTTTACTACAAATGGCGCGGTTATTTTCACCGTTGAATATCAACAACAACAGCTAAAGTTTCAGATTCAGGATAGCGGTATTGGCATCCCGTCAGATCAGTTGGAAGCTATTTTTATGCCCTTTGCGCAATTAGGCGAACAAGCGCAGCGGGCCCAGGGCACCGGTCTTGGGCTTGGCATCAGCCGCAAGCTGGTTCATCTAATGGGCGGTCAGTTGCATGTGGAAAGCGAAGAGGGAAAGGGCAGTTTATTTTGGTTTGAACTGGAGCTGCCTGATGCTCAGACTGGCGCTGCGGACAACAGTCGGCAGGAAATGCTCGACATCATTGGTTATGAAGGCCGGCGACAAAAAATCTTAATTGTGGATGACAAGCTGGAGAACCGTCTGGTGCTGATAGACTTGCTAAAAGCACTGGATTTTGAACTGGACGAGGCCGAAAATGGCCAGACGGCTCTGGAAAAAGCCGAGCGCAAACCACCCGATTTAATCTTAATTGATCTGATCATGCCGATTATGGACGGCTTTGAAGCTGTGCGTCGAATTCGCCAAAGCCCCAAGTTGGGCAGTGTCCACGTCGTTGTTATATCGGCCAGCCACCTGGCCACGCGTGAACAGCTTATGCATCAGCTTAGCTGTGACGATTACATCATCAAACCTATTCATATTCCAACGCTTTTAAACAGCATTCGTCAACAGCTTAAGCTGACATGGCGCTACCGGACAACTCCGGCAAGTCAAAGCCCGCTCGCCGATCCGCTCGCAGCCGATTACCAACTGCCCCCGACTGCAGACCTTAGCCGGCTGGCCGATTGTGCTGAAATGGGTGACATTGCCGAGCTTTATCGGCAACTGGCGGATATTCAAAACCGGGAAGCACGTTACACGCTTTTTGCTGAGAACATCCGCAGTCTGGCCGATCAATTTCAGATTAACCAGATTCGCAAGCTGATCGCACGATCAATCGCGAAAAGGAGTGCGGAGTGAGATCTGACCTGATTACAAACGCGACCATTATGGTAGTTGATGATAATCCGGCCAATTTGGGCGTTCTGTTTGCCGGTCTAAGCCTGGCGGGCTTCACCGTCCTATTAGCCCAAGATGGCGAAAGCGCGCTTCACCTGACCGAAAAACGTCAGCCTGACCTGGTGCTGATGGATATTATGATGCCGGGAATTGATGGTTTTGAAACCTGTCGCAGTCTTAAAGCCAGACCCGGTATGGCCGAAATGCCAGTCATCTTTATGAGCGCACTGACAGATACTGTGGACAAAGTGGCCGGCTTTTCCGCCGGCGGCGTCGATTACATCACAAAGCCCATTCATCAGGAAGAAGTTCTGGCACGGGTAAATACCCACCTGATGATCGGCAGGCAGCGGAAAAAAATGGCGACGCTGCTGGATGAATTAGCCGAATTAAATGCTGCTAAAGATCGTTTCTTTTCGATCATTTCGCATGACTTGCGGGGCTCGTTTACGCCCCTGTTAGGACTATCGGAGATGCTGGTAAATACCGATATGCTAACCGACGCATCCCGGCATCAAAAAATTTCGGCGTCTTTATACAGCGCCATTCAAAACACGTATGCGCTGCTGGAAAATCTGCTCCATTGGGCCAAACTGCAACAAGGACAAATCACCTATAATCCTGAAAACGTTGATCTGGCCGAAATCGTCAACTCGACCGTGCTGTTCAGCGAGGCACAGGCGACGCATAAAAACATTAGCCTTAAGCCGGAAGTTTTGGCCGGCACACAGGTTTTTGCCGATCTGAATATGATTAGCACAGTCATTCGGAATCTAACGGTTAATGCCATTAAATTTACCAATCCGGGTGGGCAGATTACCATTTCGGCCCGAGTCAAAGACGCCTTTATCGAGGTGGCCGTGGCTGATGATGGCGTCGGTATTTCTCCGGAAAACTGCGCCAAACTATTTAAAATTGACGGCGTTCAGAGAACAGAAGGCACCGCCCAGGAAAAAGGCACCGGGCTTGGTTTGATTTTGTGCGCTGAACTGGTGAAGAAAAACGGCGGCGCGATCCGCGTGGAAAGCGAACCCGGCAATGGCTCAACATTTTTCTTTACCTTGCCGGTGAGATAGTTATACCATTACCAAAAAAATTGAACACGGCGGAAAAACCCTAAGGGTCTTGCAAGAGCTTACCTAATAATGCGATTTACCATTTAAGACCCTTAGGGTTTGTGTGCAAATCATTTTCAGTTTTGGCATTATTCCATTGCTTGCAAACTGAAGTTTGCTGGTCCAAGGTATATAACAAAGGCGAATGATATGAACTACCGAATAGTAAAATTGGTTCTTACGATTGTTTCACTGCTATGGATGGGATCGCCGGCCTATGCCGATCTGAAATTGGAGTACGACCTGGCGGTTAAAGCTTTTACCACTGCGCAGAACACGACGGATCTCGCCCAAAAAAGGGTGTATTTGGATGAAGCGCTCAAAAAATTTGAGGCGGTTGTTGCAGCCGATCGAAACTACGGGCCGGCGCTCTATCATATTGGCCTGATTTATTATAATCGGAATGAGTACGCGCAGGCTCTGCCGCCGCTTCAGCTTGTGGCGGACCAGGAAGACGCACAACCGGAGACCCGGATTGTCTGCAATTTTTATATCGGGATGTGTTATCTTAAACAGGAAAAGTTTGCCGAAGCAATTGCGCCTTTAAAGACAGCGCTGGATTTTGAACCAGGCAATCTGTATTATGCCTTTCATCTGGCCGAAGCTTATAATCGTAATGGTAATTTTGCGGAAGCTAAACCGTATTACGATCGAATTTTGGCCAACGGTTCGAATCGGGGCTTAAGTTTTGCCGCACAAGCAGCGCTGCGCGATCAATACTTTAAGGTTGGCGATCTGGATAAAGCCAAAACGATTTGTGACGCACTGGCGCTGTTGGATGCTAAAGATCGCAGCAATAACAATATCCTGGCCCAAATTCTGGAAAAGCAGCAAAATTGGGATGGCGCGATTGCCGCCTGGACAAAAGTAGCCGATGCGGATGCAGAAAACAGCGCCGTCTACAATCGGCTGGGCTCGTTATTAATGACCCGGAAAAAAAATTACCCGGAGGCAATTAAATACTTCCAATTAGCTGAAGCAAAAAAAGCCGCTAACGATCAAATATATTACAGTTGGGGCAGAGCGTTGCTGGAAATAAAGGATTTGTCAGGCGCACTCACCCGTTTTAAAAAGGCTTACGAACTGAACGCGGCGAATCTGGATGCCCTGATTTACATGGCGCGTACACAATTACAAGGCAGCGATTATTTAGAAGCGCAGGCAACCGTTAACAAAGCGATTGAATTAAAAGCCGGTGGTTTTGCCTACGCCACTCGCGGCGAACTGCGGGCAAAAATATACCCGCTGGAAAAAACCCCGCTGGCGCAAATCCGGACGCTCAAGTGTGCGATAGAAGATTTTCAAAAAGCAATGACGGAGGCTAATTTGAAAGACTTTGCGACATCCTACATCGTCTTTTGTAATAGCAGTATTCAGAGCATTGTGGAAACTAACCACGTTGTCGATGATCTGAACTCGATTAAGTGTTTGACGCCGTAACCCATATATGCACAAGGAAAAGATCGCCCAAAGATATTGCCGCGGCGTGTTTCCATTTTTGATGAAAAGGCAAAGATTTGAGGTATTAAGCTTTTTGCAGGTTTTTTACTTTAGCGGGACATCGCCGGAACCCTTTTTGCGGTTTCCACATTGCTTCGACGGGGCTTGTTTTTGGCGGGTGCTTTAACCGAATCCAGGTAAAGTGTATCAGGGCAAATATCCTGTTCATGCGGCCAAGACACCGTGCCGTCAACCGCCTTGACCTGGCCGAAATAATTTTTATCCTTCAGCTCTTTAAAAACGCCAAAGTCGAGTAAATGGGAGCAGTCATAAATGCCGCTTTGTCCGTTTGTAAAAACAAGCACGAGTTTATAATTATCTGTGGGTGATACCGACTTGACACGCGGGTTCATATTTTATTACCTCTTTTATTACCAGCAACTCATCCTGATGCAACTCAATCCACGCCTCCTAAACAATCGGGCTTCGCCGATGAGTAATGGAGTGATAGACCTTTCATCACTCCATTACCCCACCCACCCTTAAAATCACATATTGTGTACTAGTCAACGACCTGTCGAACACTGTCATTCCGAAGGAATCTTTTTGCAAGCTTGTACAAACCCCGTTAAAAGATTCCTTCAGAATGACATCCGATCAAAACTGTGGAAGTGTTCAAGAGGTTGTTGACTAGTACATAAAATCACATGTTGGCGATAATCGCGTCGGCAAACTCGCTGCACTTCAGCTCCTTCGCCCCTTCCATCAGCCGGGCAAAGTCGTAGGTCACCGTCTTTTGACTGATCGTCTTTTCCAGCGCCGAAATAATCATGTCTGCCGCTTCGACCCAACCCATATAGCGCAACATCATTTCACCGCTTAAAATCACCGACCCGGGATTGACTTTGTCCAGATTAGCATACTTGGGCGCAGTGCCGTGCGTAGCTTCAAAAATGGCATGGCCGCTGACATAGTTAACGTTTCCGCCCGGCGCAATGCCGATGCCGCCGACCTGCGCCGCCAAAGCATCGCTGAGATAATCGCCGTTCAGGTTGAGCGTGGCGATAATATCAAACTCATCGGGCCGGGTCAGGACTTGCTGCAAAGTGATGTCGGCTATGGAATCTTTGACCATCAGCATCTTTTTCCACTTGCCGCCGCCGTGCGTGGGCATCAATTCCAGCGTCTTTTCCACTTCCTTGCGGATATCGGCCTGCTGTTCATCAGTCATCATATCGTAACCGGGATCTACCGCTTTGGCGTTTTCTTCCGTGCCGATGGCTGGGGTTTTATCTTTATTGTCAATAATCCAGGATTCGCGTTGGGTAATGATCTGGCTGCGAAACTCATTGATGGCCAAAGCATAGCCCCAATCGCGAAAAGCGCCTTCGGTGAACTTCATAATATTGCCTTTATGCACCAGCGTTACGCTCTTGCGCTGAAAACGCAACGCGTATTCAATCGCCGCCCGCATCAAACGCTCGGTGCCCGGCCTGGAAATCGGCTTGACGCCAACGCCGACCGACTCTATCGCCTCTGCGCCAAAGCGCACTTTCTTAAAATCCTTTGGCATGTGCTCCTTAATAAAATTAAGCAGCTTGACCGCTTCCGGCGATCCGGCCTGATAATCAATACCGGCATAAATGTCTTCCGTATTTTCCCGAAAAATAACCATGTCCACTTTTTCCGGACGCTTGACCGGTGACGGCACACCGGTAAAATACTTAACCGGCCGAACGCAAGCGTACAAATCCAGCATTTGCCGCAGCGCCACATTGAGTGAGCGAATACCCTTGCCGACCGGCGTGGTCAACGGGCCTTTGATACCAACCAGATATTCGGCAAAAGCATCAACGGTTTCCTGCGGCAGCCAATCCCCGGATTTACGGAAAGATGACTCGCCGGCCTCCACTTCCAGCCAGTGAATCTTGCGCTTGCCGCCATAACATTTGGCCACAACAGCATCAAAGACGCGCACGGAAGCAGCCCAGATATCAGGGCCCGTGCCATCGCCACGGATGAAGGGCATAATCGGATTGTCGGGAACAGACAGTTTGCCGTTTTGTGTGCTGATTTTTGCCCCGTCTTTCGGGACTTGCAGCTTTTCGGACATCGTAAAATCTCCTTTTGAGTTGAATCGGTAAGAATGATGAACATCTAACCACATAGAAATGGTAGCCTGCCTGCCGGTCAAAGTCAAGTAAAATCAACAGCGCCGCAAACCCACCTGCTACCGCCAAACCTTACCCAAAGCCACCAAATCAGGCGGCGATTGGCATCCTATTTTACGCAGAGCGCTGCTGATGTTTTCAGGCAAAAGATATATCAAATGACGGCGCAACTAAATTATGAGCGATGAATTCCTATTGACACTCCATCAAAATTCACTTAATTTGCCGTGGCGAAAATTCCCGTTCACTCTTTTCATAATCATCATGACAATTGGATACAAATGGCCGAGCTGAAACTCCTGCAGTTTTCCGACAATCATTTGGGCAAAACCTTCGCCCAAATGTCCGATGAGCGCAATCGTCAGCGCCAAAATGATCTGAAAGAAACCTTTCATAAAATCATTGATCTGGCCATCGCCAAAACGGTCCATGCGATCTTAATTCCGGGCGACATATTTCATGCGAAAGCGCCGGGATTAGGTCTGGTCGAGTGGGTGCGGCAGGAGTTTGAGCGTTTTACCCAAACAGGCGGCGAAATTTTTATTACCCCGGGCAACCATGATGACTGGTTAAGCGAATCGACACCCGCAGCCAAGATTTTGACCGAACTGCCTGGTGTTCATGTATTTACATCGCCGGATATTAGCCGCAGAACCTGTTTGATTGGCGATTTTCCCCTGCATGTCTACGGACGCGGCTATGTGAAAGAACAGCAGCATAGCTCGCCTTTGGCCGGCTTTCAAAAAGCGGATTTAGCCGGAATTCATCTTATCCTGATTCATGGCTCATGTGGCGCTATCGCTCTGGAACATGCGCAGGGCTACTACCCTTTTTCCGAAAGCGAGCTCGATCAAACCGGGCTGGATTATGCCGCACTCGGGCATTTTCATAGCCTGGCCAAATGCAATACAAATTTCCCGGCCTATTACACCGGCTCGCCGGAAGGTTTACGCTTTCATCCTCAGGAGGCCGGCCCACGCCATTGCCTCTACATTCGCTTTGACGACACGCGACAGGCCGAAATTACGCCCATCGTCATCAATCAGCGCGAAATTCGCCTCGATACCGCCGACCTCAGCGTTGACTCCGTCAGTGGTATCGTTCAGAAACTACGGCAATCCGCCAACGAAAAAACGCTGTTGGCCATGAAGCTGACCGGTATCGTCAAAATGACGACCGAGTTAGTCGAATTAGCCGGACTTGCCGACCAATTTGCGTCACTCTTCTTCCATCTGCAGCTTGATCATCAACAAGTCCAATGCGGCGAGGCTTTACTGCAAAAAGCAATCGAAAACTCACCGGAAGGGATGTACTTGCAGGTGATGCAGGAGTACCTGCAGCAAGCCGCGCCGGACGAACAGAAACTATGGCATGAGGCGCTGCTCACCGGACTGGCGGAAATGCATTGACGGAACATCTTATTTTTGTGGCTGTAATTGATTTTGCAGCCCAACAAATCCGGCTCTTCGTCCAAGTTTGTGGACATAATGAAAGACCTTTAGGGTTTTCGTTCCGGCGATCCAGAAAATTTGCGGTTTTGTACTTTGCCGGGTGATAAACCCTAAGGGTCTGGCGTGGCGTTTCCACAAACTTGTTCCATGAGCCACAAATTGTAATATTTTTTACGGGCATAATTTACACTAAAGTGATCGTTGCTAAAAAAATGGTGTCATTAAACGAACGTGAAAAAGCTGTTTTAACCGCCGTTGTGCTCGACTATGTAAATCGCAAGGAGCCCATCGGCTCCCGAACGCTAACCAAAGATTTTGATTTGGGCATCTCGGCGGCAACCATCCGCAATACCATGCTGGATTTGGAAGAAAAGGGCCTGATAACCCAGCCACACACATCGGCCGGACGTATTCCAACCGATGCCGGCTATCGTATTTACGTTACCGAGCTCATGCAACCCAATCCACTGACATCGGCGGAAACAATGGCCATTCGGCGCAGGCTGATGCGCAAAGAAATGTCCATGGAATCCATCCTTAACCAGGCTGCGGAAGTTGTCGCCGGCGTCTCACATCAGTTGGGCGTCATTTTAGCGCCCAGCTTTGAAGACGGTGTGTTTGATAACATCAAGCTTTTCCGCATGACGGACAACCGCGTGATGGCCATCCTGACCTTGCAATCGCGCTTATTTAAAACAGTTGTCATGGAAGTATTGGCCGATCTGGCTGAAGATGAAATTATCGAAACCGCCGAGCTCCTGAATCAACGTCTGCACGGCCTTAAAATCAGCGCTATCCGCACATCCATACGCACCCGAATGGCAGATGTCGGCAGCGAAGCCCCAAAACTAATCAGCCTGATTGCCGACCGGGCCGAAATGGTCTTCCAGTTTAATGACCAGCTTTCGCAATTGCAATATGGCGGAACATCCAATTTGCTGAATCAGCCCGAATTTCTGGACATGACCCGGCTTAAATCCATCATCGAACTACTGGAAGAACGCACCCACCTGACCCATATTTTAAAAATGGTCGAAGGCAACACCCAGGACGTAACGATTATTATCGGGCATGAAAATAAAGAACATCGCTTGCGCGAATGCAGCATGGTTGCCGCGCCATACTCGGTTGGCAGCACCAGCGGGGTCATCAGCGTGGTCGGCCCGACCCGCATGTCGTACGCCCGGCTGATTTCACTGGTGCGCTATACGGCCAAATATCTGGAAGAGGCAATTGAATCGACGCACGAACAAGGCTAACGCAATCAAATATGCCTTTATAAAACCAGAGAAGCGCCGGGGACGTTTGGGCAAAAAATACCTTTTCTGCTAAAAATAATCGGTTCATGGGACTAAGATGGTGAAACCTTGCGAAGGCTTAATTTGAAACCCGCATGTTTTGTGCACTTAAGCTTTCGCAAGGTTGGATTTCCACAAACTTGTGCCATGAACCAAATAATCCTGAATGCGTAAGTCGTCGTTTTACCTTGAACCTGGAGCAATGCATCGAATGAACACCGAAAATGTTACCCCGGAAGTAGTAACCGAACAAGAAGCTTCCACCCCGGAACTCACGGAAGAAATTTCACCGGTGACGGTAGCCGCACCGGAAACAGTCGTCGAGAAGCCAGCGCCCACGCCGGAAGAACGCACTACTACATTAGAAAAAGAGGTTGTCGAATTGAAAGATAAATATTTGCGCGCCCTGGCTGAAACGGATAATACCAATAAACGTGCGCTTAAGGAACGTCAGACAGCAATCCGGATGACAACAGATGGTATTTTAACCGATTTTTTAGAAGTAGCCGACAACTTTGATCGCGCCATGAATATGAGCGGCAATGTCACCAATATGGATAATTTTGTCAAAGGCGTTAAGCTGATTCAACAACAGCTTAACGACGTTCTGGCAAGGCGCGGCATCAAGGAAATTGAGGCCAAAGGCCAATCCTTTAATCCGGAACTGCATGAGGCGATTATGCAGGTTCAATCTGACCAACCGGAAAATACCGTTGTGGATATCGTCCAAAAAGGCTACATGATTCAAGACCGTATTTTGCGCCCGGCCCGCGTAACCGTCGCCAAAGCAGCATAGCCCCTTCGACTTCGGACTTTGATTGGGAATTTTGCAGCCTTCCGCAGTTCATAGCGGAGTCTAATCCAAATTTTAAACTTTGAGTGAACAACAAGTTATGACACAAAAAGCGGACTTTTACGAATTGCTGGGTGTAGAGCGCTCAGCCAATAAAGAAGAAATTAAAAAAGCATATCGCAAACTGGCCTTGCAATACCACCCTGACCGCAATCCCGACAACAAAGAAGCCGAAGCCAAATTTAAACAAGTCAGCGAAGCTTACGAGATTC
This sequence comes from uncultured Gemmatimonadota bacterium, assembly GCA_964404765.1. Taxonomy (GTDB): domain Bacteria; phylum 4572-55; class 4572-55; order 4572-55; family 4572-55; genus CAYOLL01. The sequence continues at coordinate 29,720 of CAYOLL010000006.1, read as the reverse complement.
TAAGCGATGACGGCAAGCGCGCCCGCTATGATCAGTATGGACACGCCGGGGTGTCCGGCTCGGCCAGCAGCAACAGCGGCTTTGGCGGCACAGACCCATTTGATCTGTTCCAACAAATCTTTGGCGGCATGGGCTTCGGCGCATCATTTGGCGGCAATCGACAACGGCGGCGCTCCGGCCCGCAGCCCGGCGCTGATTTGCAGATCAAATTGCCCATGAGCCTTGAGGAAATCGCCACTGGCGCAGAAAAGAAAATTAAAATCCGCTATCAGGATCGCTGCGACGATTGTCACGGCACCGGCGCGCGCGAAACGTCAAGAGTTGTCAACTGTCCTGCTTGTGGCGGCAGCGGAGAGGTCCGGCAGGTTTCACGTTCGGTTTTCGGCCAGTTTGTCAATATTGCGGCGTGCGGGCGCTGTCAGGGCGAGGGGAAATTTGTGGAGTCGCCTTGTCCGACCTGTTCCGGCGAGGGTCGCGTCACCAAAGAAAAGATACTTACGGTGAATATCCCGGCCGGCGTGTCAACCGGCAACTATTTGACCCTAAGCAGCCAGGGAAATGTAGGCCGACGCGGCGGCGGCGCAGGTGATGTCATTGTCGTCATCGAAGAAACCGAGCATGAGCTGTTTGAGCGAAACCAAATCGATATTGTGTATGAATTGGCTGTCTCGTTTAGTCAGGCTGCCCTGGGGGATGAAGTAGAAGTTCCCACCCTGCATGGATCGGTCAGCATGAAAATTCCGGCCGGTGTCCAATCAGGGAAAGTTATGCGGTTACGCGGCAAAGGCATCCGTGATCTGAATGGCTACAATCAGGGAGATCAATTGGTTCGCCTCGTGGTCTGGACGCCGCAAAGCTTGTCAAAAGACGAAAAAGAGCTGCTCGAAAAGCTGGCAAAAATTTCCGGCAAAGGCGTCCCCAAAGGCGGACGTGGCTTATTTGAAAAAATTAAAGACACTTTTTGGGGTTGATGGCGAAATTTTCAAGTCACCTAATGTAGCGGCCGCTATAAATCTTGGGTCGCTATTTTTTTTGAATGGAGTAGCAAACTTTAGTTTGCCTGTGAATCACACGCAGTTACAGCTAAAGCTTGCTGCTCCGGTTTTAAATGGATTTAAAATATTATGAATCAACAACCGACGTTAACGACAGATTGGGCCGAGTTGCACATTGCCACCCCGCCCGGTTTTGAAGACATCATGATGGCGCTGTTAGTGGAATTGGCCAGCAACGGCATCGAAACACGCGATGAAATCACATCGCCGCGCAGCCGTTTTGCGGACGAATTGGAGATTGTGGCCTACTTTCCCGCGGCCGATGCACCCCTAAAAGCGCAACTACTGGCAACTCGCCTGGAAGAGTTGGCCCTGCTCCCGCAAAATGATTGGGCCGCCGCCATTTCGATACAACCCATTGCCACAGAGGACTGGACAACCTCTTGGCAAAAGCATTTCCATACCCGCGAATTGACGGCGCGCATCGTCATCCAACCGTCCTGGGAAACTTATACCGCCCGGCCCGATCAAATCGTGATCGAAATTGACCCGGCCATGGCCTTCGGCACCGGCGAGCATGAAACCACCCAACTCTGCGTACAAGCACTGGAGCAGCAGCTTAAACCCGGCCAAACGGTGATAGACCTGGGCACCGGCACCGCTATTTTGGCCATGGTCGCTGAAAAGCTGGGCGCGGCACGGATTGTGGCCATCGACAACGATATTGACGCCATTCAATCCGCCGCCGAAAATCTAACAAAGAATAAATGCCGGCGCATCGAGCTGGTTCATGCCGACGCCGAAACCTCGCGACAGGCCGAGACATTTGACCTCATCATCGGCAATCTGCAAACCAATATTATTAAAGAAGTTTGGCCGACTGTCATTCCGCTCTTCAAGCCGGACAGCATCGGTATTTTTAGCGGCATTCTGCTGACGCATCAGGACGAAATCACCCGTTTTTGGCAGGAGAATGGCTTTCACGTGATTCAAACTGCCGCTAAAAACGAATGGCTGCTGGCCGTTATCAAAAAATCCATAAAATAGCCGTCCAAAATCCACATGAATCGACTTATTCTCACCGGCGGCGGCTCTGCCGGCCATGTAACGCCGCATCTGGCGCTGATTCCGCGCCTGCAGGCTCTGGGTTATGACTTGCACTATATTGGCACTGCCAACGGCATCGAACGCGCCATTATCGAGCCGACTGGTTTGCCTTATGCGTCGATTAGCGCGGGAAAGTTGCGCCGTTACTTTTCATGGGAAAATTTTGTTGATTTTTTTCGGGTGCTGCTGGGTTGCTGGCAGGCTTTTTGGCTGTTGCGCCGCCTTAAGCCGGTTGCCGTTTTTGCCAAAGGCGGCTTTGTGTCCGTGCCGGTGATTGTGGCCGCCTGGCTCAATCGGGTGCCGGCGGTAACGCATGAATCGGATATGACGCCCGGCCTGGCCAATCGCCTAACAGCGCCGTTTGCCCAAAAAATCTGCTACACCTTTCTCGAAACAGCCCGCCACCTGCCGACTGCTAAACGTGTTTTGACCGGAACGCCGGTGCGGGAAACGCTTTTAGACGGGAATGTCGGACGCGGACGGCAGACCTGCCATTTTACCGCCGACAAACCCGTGCTGCTGGTGATTGGCGGCAGCCTGGGCGCGCAGGCAATCAATCTGGCGCTGCGTCAGGCGCTGCCGGAATTATTGAAGCGTTTTCAGATCTGCCATATTTGCGGCAAAGGTAATATGGACAGTGCGCTGGTCAATATGGCGGGCTACTGCCAATTTGAATATGTGAATGCCGAGCTGGCGGATTTTTTTGCCATGAGTGATGCTGTTATTTCCAGAGCCGGGGCAAACACGTTGTTTGAACTGTTGGCATTGCGAAAGCCGGCGCTGCTGATTCCGCTCTCGAAAAAAGCAAGCCGGGGCGATCAGATTTTAAATGCCCGCTCGTTTGTCGAACAAGGTTACAGCTTAATACTGGAAGAAGAAAACCTGACGGCGAGCGCTTTAATTCACGACATTGACGCGCTAATGGCGGTTAGACCGCAACTGATTGCCGCCATGTCGAAAAATGCCGCGGGTCATAGCGCCCAGGCAATTGTTGAAGTAATAAGATCCATAACTCCAATAGGAGTCTCTTCAGCAAAAATTAACCTTTAACGAGTATAGCTGAAACCTTTCGAAATTTGACCGGTAACAAATCACGATTTACCTGTTGACAAATTTGGATTTTACACTATTATTAATAAGATATTGCTTATAAAAGCAAGCGCACAGCAACTAAGTTTTTAGAGATCACTGCTGGTATTTTGGCTGGAAATGTGATTTTTTAAGATAAGTTCAAGATTCTAAACAAGGCTCATGGAATGGCAAAGAAGTCGTCAACTCGCGTCAAAAAACAAGCATTTAGTGAAGAGCAACTCGCATTCGGCACCGTAAATTACGCATTCTTTGGCATAGGATTAGCGCTAATTGGCAGCGGCCTTCTCACCCTTTCCAAAGGAAGCATGGCTTTGGCCCCGATTTTGTTGGTGCTCGGCTATTGCGTAGCCATTCCGATAGCAATTATTTTTCGTCAAAAAGTAACGGACGAGAACAAGGGCGATTAGCTCAGTTGGTTAGAGCGCCTGCCTTACAAGCAGGAGGTCACTGGTTCGAGCCCAGTATTGCCCACCAGTTCTTAAATATAGTGTTTTAGACAAGAAGCGTCACGGAGGCGACAATGAAAAAACTGATATTTGCTGTAATTTTAGGATTAACTGCCGGGATTGCATCGGCAAGCACTCCCTCAATTTATGCGACGCCGGAAAATTTTATTCCAGCCTGGTCGACCAAAGGCTTGTTTAACCCTGCCAAATTCGACATGTCCCATCAAATGAGTTTTTCTTATGCGTCCACGATGGGTGGCGTAAGCCAGTCCACCGGCCTTTATCTAAACACCCTGAGCTACAATACGGATAGTCCGCTTAAGCTAAAATTGCATATGGGTTACAAGTACCAGCCCAATCAAGCCAACAGTTTTGGCACGGACCAAGGTGTGATTCCCGGTGTTTCGCTAACATACCAGATTAGCCCGAACCATACTATCGGCGCCAGTTATGGCATTAATGAGCAAAACTCGCAGTTATACAACTCCCTCGATCATTCCCAAAAGCCTTATAATATTTGGTATAACGGCAGCTTCCTGAATAATAAGCTGCAGCTCAATGTAAATGTGACCAATGCCTACTATTATCCACGCTACTCGTTTTTTGATCGCGGCATTCGTTCCACTTCTTTATTTGAGAACGGGTTCTAATAGGCTGATATTTGATAATATGAAGCCCCGGTTTGGTGTTAACCTACCGGGGCTTTTTTTTATGAACAAACTTCCTTTCTTCGTGGTGTACCTGGTGAATAATCCAGGATAGGCGCGACATTGAACTTTGAAGTTTTAATTGCGTAATAAAAAAAAGATCGTTAATTATAGATAGCGCGGAAATGTCATGTTCTTCCACCTATAAAAGCATAACCGGACGTGCCTATGGAATTGATCGATCAACACACCAAGCGAATCATGGAAGGCTGCAAGGAGCGCGCCCGTTCCGAAGGGTTGCGCTTTGAAAACGAGACGCTGGAGTATATCGTCACCAACCGCGACTTGCTGGAGCTTTCGCCCAAGGTGATGATTCCCACGCTCTACGATTATTGGGTGCACGATGTGGAGGTGCTGCGGGAAAAGGGCAAGTACGAACTTTATCCCGGCAACCCGTATGAAACCGTGATCAACACCCGCCCGGCCATTTCCTTTTATAACGACAACAACCCGGATTGGCTGAATGTCATGATTTTTTATCATGTCATCGGCCATATTGATTTTTTCCAGAACAATCTCTACTTCCGCAATACCTGGGATTATGATTTTACGGGGCAGGCGCTGTCGGATAAGCGGCTGATCGCCAGGCTGCGCTCGGAAAAAGGCCGGTGGGTGGATTATGTCATCGAATTTGCCCGCAGCATCGACAACCTGGTCGGCTATCACGAGGAGTTGGCCCGGCTGAACGAGCCGGATTCAACCTCCCGTTCCCGGCGGCTCAACTTCTACTTTGATGTTTTTCTGCAATCGGTCAAGAACGTCAATATCAACGAGTATGTTAAGGAAATCGAGCGCTACAACAGCGCCATGAGTCAATATGGCGATATGGGCGAACAAACTTTTTTTTCTGAAGCGGACAAGAAATATCCGGAATTTGCCGCTTTTTTTAAGAAGCACGTTGAAACGGCCAAGCGCAAACCAATGGATTTGATGGCGTTTTTAATCGAAAACTCCGAGTTTCTCAATAAAGAAGAGAACAAGTGGATGAGTTCGGTGATTCAGGTCGTCCGCAAAACATCTTTATTTTTTCAGCCGCAAATTCGCACCAAAATTATGAATGAAGGCTGGGCCAGCTATTGGCACGAAACCTTGTTTTTGAAAGATGATCGCATCAATGGTCACGAAGTGGAGTTTGCCCGAGTGAATGCCGGCGTTACGTCCATGCCACGGGTTGGCTTGAATCCATACGCGTTGGGGATGCGACTGTTTTACTTTTTGGAAGAGATGGCCAATAAAGGCAAGTATTCGATTGCGTTCCGCCGGCTGCAGGATGCCGAAGCGCGCGAGCAATACAACGGCGAAACTGCCAAGGGCCGCGAGTATATCTTTAAAGTCCGGGAAAATTTTTGCGATTTTACGTTTATTAATACGTTTGTGGATCAGGATTTTGTCACGCGCAATAATTTATTTGTTGCCGGTCGCCGTCTGGATAAAGACCGCATGGTTTGGCAATATTACGTCAAAAGCCGACGGGCCGACGACTACAAAGATATGTTGTATGATTCCCTGTATCATCCGCCGTTTATTGAAATCAATGCCGCCAAGTCTAAGGGCAAGACGCTTTACCTGGACCATCGTTTTGAGGGCAAACCGTTGGTAACTGAATTTATTGCCAACACGATGCTCGGTCTGGAATATCTGTGGGGCGGTCCCGTTAAACTGGAAACCAGCGAGGTCACCTCCATCAGCACTGACGAAGATGATGCCGATACGGTGACCGATGTAGAATGGCAGCGTGTGCTGTATACGATGGAAAACAAGCGTCTGTCGAAGACGAATGTATGACCGGAAAAGGAGTTAGCTTATGGAACAGGAAGCCGCGGAATATCAGGCCAGCCGTATTTCAACCGATGACGTGGAAGCGCCGGATATTAACCATTTGATAACGGAGGACGACACACCTGTGGATAATATGTACTCCGAAAAGCAGCAACGTTTGCTGTCCAACGCTTTGTATGCCTCCTGGCCGGTTGGACGCCCTTTTATTGCGGCGACCAATGTGGCGATCTACCGGGCCGTTAAACAACCGCCGGTTGTACCGGACTTGTTTGTCAGTCTGGATACACAACCCGCGCCGAATTGGCACGAGAAACGCCACCGATCATACATGCTCTGGGAGTTTGGCAAACCGCCCGAAGTTGCGGTTGAAATCGTGTCTAACCGTGAAGGCGGTGAGACCGGCCATAAGCTGCGGGAATATTGTCAAATCGGCGTGGCCTATTATGTTATATACGATCCGGGTTTGTTGATTCAGGATGAGAAAGTGACGGTTTACGGTTTGCAATTCGGCGTTTACGTCCCGTACAATGATATGTTTTTGCGTAATATCGGATTGGGCTTAACCTTGTGGAGCGGCAAATTCGAAAATACATCCGATGAATGGCTGCGCTGGTGCGATCTGGACGGAAATCTGCTCTTGACCGGCGAAGAGCTGGCCATCCAAGAAAAAAAGCTGGCCCGGAAAGAAAGGGTTCGCGCCGAAAAAGAAAAGGCCCGCGCTGAAAAAGAGAGCGCCCGTGCGGAAGAAGAGAAAACCCGCGCCAATAATGAAAAAAGCCGGTCGGAACGACTGGCCGCGCAACTCCGTGCCGCCGGCATTGTGCCGGAAGCTTAATCCGAGTTGGGCGCCATCTGCCACAAAAGGCGCATCATTTACCGTTGAAAAGGAAATTTACTAAATGGAAAACATTAAAAACGCCTATGCGCAAATGAATAAAATTGGCGATGAGCTTGAGCAACGCTACCCCATGCCGTTTGATATTTATCTTGAAAAGGTAGTCACCGGGCCGTTGCAGGCGTTGCGAAATGTCTTCCAATTGTTTCATGATATGATGAAGTTTTATGTGGGCGGTGGCCATGACGAATATCCCAACGATCCGGAATCCATCCATTTTGTCAATTACAACTTTCAGCGCTTGTTTGTTGACGGGTCGGACAATCCGTTTTTTGCTGACCGGCTTTTTGCCAATCGTTTGATAAACCATGTGGAAGCGCTTAAACAAGGCGCCCAGCAAAACAAGATTTATATTTTTGAAGGTCCGCACGGCAGTGGTAAGAGCACATTTTTAAACAATTTGCTGGCCAAATTTGAGGAATATACCCATACCGAGGACGGCATTTTATATGAAATTGTCTGGCGGATGGATAAAAAGATTTTGACCAAATTTCGTGATTATCAACCTGCCAGTGGCTCTCTGGTTAAATCTTCCAGTCGCATTCGCGACGGTATTTCGTCCGATAATATTCCACGCGAGCACTTTGCGCCCTTTATCGGTGAAGATTATTTTGATGTGCCGTGTCCCAGTCATGACCATCCGATTTTGATTATTCCCAAGGCTATCCGGCGTTCGTTTTTGGATCAACTATTTGATAATACGGAATTTAAATGGAAAGTTTTAGTCAACAAGGAATACGATTGGCTATTTCATAACAAGCCCTGCACGATTTGCAGTTCCATGTACGACGCGTTATTGCGCAAGCTGGGCAATCCGGCCGAGGTGCTAAAAGCGGTCTATGTCCGGCCGTATCGGTTTAACCGGCGCTTAAGTCAGGGTATCAGCGTTTTTAATCCGGGTGATAAGCCGACCGGCGACGATGTTCTGGATAACACGATGCTGCAAAATCGGATTAATGGTCTGTTTCATGACAGCAATTTGGTCAAATATCTCTACTCGCGCTATGCCATGACCAACAATGGTATTTATGCGCTGATGGATATCAAATCCCACAATGTGGAGCGCCTGATCGAACTGCACAATATTATCAGCGAGGGTGTGCATAAAGTCAAGGACATCGAAGAAAACGTCAATTCGTTGTTTATTGCCTTGATGAATCCGGAAGATAAAAAGAATGTTCAGGATTTTCAGTCATTTCAGGATCGGATCGAATATATCAGCGTTTCCTACGTATTGGATATGAATACGGAAGTCGAAATCTATCGTAATGTGTTTGGCCGGCAGATTGACGGTAACTTTTTGCCGCGCGTCCTGCATAATTTTGCCCGCATTATCATCGCAACCCGCTTAAGCCCGCGCTCGGAAGCTTGTCTGGAATGGATCGGCGATCCCAACAAGTACAAGCTTTATTGCGACAAGAATTTGCAACTGCTAAAGATGGAAATCTATCGCGGCGTGATTCCGGCCTGGCTAAGTGAAGATGATCGCAAGCGGTTTACCGCTAAACGGCGGCGGCGCATTATCGGCGAGTCGGAGCAGGAAGGGCGCGCCGGTTTTTCCGGACGGGATGCGATCAAGGTTTTTAACCAATTTTACTCGATGCATGCCCGTGGTGATAAGTTGATTACAATGTCGATGTTGTATCAGTTTTTTACACGGATACGCAAAGACCTGAGTGAGTCGGTACCGCAGGGCTTTCTTGATTCGCTGGTCCAGATGTACGACTATACGGTGTTGCAGGAAGTCAAGGAATCGTTGTATTATTATAATGAAGATCAGATTGCCAAAGATATTCAGAACTATATATTTGCCGTTAATTTTGAGACGGGTACGACGGTGACCTGCCATTATACCGGTGACCGACTTGAGATTTCCGACATCTTCCTGGAAGGGATTGAGACCCGCTTATTGGGCGGCAATAAAATCGACCGGAACAAGCGTCTGGCTTTTCGTAAAGATACCCAAAAAGAATATACAAGCTCAACGCTGACTCAGGAATTAATGGTTGAAAACAAAAGCTTGCCGCAAACCGCGCTCTACAGATCGTTATATGAGCGCTATGTCTATAATTTAAAGGAAAAAGTGCTCGACCCGTTCCTGGACAATGAAAACTTCCGCCGCGCTATTAAAGATTACGACACGGAAGATTATAAAACGTATGACAAACGGATTCGCGAGGATGTGGAATTTTTGCTGAATAATCTGTGCGCCAAATGCGAATATACCGAACAAGGCGCCCGCGAGGCCTGTATCTATGTGATAGATCAGGATTTGGCTCGTAAATTTGGGCGCGCTTAAAATATCAAGAATATCAAGGAACCTGCCGTGACCGAAAAAAATTCTAACCCGGCGACTGGCCGCGCTGTGCAGATGTGGCAGCAACTCCAGACCAATTTTGGTGATTATCAGGCGCATGAGCGCTTTATCTATTTTTGCCAAAAGCAACAACTGTTGGATTATGCCGCCCGCCAATACCGGCTCTATCTGGAAGCGCACCCCGACGACGCCATTGCGTTAAAGTCTCAGCAGCAAGTCAAGGCGGCAAGTATGTTCGCCTTGACCCCCAAATCAGCCGAAAAGCCGGCGAAGGTTGGCTTTATTAAACGCATGTTCAGCCCGTCCTATTTGATGATTCAAATAGCGCTCTCACTATATTTGCTGGGCTTGTGGGACACGGAAAAGAACCGCTGGGCGCTGATTCTATCTATTATTATGTGGATTGCTTTGATTGCGCATTTTGGAAATAAGATGTATCAAAAGCATAAGATGACTTCCGGCCAATAGCCGATGATGCCGGGCTATGCCCAGATTTCTGCCAAATAACCTTCCAAGTTTTTAATCTCACCTAAACAGGTTTTATGCCTAAAATTTGCAAATCCTTAATTATACTTGCGGCCCTGCTTATCGGTGTGGCGCCCGTTTTTGCCCAAACCTTTGTTGACGTGACAACGCCGGTTGGTCTGGGCGGTAACCGTGACGGCAACGGCGCGGCCTGGGGCGACTTTGACCGCGACGGTGATCCGGATTTGTTCGTGGCCGGATTGAGCGGCAATCGCCTGTTTCGTAACGATAGTGGCCTTTTTGTAGATGTTACCGCCGTATTTGGGCTGGATCGGGAGCGGTTGGCCGCTAAGAGCGCGTCCTGGGCCGATTTTGATAATGATGGCGATTTGGATTTGCTGATCGTCAACAACTCCGGCCAGACTAAGCTGATGCGCAATCGCCGCAACGCGCCCTTTGTCGATATGACCGCGGCTTCCGGGCTGAGCCACACCGGCTTTGGCGGTCGCGCGCTGAGCGATTACGACCGCGACGGCGATATTGACATCTTCCTGACCACGGCCGCCGGCAGCGCGCTCTACCGCAATAACGGTGATTGGACGTTTACCAACGTGTCCAACAGCGTAGGCATTACCGATAAGGCTTTTGGTATATGCGCAACTTTTACCGATCTTGTGGAGGACTTGCAGCCGGATTTATATGTCGGTTCACTTTTGCCGGCGCCTGCATTATTGTACCGCAACAATTCCGGCAATTTTACAGACATTGCTCCCGGCGCAGGTGTGAACAGTGAAGCCTCTAATTGGGCGGCGGCCTGGGCCGATTATGACAATGACGGCGACTTTGACCTGTACGTAGCCCGCGACGGCGTCAACAGCCTGTATCGCAACAACGGCAACTACACTTTTACCGATGTCGCGGCTGCGACGGGTACGGCCCGCTCCGGCCAAAGCAGCGGCGTCACCTGGGGCGACTACAACACCGACGGCTGGCTCGATCTGTATGTGACCGGCAGCAGCGGCAACAGGCTGTATCGCAACAACGCCAACAGCCCCAACAACACCTTCAGCGATGCCACGACTACCGCCGGCCCGAACGTCGACGGCCAGACCCGCGACGCCACCTTTGCCGACTTTGACGGTGACGGTGACGCGGATTTGTTTCTGGTAAACGACAGCGGCTATCAACTATTCCGCAATGTTTCCAGCCTCAACAAATGGACACGGATTGAATTGATTGGCACGCGTTCTTCATCCGACGCCATCGGCGCGCATGTACACGTAACAACGCCTGGCGGGACGCAAAAGCGCGAAGTCAGCAGTAACAATGGGCTATACGGTCAAAACGATTTGGCGCTATCGTTCGGCCTCTCCTCGCAGAGCATCATCAGCGCGATCAACGTACATTGGCTGAACGGCGACAGTTTGCGCGCCATCAACCCCACCGTTGCCCGCCCGCTGCGCCTCGTCCAACCTTACCCAAACTTGTGGCTGAACGAAGAAGTCCACACCTTTAAGAATCAATTGCTGAACACCTCCAAGACCGATACAATTCTCATCTCCAATCCGGCCGGCGATTTTGGCGGGGCCGATTTGGTGATTAATCGCATTCTCCCGACCCATTCGGCCTTTACCGTTTCACCCAATGCTGATTTGGCGCTGCTCCGCAATGGCCGCCAGGCTGTTCGTTTGACTTTTGCTCCGGCTGACACCGGTTTGATCAGCGGCGAAATTCGCATTCAAAGTAATGATCCACAAGGTGATTTTCGGCTGGAAGTCAATGGCCGCGGCGTTGCGCCATACATTAAAGTTGATTCGTTACGGGTAGATTTTGGCGGCGCGCGTCTTGGCCGGACGCTTAAAAAGACGCTGGAGATCAGCAACGCCGGTAATGCCGCTTTGACGGTGAACCAGCTTGTTATTTCTAATCCGGTTTTTACAGCGGCTGCGTCACTGCCGCTGGTCATTGAAGCTTACAGTCGGCGCACGATAGAAGTCACTTTTACGCCGACGGCAGTTGATACAGCCCGCGCGACGCTGACGATCATCAGCGACGATTTTAAAGGTGCCCGTCCGACAGTTCAATTGATCGGACGAGGTCAGGCGCCGATTATTGTCGCCGCCGCTCGTCTTGACTTTGGTAACGTGCCGCTGGATTCGACTGCCATCCTGCCGCTGTCCATTACTAACACCGGTCAGGCCGAGCTGCTGGTGTATGACATCGACAGCAGCGACAATGCCTTTAGCGCGGATTTGGTCGATGTTTTGATTGTGCCGCCCGGCGAGGAACGGCGCGTCGGTGTGCGCTTCAGCCCGCGCCAAATCGGCCCGGCGACGGCCTTGCTGACCCTCCAGAGCGACGCGGTCAACGGCAAAGTCAACACGCTGGTAACCGGCACGGGCATTGCCCCGCTGCTGGATACAGCCGCTTCGCTGGCTTTCGGTTCGATTGCTATGGGTGATTCCGTGACGCAGCCGTTGACGATTCGCAACATCGGTCCGGCCCGTCTGGAAATTAACGCCGCCGTCACCGATCAGCCGGCCTTCCGCGTCAACCTGAACGCGCCGATTTCGATTCCGCCCAATAGTCAGACCCAACTGCAACTGACATTTAAACCTGTTGCCGAAGGCGCGCAAAACGGACGGTTGTTCCTGTTCAGCAACGATCCGCAACGCAATCCATACATTGTGTCGATGACCGGCACAGGTTTGGCCGCCCATGCGGAAGTTTCGCCCATAGCCCTGGATTTTGGCGATGTGGGTCTGACGCAGTCCAATAGCCGTGATTTGACGATTCGCAACAACGGTCAGGCTACGCTGACTTTTGGGACGTTGCAACTGCCGCCAGCATTCGCCGTCATCCAGAATTGGCCGCCTGCGGCGCTTGCATCCGGTAATCAAATCACGCTGAACGTAATTTTTACGCCGACCGAAGCCCGCGAGTACAGCGAAATTCTCCAATTTACGACCAACGATCCGGCACGGCCGGCGCAGGCCGTTGTTTTGCGCGGACGGGGCGTTAGCGGCGGGCAACTGGCCTATTCGCCGAAGGAGCCGGACTTCGGCAACGCCGCGGTCGGAACGCGCGATACTTTGGCGATTGAGCTGTTTAATTTTGGCGGCGCACCGTTGACCATTCATGCCTACGAGTTCAGCAATACGCTTAATTTTAGATTTGCTGCACCGTTTCAAGGGCTGACGTTGTTGTCCTTAGAAAGAGAAAATTTAGCGATCGTCTTTAGTCCGACCCAAATCGGGTTAGCCTCCGGCACGTTGCGTTTGAGCGTGGATCGAAGCTTCGTCACCATTGTGCTGCGCGGGCAGGGTGTCCGCGATACCGCGCCGCCGGTTCTGTCCGGCCTGGCGAATTCCTTAGCTGTGGACAACAACCCGGTGCGGATCGAAGCCACGGCAACCGATAATGTGGCCATCCAAACGGCGCGGGTACGCTATCGGCCGGGCGGCGGCAATGCCTACGACGTAGAGACGATGGTCAACAGCGGCGGCAACCGCTACGCCGGGACAATTCCGGCCAACGCCGTAACGGCGCGCGGTCTGGAATATTATGTCGAGGCCATTGATCCGTCCGACAATTTGACCGTGTTGCCGAGCCCGGCCCGACCCAACATCATTCAGGTGCAGGTGTTAAATCTCAGTCGATCTGCCGCCCAACCGAGCGAATCTTATCGGCTGATCTCCGTGCCGCTGCAATTAGATAATACCGACGCCGGCTTTGTCTTCTCCAACGAATTCGGCTTATACGATCCGACCGAGTGGCGCTTGTGGCAATGGACCGGCCAGGTTCGCGAATATGCCGAAAATAGCTGGCGTCTGGAGCCGGGTCACGGTTATTGGCTGATCAATAAATTGACACGAGCATTGGATACGCAGCCGGCGCGTGGCCTGTCGATAATTACCGGTGAACCATTTCGGCTGGTTTTGCAACCCGGCTGGAACATCGTCGCCACGCCATTCGCGTTTGCAATCGATTGGACAACGGTGACATTGCCCGCCGGCGTAGAAAATGCGCTGTGGGGCCGGACTGCTAATGGCTATCAACCGGCAACACAACTGCAGCCATGGGAAGGCTACTTTGTGCGAAATAATAATAGTACCGCTGTAACGCTGGAACTACCGCCGCACGCCATAGACGGGGCAGTGACGGCGCGTAGTACACCTTCAGCAAAGGGCTTCTATCTGCCCCCTTTTGAAGCAAGTCCGGAGGATGAAACCGTTCTGCAGTTTTCTGCCATGACCGCCGACACCGAAGACAACTGGAACTTTGCCGTTTTAGGCGACCGACTGCCGGTCAGCGAGCCGCCGACTGCGCCGGAAAATGCCGTGCAGCTTTACTTTGAGCGCACCGGCAGGAAACTGGCGATAGACGCAACGCCTGTCCGATCCGATACGTTTCGCCTGATTGTCCGGCACAACTTCCCGCAAATACGGGAAGTGACGCTAAATTTTGCTGCGCCGAACTTGCCGGTCAATATGGATTGGCTGTTGATTGACGAAGCGCTGCGCACACCTGTGGCAGCTTCGTCCTATCGCTTTGTCGCAGCATCGGAGCAGGAATATGCTTTTAAGCTTATCGTAGGTTCGACGGAAGCGATTGCTGCGTATAAGACGACTTTACCGGCGGCCCCGGCGTCGTTGCGGCTGTATCCCAATTGGCCCAACCCTTTTCGTGACGTGACGGCGATTCGCTTTTATCTGCCGCAAGCCGCGCCGGTCAGCCTAAGCATTTACAATGTGGCCGGGCAATTAGTGCAGACATTATGCAGCGAGCAGACTTTTGAGGCAGGCTATCAGCAATTATTTTGGCAAGGGGACACGGCGGACGGAAAAGCAGCGAGCGGTGTTTATGTGCTTGCGCTACAGGCAGCCGGACAGCAGATCACAAGACAGTTATTATTGCTTCAATAGCATTCCGTGTGGTTCCTCTAAAAGGAGGGCAGTATGTTTAATAAAAAACAGATTCCGGATCATATTAAGATTGCGGACTACTTTATTTTCTTATTGGTTCTGGCCCTTTGGCCGATTTACTCGTGGGCCGGGGACGATACCGCACAAGACGTTCTGCGTCAGGAGTTGAATTTTTTGCAGGCTGAAGCCTTTCGGATAAAGGTGGTTACAGCATCAAAAAAGCTGCAGGATATCGAAGACGCGCCTGTTCCGCTGTATGTGATTACGGCTGAAGATCTGCGCTTATATGGCGCGACGAATGTGGGCGAAGCGCTAAGAATGGTGCCGGGGATCGATGTAAGTCAAGGCGGCGATCAAAACTATGAGGTAGGGCTGCGCGGGTTGGTAGGCCGGCAATACAATACATACAACAAAGTGCTGTGGCTGATAAACGGCCGCTCGGTCTATAACGATGCGCTTGGCGGGGCGCGGCTGCAATCGTTTAATCTTGCGATAGATGATATTGAGCGGATTGAAGTCGTGCGGGGGCCGGGTTCGGCGCTCTATGGCGCGAATGCTTTTTTTGGAGTCATCAATATTATCACGAAAATGCCGGCAGATTTGGCCGGATTTCAAGCCAACGCTGCCGCCGGAAATCTCAATCAACTTCAAGGTCAGGCCCGGCAGGCCGGCTGGTTGAGTCAAAAACTATCCTATAAAATAGGCTTTTTATACGAAAATCTGGATCAAAAAGATGCGCGTTTGGCCGATAAAAGCGCGGTTGAACGCGACTCCTTATTGGACCTGGGCTATCGTATTGGCAGCAAGCACGCGCTCCAGGTGACCGGCGCTAATTTTTCACTCCGCTATGACCGCGCGCTCCAATCTTTTCTGCAACTGAACGGCGGTTATGTGGATGATATGGCGGATCATTACTACGTCTTGCCCGGGGAAATGAAGTACCGGGATTATTTTTTGCAATTGGATTACAAAGACCCGCGTACGAGTTGGCGAGTTTATTTTAACGGTCAGGGCAATGGAAAGTATGACACCCGGCGATTTTTAGCCAATCGCGAAGCAACGCATCCTTACTTGCTGGCAACGGGTCGGCGGCAAAATTTTATCGCGCCGGCCATCATCCTTAAAAGCCAACTGCTTGACGTTGAATATCAACGCGCCTTTCAGTTCGGCCGCCGCGGTTCGCTCATCGCCGGCGCATCCTATCGGCGTAACTTTGTTCAAAGCACCTTGTTTTCTGTGGACAACGAACTGACGAATAAGGAAGAGGATTTGACCGCTGCATTCGGTCAATTTGAGTATCAAATTCAACCAAACCTGAATTTGATCGCGGGCGGACGGGTAGACCACCATAGTGTTGTGGGGGTCAACTTCAATCCGCGGGTAGCCATGGTGTATAAGCCGGGCGCGCGTCATGTCATCCGCTTTGGCGTCAGCAGCGCTACGCGCAACCCGCATTTTCTGGATATGTATGTCGACGCTTACACCAGAACTCGCAATTTACGAAAGGCAACCGGCCTGGATCCGATTTACAATCTAACCGCCGAGGGGGATTATATCATTTTGCACCCGCACGGTAATCCGGACTTAAATGCCGAACGCCTCATCACGGTTGACGGTGGCTATCGTGTCCAACTCCGGCCCGATTTGCAAGTGATGATCGATGTGTTTGTTAATCATGTGGTAAAGACCATTGAGTTTACCTCGCCGTACGTAAGCGAGCGCATCACGCAACTGGAAAATATCCATGCTATTTTTGACGCACAGGGCGCGGATGTCTCCCAATTGCTTCCCAACATCCTGACCCGAGAGCAGATGACCGCCGAACGAGCGCGGTTAGAGCAGTTGAGAATACAACTGGAACAGGCGGGTCAAACCGCGGAGGCGGCCCGGCTGCAGGCGGTGTTAGGCGGCCTGGAAAAATTGGATGGCGTTTATGACGCTCCCAAAGTCGCCAATGTCGATGTAAAAAATCGAAATACTAGTTTTCAGCTTTACGGCGGCGAAATCAGCTTTAACTGGCTTATCAACAAGAATGTGGCGATCATGGCCAACTACGCCCATTTGCTGGCGTCAGAAGATTATAATCTGGAAAAAGATGACGGTCAAACTATCCCCAAAACCCGCAACCCCAAGCATAAGGTCAATATCGGGCTAAAGCTCCAGCGGCATCCTTTCTATGGCGGCGTCATGTTCAACTACGTTAGCAAGCAGCAATCCCTGGCCGATAATAATCGTGATGGCGTGTACGATAAAAATGACGCTGATAATTACGCCAACCACGGTATTTTTACAACCCGGCCCCGCCAGAATTTGAATGTGAATGCAGGTTATCGCTGGCGGCGCGGCGAAGTCTACGCCACCGGATTCAACCTAATTCAAGACGGCTTTCTACAATACGAGTTTAGCGCGTCAGTAACCGGCGCCGACATGCTAAACCGCCGTTTTCTAGCCGGAATACGTTTGTTCTTTTAACCCTTTTTAAAGTGTCGCACCCGTTGGGTGTTGCCTGAATTCATAACCAAACCCGACGGGTTAAAGAGCGAAACCCGGCGGGTTTTCAAAATATACAATTGGTCAGATCAGACATGCAAAAATCAGCAAGACTTGTTTTTATCGCGCTATTATGCAGCCTATTCTTCAGTCTTTCACTGCTTTATCCTGACCGCTGTTATTGCGCAGAACCCGTTCAATCAACCCTGTATTTTTACAGCGCTGAGACCAGCATCAACAATTTTCAACTCCTGAAGCTGGAGTTTGATTCATATTTTGCGCCGATTGGCCCGTATGCCATGCAGCCGGTCCGAAAAACAAAGGATTTTGAAAGCGTTATTTTGGCTAAAACGGATGCCGTGTTTTTACTATCCGGTTGGCATTTTGCCAATATTCGCCGCCAAATTGAACTGAAGCCGGTTCTCGTTGGCCAAGTGAAAGGCAAATCGACGCAACGCGTTGTTCTCTACACAAAAAGCGCCATAAAAAACCTGGCCGATTTGTCAGGGCAAACAATCACCGCGGCGATGAGCGCCGATTATGCGCGTAATTTGTTAGAGGACATGGCGTCAAACCCTGAGGATACCAAATCTATTCGGATCTTAAATGTGCCCAAAGATCTGGATGCCTTAACGGCGGTGTTTTGGGGCGAAGCGCAAGGCGCGTTGGTCTCCGAACACAGTTTGGTCAAACTGCCGACGAATCAGGCTGCGCAGTTAAAAGCCGTGGCCGTAGGCCGGGAAACATTGTTGCCGACGCTGGCGGTTTTAGAATCAGCCGGTCCGGAAACGACGGCGTTGGTCAAAGCCATCGAAAAAATGAACAGTGATCCGGAAGGTCGGAAGCGCCTGAAAATGATCGGGTTGGACGGTTGGAAAAAATGGGCTGCGTCGGATGAGGAGATGCTGAAATGATGAAGGACAAGATTCTTCAACGACGACTATCGGGATTAAAAGGGGTCTTCATCTGTCTGGCGCTTATTTGGTACGGGCTGCTGCCGGTTCGCCTTGCTGCGGCGGATGAGGACGGGATCCTGATTATAAACTCTGACCTGGCGATAGAAAAATACGCTCTGGTGCAAGAAGAGTTTAAGAAATCCATAACGCTTCCGACGTTTGAACTTAATCTGGGCGCAGACTCGGAAGCCGCGGCCCGCGTTAACATTAAAAGCGCCATTATGCAGCGGAACCCGGCCGTCCTTTATTGCGTGGGGGTAAAAGCCTACCTTCTGGCAACCGAGGCCGCCCCGGATAAGCGAATTGTTTTTTCATCCATCATTAACTATCAGGGTCTGCCGCTCCATGAGCATGTTTATGGCGTTTCAAACGAGCTTTCTGCGGCGAAGCAACTGACGACATATCAATACTTTTTCCCGGAAATCCGGACAATCGGGCTGCTCTATAGCGAAGTCTACAATAAAGAATGGGCGGAATCGGCCATACAAGTCGGCCGTGACATCGGCGTTGAAATCGTTTCTTTGGCGCTCGAGCGACCGGAACAAGTCAAGGCCGCCGTCAAAAGACTGCTACCCCATATCCAGGCATTATGGCTTATTACCGACAGTGTCGTCATGAGCAACGAGCAATCGGTTCAGACAATTTTTACCGAGACGGACAAACAAAAAAAACCAGTTTTTGCTTACGATATTGCATTCAGCTATCAAGGGGCGGCGCTGGTTATTTCCGCGGATATTCCGACGGTCGGACAACAGGCTGCCGGTCTGGCTTTAGACGTTCGGGCCGATAAAAAAATTGCGGAAAAGATTCAAAGTCCGGCCGGATCGCAAATTATTCTAAACCGTTCAACCATCGAAAATTACGGACTTAAGTTAAATTTGGATGCCCTGGATTCCGTCAATCAAATTGTTGAAACGAAGGCCGGAGGCCGGCCATGAAACTTCTGGTTTATTTCCGAAAAAGTATTCGCTGGAAATTGCTGGCTATTATTTTGGGTGTCGTAGCGGCTCTTCCGGCTATCTTGACCTATATTCAGATTTCCGTCCAAAAAGATGTTATGGAAAAGGAATTGGATCGTCGCATTCGTTTAATGCGGGAAACGCTGATCAAACACGGGCAGACATTTTCCGGCAACCTGGTTCGGCAGGCCGAAAATGACCTGGCCGCCCTGGACTTGACGAATCTCACAGATGCGCTGAATAAAACGATCAAAGAAAATCCGGAATTGGCGTATGCGATCTTAATGAACACGGAACGGGTGGCGACGATTCATACCTTGCGGCCCGACTTACAGTATCAAGTTCTGACCGAACCGGAAGACCACTTCGCCGCCCGGCTAAGCGCAGCCGCCACGCACGAGTATAAAAAAAGCGGCCAAACCTTTCTTGAATTTATTGCCCCGATTCAGATTGGGATAAGCCGGTGGGGAATGCTGCGGCTGGGCGTATCGCTGGCGCCGCTCAATGAGGAAATCGCCGCGTCGAAGAGCGAAATTAACAACCAGATTCAGCGCATGGCCATGCGGTCAATCTTAACGGCGTTGTTCTTTGTCATTATCAGCGTGGTTCTGGTCTGGGTGGTTTCCGAACGATCTATCTTTCAACCGCTCATACAGTTGGAGCAATCCGCCGCAGCTATTGCCGAGGGTCAGTTGGACATCAAAATCAATGTGGCTGGTCGGGATGAGATTAGCCATTTGGCGTGGGTGTTTGACCGAATGCGGGAATCGCTTAAATCGTTAGTTGAAGATTTAAAGATCGCCAACCGGTTGAAGGATGAGTTTTTGGCCAATACGTCGCACGAATTGCGCACGCCTTTAAACGGAATTATCGGCATAGCCGAATCCATGCTGGACGGCGCCACCGGGCCGCTGACCCCGCCGCAAAAAGCGAACCTGGCCATGGTCGTCACCAGCGGTAAGCGTTTAGCCAGTCTGGTCAATGATATCCTGGATTTTTCTAAACTCAAGCATCGCAAGCTGGAGCTGCAAATCCGGCCTTTAGATATGAAGGCTCTAACCCATGTGGTGCTTACTGTTTCGCAACCTTTAGCGCAAACTAAAAATCTGCAACTGATTAGTTCCATTCAACCGGATATCCCCGCTGTGGATGCCGATGAAAACCGTGTTCAGCAGATTTTGTATAATTTAATAAGTAACGCCATCAAGTTTACGGACGCCGGGCAGGTAGAAGTTTCAGCCAGGGTGCTTTTGCCGTCGTCCGACGTTACTTCAGCGCTTTTGGCGATTTCAGTATCTGATACGGGTATCGGCATTCCGCCGGATAAATTTGAGCGCATTTTTGAGTCATTTGAGCAACTTGACGGCTCCAGCGGACGCATTTATGGCGGTACAGGCCTGGGTCTGTCTCTGACCAAAAAACTGGTGGAATTGCATGGCGGACAACTTCAACTCCAATCTCAAGTTGGCAAGGGTTCCGTCTTTACATTTACCTTACCGGTGAGCGCCCATAAACCGCTGCTCGCGGAGTCAACCAATGCGTTTAAATTTGATGATGCGAGTAATGAAATCAGGGTAGCTAAAATTCAACTGGATATTCCTGAAAGCGCAGAGGCTTTGGCAACGGATCCGGACAGCGGCCGGCTGTCGCCAGAAATAGGAAACAACCGCTTCAATATTCTGGTTGTTGATGATGAGCCGGTAAACTTGCAAGTGTTGACGAATCAGCTTACGCTGCAAAATTATCGGGTCGTTTCCGCTTCCAGCGGCCACACGGCATTAGAAGTGATGAAGCTTCAAAAATTTGATTTAGTGATTCTGGATGTCATGATGCCGCGCATGTCCGGTTATGAAGTCTGCCAGAGAATACGCGATAAGTTTTTGCCCACCGAACTACCCGTCATTTTATTAACAGCCAAAAATCGTCTTGCCGATTTAATCGAAGGTTTTGAAGCCGGCGCAAACGATTATTTAGCCAAGCCTTTTTCTAAATATGAAATGCTGGCGCGAATCAAAACGCAACTTCGTCTGGCCAAAATCAGCCAGGCTTATGGCAGATTTGTGCCGCAAGAGTTTATGAGCCTGTTACAAAAAGAAAGTATTGTTGATGTACAGTTGGGCGATCAGATACAGCGCGAAATGACGGTGCTTTTTGTTGACATCCGGGAATTCACGCCGCTGTCCGAGAAAATGACGCCGTCGGAAAATTTTAAATTTGTC
This sequence comes from uncultured Gemmatimonadota bacterium, assembly GCA_964404765.1. Taxonomy (GTDB): domain Bacteria; phylum 4572-55; class 4572-55; order 4572-55; family 4572-55; genus CAYOLL01. The sequence continues at coordinate 8,368 of CAYOLL010000006.1, read as the reverse complement.
AATTCTTATCTGAGCCGCATGGAGCCGATTATCCGGGCCTACTTTGGTATTGTCGACAAATATATTGGCGATGAAATCATGGCTCTTTTCCCGACCGGCCCGGACGACGCTGTATGGAGTTCAGTTGCCATGCTGCGCGCTTTGTTCGAATACAACGAAGGCCGGAAAAGAGCAGGATATCGGCCGATTCAAATCGGCATCGGTTTGAACACCGGCTCATTAATGCTCGGCATCGTCGGTACTGAAGCGCGAATGGAAGGGACGGTCATTTCCGATACCGTGAATTTAGCGGCGCGATTGCAAGGGCTGACTAAAAAATATGGCGCTTCCCTCATTATCAGTGAATCAACGCGGCACAACTTGCGAGACCCGCAGGCTTTTCATTCTCGCTTTTTGGGCCAGGTCCAAGTAAAAGGGAAACAACAATCGGTCGCTATTTATGAGATATTTAATGGTGATCCGGAGTTCATCATTGATTTAAAACTGAAAACAGCGGCGACTTTTGAGGACGGACTCAAACACTATCTTGCCAAAGAATTTGCCGAGGCCATCTATTGTTTTAAACAGGTTTTGAATACGCACGAGGCGGACAAAACCGCTCGACTCTATCTGGATAATTCGGCGCGCTATGTTTCCCGAGGTACGCCTGAGAATTGGACCGGGGTGGAAATATTTGAAAACCAATGATGATAGACGGGTGGATTTTTTTAGGTGTAACGCTTTCTATCAATCGGCAGACGTAAAAGTGCATAATCCTGAATAATTCATAAACGCAAGAGACGCAAACGGCGCAAACGACGCAACCGCTTGATTTGTTTTAAATTAGCTGAATTTAAAACGATTAGGTTGCCTCATAATCCATTTTTAAGATATAAATTCGCAACTTGCGTCTTTAGCGTCAATTGCGACGTTTGCGTTAAGATTTTTGAATAATTCAGGTAATACATTTTGGGGCTATCAGCAATTATTTTGGCAAGGGGACACGGCGGACGGAAAAGCGGCGAGCGGTGTTTATGTGCTACAACTCATCACGGCTGGTGGACGACAGACCCAGCAACTTCTTTTATTACGCTAGCCGAATGCGCTAAAAGGGAATATCCGGACTATATTCGGGTATAAACTTTACATCCGTATGATTTATCCGGGCTTTTTAATCGGTTACATTTTTTTACTATTGACAACAGCAGGCATTTGTTGTTAAAATAAGCGATGAGTGACATGAATCGGGAGTTTGCTCTGAAATTTGCCTGAGAACGGCCTCGTATCGACAGACGGATGTGCAGAAAATATTGACCATCTTTTAATTTTGTGCGTCATTAACTGATGGTATGCTTGATGAGAACATCTTTGGCGCTACGCGAAGAATGTTTTTTGATTGCGGTTTACATGCAATCGGACTTTCTTTCCGCCACTCAGGAAACGCAATAAGCGTTGCGCGCTCTAGTTTGTCGTGAGAATTACACACATGCTTTCGGATTTTTATTAAGCGACAGCGAGGTCAGCTATGCGACGTCTGATTATAACAATTTTACTCACGCTGTACCTAAGCACACCGGTGTTTGCCGGTGGACGTGAGCAAATCGAGCGGTTTGCCAACAGCTTGCCGGTCTTTTTTGCTTTTACCGGGTTACAAGCCGCAGGTGGAACGCTAACCGTTGGTGTCTTTAGCGAAACAACTGTTGGTCAGGATGTTTTGGATACTTTTAAAAATCTGAAGCCATGGGCAAATGAGTCCGTTGTCTCCCAGACCAAACATACCAAAATCGAAGTAGTCGCCTTGTCGGCTAAAAATATTGATGGCTTTAAAGGGCAGATCATTTGGGTTTTAGATATAAAAGATTCACAAGCTTTGCTTAAAGCGCAGACCGAAAAAGGCATTTATACAATAGGCGCACAAGAAGAAACGTATCAAAGTGACTTGTTTACAACCTTGCTTTATGACAATGTCAGCGACGACCCCAAAGTAGAGAAGTGGCGCTTAACCAAGTTAATTGCCAATTGTGAGCTTTCCAAGCTTCGCTATTCTGACAAACTGACCTCCAAAGAATATTTCCTTGGAAAGGCTTGCGGTAATTAACCGTCTGGATTTGGCATGAAAAAGAAGATCGCTCTTATTGCATTTATTGTTTTATTTATTTTCCTATGTGTCCAGGTTTTTATGCGCACGGTTGATGCGACAGGCGCATTGCAGAATATTGTCATTGAATCGGCAAAAATAAACGCTGATTTATTAGGTGAAACCGCTGAAAGCCTCTTTTTAGAAGAATCCTACGACGAAATCCAAAAACGTCTGGAACGCAGCGCCAAGCGTACTAACGCCCAGGCCGTGGCCTTTGAATCCGAGTTCGAAAAAGATATTGCCGTTTATGGCGATTTTGGCAAAGAGTTTAAGCGCGAATTCTTTGATGCCGACTCTACATTCATTTATCCCGACTACATCGTTTTTCAAAGATATTTCCAAGAAAGCGGAACGGTCTTGTGGTATAAGGCCAGTCTTTCTTCGGCAGAAATCTACAAAAAAGAACTGCGCTATTTCGGCTGGGGACTTGTCAGTGTGCTCCTGATCGCGCTGGCGTTGTATTGGATCATGAATCGAATCGCAGTTGCCCCGATCATGTTGGTGACAACCCGCTTGCGCGAAATTTCCGCTGGAGAAGCCGATCTATCCAAGCGTTTAAAAATCCAATCAAAAGATGAAATCGGCCAGTTGGGCGAAGCCTTTGATCAGTTAATGGAACACTTGCAGCAACTGGTTCAAAATATTTCCGGAGTGGCTCAAGATATTAGCAAGGATATGACAACGCTGCGCGCTTCCAGTGACGATGTCAACAACATCACGATGGAAATTGTCAAAACGATACAGGAAATTTCCAAAGGCGCCGGGCAACAATCGGAAGAGACCGAAAATATTTTGCGGATTTCCGAGAACGTCTTCCAGTTTGCCGAGCAAGTATTTCAATCCGCTAACCAGGCCCGCACAGTGGCCGATATGGTCTCGCGCTCCGCATTTTCCGGTCGGCAGTCCATTGAAGAAATGCGCGTAAAAATGGCCACCATTTCGGAAGTCAATCGGAAAGCCGTCAACTCGGTTTTGGATTTAAGCAATAAATCACAACAAATTAGCACAATTGTCGAGACAATCGACGGCATTTCGCGCCAGGTCAATCTATTGGCTTTAAATGCAGCGATTGAAGCGGCGCGCGCCGGTGAGCACGGACGTGGTTTTGGCGTTGTTGCCGAAGAAATTCGGAAATTGGCCGGTCAAACCGATAGCGCAACCACGAAAATCATTTCTATCATTGAAGAGATCGAAAAAACAACCAGCGAGACCGTGCAACAGACCGAAGCTGTGTCGCGCAAAGTGAGCGAAGGCGAGTCGGTGATCCGCGACTCCAGCATCATCTTCGAAAAAATTGCCAGCGAAACGGACCGCTCTGCCGGCGCCATTCAAACCATTAGCGAAATTGCTTCCCAGCAAAAAGAGATGGTTACGACACTCGTTCAAACGGTAGAGGGCATTGCTACTGTAGCCGAATCCAATGCTGCCGGCTCAGAAGAAGTCGCAGCCTCTACGGAAGAGCAAACCGCTTCGATTGAAGAAATCACCGCTAATATTCAGGAAGTTTTTACCCGCGTCAACGAACTCTCCGAGTTGGTCGGGAAATTTAAAGCTTAATAAAATCCGACTCAAAATTACCGTTTATTACTAACTTGGTACAAATGATATTCAGGCGGTCTATCCCGTAAGGTTAAGCAGGCATTGACGGCGCTTTTGGCGGTCTATGCCGGATAGTAGCGGCGCATGATAGGCTGCCAAGTTTAGCCTATTTTAGCGCAAGCGAAAATCTGTAACTGCTCAAAAACCGTTGGCAACCTTGCGAAGGCTTTACTGCAAAACTTGTGAAAGTGTGCACTGAAGCCTTCGCAAGGTTCGGTCTACCACCACTTTTTGAGCAATTACGAAAATCTGTAACTGCTCAAAAACCGTTGGCAACCTTGCGAAGGCTTTACTGCAAAACTTGTGAAAGTGTGCACTGAAGCCTTCGCAAGGTTCGGTCTACCACCACTTTTTGAGCAATTACGAAAATCTTTCCTAACATCTTTCATATCAATTTATTGAATTCAAATTGTTTTGTGGAATAGACGGCCAAAGAAGCGGTATTTGAAGGAAAAGTTAGACGGCTAGAAATGGCCGTATTTGATGAAACCATATTAGGCGGCCTGTTGCCGTCTAATGACTAGTTAGCCCAGTTAAGGGCGTTTGCAGATTTTGAGGTCGGTTCAAGTCGGGGCGGATGGGTGTTGTGTTCGCGGATTGGCTGGATGATGACTGACCGGCGGTGTGCGTTTAGATCAATATTGGGGCGCGGCGCTAATTGAAAAGGTTGTGCTCCAATCAAACAATAACCGATGCTAACGAGTGCTTGCAGGCGACCGGCGCGGTTTCTCCGCGCCGAGTTGGGCGGGCGATGGCAAGTTCATCCCTCCGCATCAACATTTCCTTCCCGCGCCGTCGCCTGAAGCTGGCGTTGGCTGGCTGATTGCTAGGAAAACAAAATGATGGCGAATGTCAAAAAAGCCGATAAGCACAGAAAAAGCACGATAAAAGTTAACTTTATTCACCCTACAGATGGCAGGATGGTTACAGTCTCCCTTGATTCTGCACTAACACCAAAAGAGATAATTAAAGAATTGAGTGAGATAGATTTTATTAGTAGTAATCCGCAAGGATATGGAATGGCTGTAAAAGGTGGCACACTTCTTCCGTCAAATGAATCGCTGTATAAACGAGTCAAGGACGGTGACACCTTACGCATAATTCCAGCAACGGACGCAGGATGAACAAAACATTTGAAGTTCTCAAGCAAACAACATCAGATATTGTTGAATTAAACACCGACGACTATCTTTCATCCGTGAAAGATAATCGTGAACGCATACGCTCGTTAGCATCAATGTTACAAAGCATTTGCGGGATGTTGTTATCAGCAGGCTTTATCGTTTTGTTCTTTCTTATCCAAGAAAAACTAACAAAGCAAGTTCCAAGTATTTACTTGCTTATGTTTCTGGCAATCGCCGCCCTTATTATCAGTCTGCTTACATCGTTAATTGCTGTACAAATTCGTCCACCAACCCCTGTTTCAACAAAAGGCGAGAAACTTGACCAGCAATTGAGAATATACAAAAATGAATATAAATGGTCAGTGGTAAGTTCTGTTTTCTTGTTTATTGCCATTCTGTTATTCGTGGCGGCATTAGCGGTATTTGCAGTTTGGTTTGGGTAAGAGCAAGTAGTCTTCAAGTCCACGCCAGCCAACATTGCGTGCAGTGGACAAGTGCGGGCTTTGCCCTCACTTGAAGGGATTCAGCCCCGTCGAGTTTTTTCTACACTTTGGCTTTTATCTGCCAATTCCCGCACTTGCCACTAACGCTTGCCGTTAGGTTTTCAATACTTATAGGACCATAGGAGGTCAATATGTTAAAAAAAGTATTGCGCGAAGGTACACTTAGTTTGAATGGTATGGAAATCCCATGCTATGTTTTAGAAGATGGTACGAGAGTGTTGTCAGGACGTGGTATGCAAAGTGCCTTAAATATGGTAGATGACGTTGAGAACAAGCAAGTTGCAGGTACTCGATTATCGAGATATTTCAATCAAAAATCACTTGAACCTTATATTTATAAGAATAAAGATGCGGATCACTTCAAACCACTTATTTGTTACAATGGTGAAACAAAAATACATGGTTACGAAGCTACGGTTTTAGCTGATATTTGCGACGCTTTTTTAGAAGCACGTAAGCATATTGATTTATCACCTAGACAAAAGATTATTGCAGATCAATGTGAGATATTAATAAGAGCATTTGCTAAAGTTGGAATTATCGCTCTTGTTGATGAAGCTACGGGCTATCAGGATATTAGAGCAAAAGATCGAGAAGCCCTTCAAAAAATATTAGATAAATATTTGTTGGAAGAACGTGCTAAATGGGCAAAACGTTTTCCCGATGAATTTTATCAACAGATATTTAGGTTAAAAAATTGGACTGTTGGTTTAGCTTTGACAAAACGACCAGCTGTAGTTGGGAGATATACAAACAATATTGTTTATGAAAGACTCGCACCCGGAATATTAGAAGGATTACAAAAGCGAAATCCTATAACCGACAAAAACAGACGGGAAAGTAAGCATCATCAGTTTCTTACAGAAGATGTAGGACACCCTGAACTTCAAAAGCATTTGGGGGGTGTTATTGCTTTAATGCGTGTTTCATCCAATTGGGATCAGTTTATGAGATTTCTTGACAAAGCTTATTCCCGATTTGGTGATACCCTATCAATTGATTTTAATGATGATAAGTAAAACCTAACTTTGCATGCAGTTGACCCTAGCTACGCCGATTTGCCCGAATGAGTTTTGAATAAATTTGGGGTTCATTTCTCGCTGGACAATTCCGTGGAAATTTCCGCACGGGCAACTGATGCAGGCGTTAGCATTGGAGGTCCTTATGCGTAGTGGCGCAGACAGAAGTAAGATGACTTTTTGGCAGGAACTTTGGGGAACTGATGATATTGAAGAACTTGGCAAACTTGAGGCCTTGAGGCCTTCATTAAAGGAATCGAATTTCTAGCATTAATTAGTTGTTTCATTGGTCCTTGGATATTTGCATGGATAAATTATGGTCGTTATGGGATGATGTGGGGATGGTCACCTGGTTTTGCTTTGGCAACCTTTTGGACATTTCTTATGTACACAAGAGTTGCTGGTTTTATTGTTGTAACTTTGCTCTTCCTATTGATCATTGCTTTGCTGTTATCAGGGCAATGGAGGTAACTTTTCGTTTTATAATTGGAGGTGTGCTATGGCATTTACGAATTTCAAATCGGCTGATGAGGTTCAACAAGTCTATCAAATCAAATATGACGAGAAAGACTTTTTTGAATTGCGACCCATGAAACCGTCCGAACAATTTATAAACGAGTTTGAGTATAGCATGGCAAATTTTGACGTGTTTTCTTCAGAGGCTTCGCGTTGTGAAAATGTTATTTATCCCATTTTGCGAGAAGTCTCGAAACAATTCGCCAAGAACTTTGCGCTTTGGAGTCACAAGTCTTTAGCAGTTGACGACACCCTATCCGGCACACCTGATTATATCATTGCCCGACGCTCGGAATTAGGAAAAAATGTATTAGGCCGACCCCTGGTAATGATCACAGAAGCCAAGCAAAATGATTTTATTAAAGGTTGGGGTCAATGTTTAGCCGAGCTTGTTGCGGCGCAAAGACTGAATGAAGACGATCAAAAATGTGTTTATGGGATCGTCACGGATGCTGAGCTTTGGCAATTTGGCAGACTTAAAAGGAAAGAATTTACTAAGAGTAAAACGAGAGCAAAAATTGATGATTTGGACGATGTTTTTGGTTCAATCTATGCGATGCTGGCTTTGGCTAACAAAATGGAATCGTGAAGGCGATGCTAACGAGCAGTGTAGGCGACGGGCGGCCTTCGTCCGCCCCGAACAGCGGCGGCCGTTTGCAGGTTTTTCGTCCCGCACCAGTTTGTTCTTTGCCGCCCGCGCCTAACCGTGGCGTTAGGTGCCGTATGCACTATATACATTTAATTCAACAACCCCAAAAGGAGAAACACTATGAACGAATTCAATATCACAGACACCGCAATCATTCTAGTCGATCACCAAGTTGGAACAAATACTTGGGCTAGCACCACACCATTGGCCTTATTGCAACGCAATGTAATCATTCTTGCAAAGTTTGCAAAAGGCACAGGAATCCCAATTGTTCTAACTTCAAGTCAAGAAAGCAATATTGATGTCCAAGGCCCGCTTATGCCTGAACTACAAGAAGCTCTTCCTGAAGCTTTTGCTGCACGTATTCAGCGTCAAGGTGTCGTCAACGCTTGGGATGACGAACATTTTGCTAACGCGTGCCGTCAAACTGGTCGACGTAACTTTGTAATGGCGGGTGTTACAACCGATGTGTGCATGGTTGGCCCTGCCATCAGCGCACTGAAAGAAGGTTACAACGTAAAAATAGTTTGTGATGCGTGTGGCTCAACAAATCAAATTGCCGAAGAAATGGCTTGGCGCCGAATGGAACGAGCTGGCGTCGGGCTAACAAGCACCAACGCTATGGTTGCAGAACTAGTTAAAAACTGGGCTACACCTGCGGGAGCAGTTGCTTTTCCACTGTTACTCACCTAACAAGGCGTTCGAGTTTGCTCAGCTCGTTACACTCGCTTCTCGGGACGCACAAAAAGCTTCGCTTTTTGGCGCCCCTCAACTTAAACGTTAGCCTCACTCTCGCGTACCAAATTGTCCGAAATTGGCTACGAAATTTGGCATAACTC
>CAYOLL010000005.1:0-79516 GCA_964404765.1 uncultured Gemmatimonadota bacterium | reverse complement strand
AAAGATTCTTTCAGAATGACAAGGTGCTCTTCCACAAACTTGTTCCATGAGCCTTGATAATATGCCATGCCCAAATCACTCGATAAAGGCAATCCCCAGCTCTCGGGCGCGTCGGCAGCGCAGATCGGCATAGGGTAAGCGCCATTCGGGGACGGCATCAAAGCGCCAGGCTTGAATGGGGATGGTATTGCTGCGGGCCAGATCGGTCAGCAGGCGGGTTTCATCGGCGGGGGCGCGGGAAAAGGCGAAGCGGTTGCGGTATTGAGCGGGGTCAAGCTGCGGATAGATCGGATCGTTGGCGGCAATCGCCGCCAGAATTTCCTGGCCGCGCTGGAGCATATAATCCAAGAAAACGCGGTCGTAGGGTGAGTAGTTTTGTCGGGCCTGTGGGGCTTTCCGTACCCAGCGCGCCCAATCATAACCATAGGTAAAATCGTGCACGTAACAAAAACGAATGGGCGAGTGAACACCAAACAGCGCCTGCAACTGAACAATTTTTTCGCCCGTCTCCCCCATCCCGACAATCGACGGGGCGCGCCAAAAAACACCGGCCAGATAGTCAAAATCCCAATAGATGTTCTGCGGAAAATTGACGATTTGCGCATCAACAGCGCGATAAAGCTGCCGCCCGATTTCCAATAAAATCCGGCCGTCGTCGGTGAGCTGACGCAAATTGCAAAAAAGTTCTTGAAAGGTCGTAGCTAACCGGCGTTCGGGGCACAGGGAAAGCGGAAAAATCCGCCGGTCGGCTAACAGGCGATCCATTGCCTGAAACCGGTCGGCAATCTCCGTAGATGAAGGCATTTTATACCTTTTGGGTAACTCACAAGAAGCTTGACTTGCAGGACGAATCGTTTTATCCGCCCCTGACGTGAATGGCAGAAAAACTCGCGTGTTAACTAAACTCCATCACGACTCGCATTAACAGATTGCGAAATATGCCCGGAATGCCGCCTTTATTAGCCAGAACCAGGGCGTAGGGCCGTCTGTCAAGCAGCATCTTTTGGGCGAAAAAGAGGAAGGTGTTTGGACTTTCCACGCTTAAAATGTCGGCTCCGGATTGATACAAAATAAACTGCGAAAAAGCGGTGTCTTTGAGTTGGGCGATTTTGTTAAAGACCTCAACCTCCGTATCCTGATTCCGTGCAATACGTGGGCCAACCGATTGAATGACGCGCAGATCCACCAGTTCATATAAGTAGACATCATCCAAATAACTTTCTACCATGGCGTACATCTCCTTGATTTGCCGGGGTAGACAGAGTGGCACAGTTTGTTTAACCGTAATCGCGCCGTCTTTTCCCTCTTCGTCCAGGTCTTTGAGCGCATCCATAATGAGATGATCGACCGAAATTTCAAAAGCCGGCACGGCAAATGGCAGCTTCGGAATAGTGCGGATACAGGCAAAGGTAGCCAATTCCCAGCCGACAATAATTTTCGCCACCAGAAGGGGATCCGCGATGTTTAAGCCGTCAACCTCTGCATGAACGACCTGATCCTTGTGGCAGAAGAACTCGCCCAAACCCTTGCCCAGGCTGCTGACTGTTACCCGGTGATAAAGGCCATCGTTCAAATATTTAATGCCCGACAGTATATTTGGAATTTCTTCATTAAAAAAAGTTTTCACTGTCGGCCTCCGTCGGTTGCTTTAGCATGTAAAAGCGGTAACAGCCCATCCAGCAAATGGGTTTGCCACGCAACGGCGGTCCGGATGCCGGCCAGAGACGCCTCGCATTCCGTCGGCAGGTTAGCTTCTAATTGCCGAATATGCCCGGTAATTTCCTGTAGCGGAGTTCTTAGTTCATGAGCGGTCATCGAAAAGAAGTGGGTTTTTAACTGCAATTCCTTGCTCAGCGCCTGATTTTTTTGAATCACTTCCCGTTGTAGATTTTGCAGCGTTAAGTGGTTTTTAACCCGCGCTAAAACGATTTGGGCGTCAAAAGGCTTGGTAACATAATCAACTGCGCCAATCTCGAAGCCTCTGATTGTGTTAGGGGTATCGGTCAGCGCCGTCATAAAAATAACCGGGATTTCCCGAGTTCGCGACTGCTGCTTTAAACGGGCGCATACGGCAAAACCGTCCATCCCCGGCGGCATCAAAACATCCAGCAGAATCAAGTCCGGCAGGGTGTGCTCAGCGCGCTCAAGCCCTTCTTCGCCGCTTTTAGCTGTTAACACCTCGTACCCGGCATCTTCCAAAATCTCCAGCAGGACGTTCAGATTGGTCAGATTATCTTCGATAACCAACACGGTTTTTTGCTCAAGCGACATGATGAATTTCCTTGTCAAGCAGGTGAACAACACTTTTAAAATCGAAGGCGGTTGCTAATTTTCGTAACTGGACCATAGTTTTTGAATTGCCGGACACGGCGCTGATTCGATCTAATTCCGATACAAATTTACGGACACTGCCACGTTCGGCTAAAGTGCGCAATGTCTGCATATCTGTCATGGAAAGAACAAAATCTGTATCCGGATCATCCGGCTGAGTTGACAATTCCGGCAGCGTGTGATATGTCCAGTTTGGGCTTAGATGACGTTCCAGAGCGGCCAATAGTTCACTTGTTCGAATTGGTTTTGTCAAATAATCGTTGCAGCCAATGCTGAGCGAACGGGTGCGGTCATCGGCATACGCGCTGGCCGATAAAATGATCAGGATCGTATTGGCCAGTTCCGGCGCGCTTCGAATAAGCCGAGCCACCTCCAGACCATCCATGATCGGCATCCGCAAATCCAAAATAATCGCGACCGGATGAAGAACACATGCCATTTCATAGCAACTGCGACCGTCAAAAGCCTGGCTGACTTCAAAGCCCAAATCGGTTAAAATTTCAACCAGAATCTGCCGGTTATGCTCCAGATCGTCCGCCACCAGAATTCGCTGCCGGGGACCCGTGTAACCGCTAATCTGAGGCGTCCGCGCGGATTCCACACCCTGTTCGCGCTCAAGCTGCAGCTTCAAATCAAACCAAAAGCGAGAGCCCTGATTAAAGCTGCTGTGAACATGCAGCTTACTTTGCATCAGCGCGGCTAATTGCTGGCTAATGGCCAGGCCCAAACCGGTGCCTTCGGCCTTTATCTGCGTTTGTTTGATCTGGTGGAAGGCTTCAAAAATGGCTTCGGACTGCTCCAACGGAATGCCGATGCCGGTATCTTCGACCTCAAAGCGCACCAGACACTCGGTCTGGGGCGATTCCGGCTGCAGTAAAAATGCCCGCAAAGTAATCCAGCCGGTCACCGTAAATTTGATAGCGTTGCCCACCAGATTAATTAAAATTTGCCGCAGTCTTTTTTCATCGGCATAGACCAGACCCGGTAGATTTGGGGCGGGTTGGTAATAAAATTTAAGCCCTTTTTCCACTGCCCGGAGCTGCATCATTTCGGCCACACTGCGCAGCGCCGCCGGTAAGTCAAACACACCGGGATTTAATTCCAGTCGGCGAGCCTCAATTTTTGACAGATCGAGGACTTCATTGATTAAAGCCAATAAGTGCTCGCTGCAATGATAAATCGTATTTAGTCCCTCGATCTGCCTGTCCGAAAGATTTTTGTCCTTCTTAAGAATCTGAGCAAAACCCATAATGCCGTTTAGCGGTGTGCGTAATTCATGGCTCATATTGGTCATAAATTCACTTTTGGCTTTGTTGGCGGCTTCGGCGGCTTCCTCGGCATTCCGTCGTTGCTGGATTTCATGCCGCAGCAATTCATTAGCTTGCTGCAACTCGGCAGTGCGCTCCTGAACCCGCAACTCCAGCTCATGCTTGGCCTGATGAAGCGCTTTTTCTGTCTCTTTGCGATAGGTGATGTCGTGTAGAACAACTGTAAAATAAATGCTCTTGTCAACTTCCAGGCGGGAAATAGAAGCTTCGGCGGGAAATTCACTGCCGTCTTTGCGCAGACCGATGATTTCGCGGCGGTCACTTTTGCGATAAAAAAGGCGGCCGGATTGGTTGAACTGTTCGACATGCGCTTCGTGGTGACTTTGAAAACGCTGCGGTAAAAGAACATTGAGCGGACGATCCAGAATTTCATGGGCTTCGTAGCCAAAAATCTGCTCGGCGCCTTTGTTAAAAACGGTGATCCGATGTTGATAATCAATGGTAATAATCGCCTCGGCGGCAATATCCAGAATATTGGCAATTCGGGCTTGCATCGTGGTAAGCCGCTGATGCGTTTGCTCCTGTTCGGTAATATCTTCGCAAATGGTAACAATCGCAATCGCCCGACCTTGCTTGTCACGAATTATATCCGATATCAAGCGGACCGAAAACATGGTCCCGTCCCGTTTGATATTTGTACTTTTACGGACTAAACCTGTCCAATTGTGCACACTTTCGACCGCATTAAAATGGCGCTCTTCACCAGCAAAAACACGGACATCATGACCGATTAATTCGTCCGGCTGATAACCGTGCATTCGCGCTTCCGCCGGATTGGTAAATATTATTTTCCCCTGCAAATCGGTAATCGTAACGCCAAGCTGCATGGTTTCAACAGCTTTCTTAAGCTGCTGAAGCTCAATTAGTGTTGCCTGCAGATGCTGACGATTATGCACCTGCTGCAACAAAATATGAATGCGGATATCAAATTCGCTTTTATGAAAAGGTTTGCCGATATAATCATCGGCCCCGGCATCCAGAATCTTTTGCAAATTCTCGGTGGGCGCTTCGCCGGTGACAAAAAAAATCACGCTAAAGCGGCCTTCCGGCGTCTCGCGTATTTTCTGACAAAGCTCCAGGCCGGTCATGCCCGGCAAATTGACATCGGTAATAATCAGGGGGAAAAATTGGCGCTTATACGCTTCCAGGGCGGCTTCGGCATCATCGAAAAGGTGCAGTTCAAATTTTAACGGCTGCAAAAGACGACGCAGGGTTTGCTGAAAAATAGAATCATCTTCAATGACTAAGACCTTCATGCGGACTCCTCGCATTTGAATTTTGAAATCCTTGGTATGGTACGGACTGATTTTTCAGGCCATTGTACGGCGCAGCCCGTAATTGCTATTTTTTACGGGACGGCAACTGACAAACTGACAAAACAAGTTAGGCATAAACATGCAATTGGTCAAGAAATTATATAAAATGGGTATCTGCAGGGTCAAAAAAAATGCCGCCGACAGATTTCTGCCGACGGCATGACCTCAAGATATTTAGCCGTATTTTTTACACAATCAGCAATCGGAAATCAAATGTTTGGCCGCCCAGACCGCCAGTTCCTGCCGCTGAATTTTGGTATTATGCCGCACATCGACCGGAAAGGCCGGATGAAAAAGGAAGATTTCAATCATCCGGGTGTGATCATGCCGGCCGCCCATCGCTTTTAACTCCGCGACAATCTGACCTTTCACGGCAGTAGACAGACGGCGTTGTTCCGGATTGAGTTCGACGACAATCACCGGTTTTTGTTGACCGAACGGGCCGATCCCGACCAATGCCGTCCGCTTAACCGTCGGATGCCTATTAAAAATCGTCTCGCACGGAATCGGCAGCAACAGACCGTGTGCCGTCTCTACCCGGTGGGCCTTGCGCCCGCAAATCCATAGCCGCCCCGCATCATCAAAATAGCCCAGATCACCCATGCGATGCCAGAACTCCGTTCCATCATGGATTTTGGCCAGCGCCGTTTGCTGTGGCCGATTCAAATACTCGCGAGTAACAACGTTGCCTTTTACGACAATTTCGCCGACTTGGAGCGGCGGCAATATTTTGGCATCGGGCCAATTCTCGACGCGGTCGTCCGTCAGACCAATGACCTGGATTTGGACGCCGCCAACCGCTTTGCCCACGCAAACGCCGCCGCCGGCCAGCGTTCTTGCGCCGGTCTCGTCAATGATCTCGGCGGCTTCGATCAGCGTCAAAGGCAAGGCTTCGGTGGCGCCGTATGGCGTGTAGATTTTACCGCCGGTGAGACACAAGTTAAAGTCATGCACGATGTGTGGCGGCACTTCCGCGCCAAACATGTAGACGTGCTTGAGCGACGGCAGTTTCAGTCGCTGCGCCAGACAATAGGCGGCCACTTTTTCCCAAATCAGGGGCGCGCCCATGCTCAGCGTCACGCCATGCGTTTGAATGGCCTCGACCAGATAGGCCGGGTTGACTTGCGCCGTCTTGCGCGGATCCATATCGGGAATCACGGTGGTAACGCCCAACGCCGGGTTGAACAAAGCAAAAATATACATGGCCGCCAGATGAATTTCGCCGGGTTGAATATCCATTTCCTGCCGCATAATCTCGACTTGCGCCTTAAAAATGCCGTGTCGATAGACCACGCCTTTGGGAATGCCGGTGCCGCCGGAAGTGAATGCGACCGCCGCTTCATCGGCCGGACTTGTGGGCGCAGTGGCAAACGGAACCGGATCGCTCGCGCAGACCTCATCCAGTGTCACGCCGCCCCAAAACCAACGCCGACCGGCGGTAATCAGTTTACGCACGGTTTTGAAGGGGCCGGGAAACAGTATCCGCAGCAGATGAGCCAGCGGAATGCCGATCATGGCCGCCGGTTCGGTTTCGGCCACGCACTGCAAAAACGCCTTGCGCCCCATGCCCGGATCAATCAAGATCGGTACTGCACCCATTTTCAGCAAAGCAAATGTGACGGCGATCAGTTCGACGCCGGGCCGCACCATCATTAAGACACGCTCGCCGCGCGTAATGCCAAAACGCGACAGGCCATGGGCGTAGCGATCACACAACGCGTTCAGTTGCTGAAAGCTAAGCTGAACAAATTTGGCCCGGCCCTTATCATCCCGCCCGGCCGGAAAGATGATGGCCGGTCGAAACGGGGCTTGCGCGGCCATGTCGGCTAAGCTTTGGGCGATGTTGTAAAGTTCTTCGTGCATTTGGTTACTGCGATTCCAAAATGGGATTAACAACCTTTGCGACATGATGAATATCGTGTTCCGGATCACCGATACATACGGAAGGTATCACGCTGCCGTCCTGTGCGTGAAAATGGTGCGGGAAATTCGTTAGCTGCGGATAATGTGGGGCGTTGTCCCAACCGACGATACGCTGACCGTCTTTGATCAGCGCATAGGCGTAGCGGGCAGTTGCTTCGTTATAAAATAAATCCAAAACATAGCCGCCGGCCAATTCGATTCGGATTTTGGTCAACAGGTCGTGCACATTCAAAACATGCGGACATAACGTCAGGAAATTGTAGACCGTGTGATTAAGCTTTGCAGCCATGTCAGAATCCGCTCATTGAGTTCAAGGTTACGCAATTGTTCCAACCCGTTGCGCCATTCGATGGAATCTTCCCAGGCAGGATGTTCGGTGATTTCGCGAGCATTCAACTTTTGGTCCAATTCGTCCAATGTGCAACGATAACGGCGCTCGAAATTGGCGACGATTTGTTGTAACAAGCCGCGATGGGTGGCCACGTCTTGCTGAAGTCGGTCAACAATATCAAAAGAAATGTTTGGCAATTCAACAGTTTGGATGATCATACGAGTCCTTTCATTTATTGTCGGGAGTTTGAATTTGATCACGACTTTGGGTACAAAAAAATATACATTTTAGGGTCTGTTCTCAAGTTAAATTTGCGAGCGCGGGGCGATTACCGGAAACCGTCGTGCGGCAAATTAACGCCGGTTTGCCCGGTTTGCAAACTTTTTTGTGGCAAACGCTTGACAAATGAACTGTTTCCGCGTAAAATGCGTCTTGATCTGATGGTGGGACCTTTAGACCAAAACGGATGTTCGCGCGTCGTCTCTTCACCACATGATGGGGTTATGCTTATGGCAACGGTGCAATTGAAGAATATTT
The DNA here is from genome assembly GCA_964404765.1 of uncultured Gemmatimonadota bacterium. Taxonomy (GTDB): domain Bacteria; phylum 4572-55; class 4572-55; order 4572-55; family 4572-55; genus CAYOLL01. The sequence continues at coordinate 71,750 of CAYOLL010000005.1, read as the reverse complement.
TTCAGGTCTTTGGCAAAAACGCCAAAGTGATTGCGGTCAACAACTTTAACATCGACATCAAAAATGGCGAGTTTGTGTCGTTTCTCGGTCCATCCGGTTGCGGTAAAACCACCTGCTTGCGGATGATTGCCGGCTTTGATCGCCCGACTTCCGGCGAGATTTATATTGGCGACCGGATTGTCGTATCCAACGAAAAAGACCTGTTTATTCCGCCGGAAGACCGCAATGTCGGCATGGTTTTTCAAAACTATGCCGTTTGGCCGCACATGACCGTTTTTGACAACGTGGCGTATCCGCTCAAAATCCGCAAAAACGCCGACCGAAAAGTGACTGAGGAGCGGGTTCTTGATGCTTTGGACATGACCAATTTAAAAGGAATGCATTTGCGCTATCCGCATCAGCTTTCCGGCGGACAGCAGCAGCGCGTCGCCTTAGCCCGGGCGCTGGTGATGGAGCCGCAAGTCCTTTTGCTGGATGAACCGCTGAGCAACTTAGATGCCAAGCTGCGGGAAAAAATGCGCTTTGAAATCAAGGATTTGCAAGATCGGCTCAAGATGACCATCATTTATGTTACGCACGATCAGGCTGAAGCCATGGCCATGTCCGACCGCGTTGTGGTGATCGATCATGGCGTGATTCAGCAGGTGGATTCGCCGTTTGCCATCTACCAAAAACCGGCCAACAGTTTTATTGCCGACTTTATCGGGCTAACCAATTTTATCGAATGCGCTCGCAAAGACGGCTTCGTTTATCTGACAAAAGCGCAAAAAACCTTGTCCATACCAGTTCCAGCCCAAATTAAAGGTGAAAGATATTTGATGTCCATCCGGCCCGAACAAGTGGATATTTCGCAGACAACCGGGCATGTGGAAGGCGTTGTGCGCCGTGAAACCTTTATGGGCAATACGATTGACTATCGGATTGACATTGGCGGCGATGCGGAAGTGCGGGTTCAGGCCGATCCGGAGCTGCAATTGGCGCACGGCACAAAAGTCTTTCTCAACTTCAGCACCCCCATCTTTTTTGATGAGCAACCCCGCGAAAACGGCGGATAATCTTTCGCCGATAGCGTGAATATTTGCAACACAAAACGTGGTTTTGAGCTTGGTAACAAGGACTCAAAACCGCGTTTTGAATTACACCGACTTCGGTTCACCGCACGATGAAATCAAAATACGAACTCATTTTATTGGATGCCGACGGCACCCTGTTTGACTATGAAAAGGCCGAAGCCTATGCTTTGGAGCAGGCTTTTCGTCATTTCAGCTTGCCGTTTCAGAATACAGTTCATTTACCGGCATATCAAATTATTAATGCAGCGGTTTGGCGGGAATTTGAGCAGAAATTATTGCCGATTGAAGAATTGCGTACCAAGCGTTTTCGGCTGCTGTTTGCGCAAACCGGTGTCTCAGTCAATGAGACTACTTTCAGTGAGATCTACCTTACCTGGCTGGGTCAGGCGGCCTTTTTGCTGGATGGCGCTGAAAACTTACTGATTTGCTTAAAATCCCGCTACAAGCTCTGCCTGTTGACCAACGGCCTGTCGGATGTGCAACGCTCCCGGCTGCGCCTGTCTCCGCTTCAACCCTACTTTGATGCCATTATCATTTCCGACGAAGTGGGCTGCGCCAAGCCCCAGCCGGAAATTTTTGACCATGCCTTTCGCGCGGTAAACCACACCGACAAAACAACGACGCTCATGGTCGGCGATAGTCTGTCTTCAGATATTCAGGGCGGTCTCAACTACGGCATCTCCACCTGCTGGTATAACCCGGCGGCCATCGCCAATCCCACGACGATAAAGCCAGCTTACGAAGTTCGCAGCTTCCAGGAACTCATCCGGCTGCTGGATTGAGCGGCTACTTCCAACCAGGCAACAAATTTGCCATATTGTCTTTCTGAAAGAATCTTGTTCAAATCCCGCAGTGACGCCATTTGGGGAAAAACTCTCACGGAATGACAGCGATCATCAATGGAAAATTTGTCGTTTGGAGATGCTTTAATTTCACGCCGATGTGGTCTTATTGCCCAATAATTTTAACCGGCGCATTGTTGCTAAGATTATTTTGGCCGCTGGTGACGATGATATCACCTTCGGTCAGGCCGTCGCGCACGGCGAGTTTGTCGCCGGATTCATCGCCAATGACTATGGGTTTAAGCAACGCTTTATTGTTAATGACGACGTAAATCTCCGGCTCTTTGATGCTGCCGACCAACGCCGCGCGTGGAATGGTCAACACCGGCACGGATGAGCTGGCATCCAGGGTCACGCGGGCAAACATGCCGGCCTTAAGTGGATTTGCAGCGCTGTTTGGCATTACGATTTCGACGCGGTAGGTGTGGGCTTCGTCGGCTTTGGCGGCAATGTTATCCACCCGACCGTCAAAGCTTACGCCGGGGTAGACATCTGTGGTAATTTGCACTTTATCGCCGGTTTTTAGGCGGAAGGCTTCGCGCTCGGAAACACGGATGCGCACTTTGAGCGTGGCGATATCCACAATCGTGGCGACGGGCATCCCCGGTTGAACCATTGTGCCGATATTAACCGGCCGATTATCGACTGTGCCGCCGATTGGCGAGGTGATCCGGGTGTTGTTGACGGTGCGGCGGGCATTGGTTTGTGCCACTTCCGCCTGTTTTAGCAGCATTCGCTTTTCATCTAACTGCGCAGCCGAAATTGAGCCTTCCTGAAATAGCCGCTCACTGCGCTCCAACTCTCGCTTCGCAACATTGAAATTGACTTCCGCGCCTTGCAATTGCGATTGCGCTAATTCATCATCCACTTGCACTAACGTTTGTCCGGCGGAAACGACTTGCCCCACTTTGGCTAAAACGACTTCCACCCGCCCGCCGGTTTCCGCAGCCACATCTACGACATTGTTAGCGTCGATAGTGCCGACAAAAGTCAGATTGGCTGTCAGCAATTCCTTTTTGACAGCAGTTACCGAAACCGGCGCTTCGGTCAGTACTTTCGATTCCGTAACGGGCTGACTGTTTTGGCGTGATTGGCAGCCCGGATTTAGTATCAAAATGACAATCGCCACCCAAAATTTATACAGACGCATTCTATCATTCCTTTTTCAGATCAGGATTCGACGGGTTCACCCAAATAAGCTTCGATAACCTTCGGATTGTTTTGAATTTGCTCCGGTGTGCCTTCGGCGATTTTGATGCCGTAATCCAACACGGCGATGCGCTCGCAAATCCCCATCACCACATTCATATCATGCTCGATCAGTAAGATGGCGATCTGAAATTGATCTTTAACGGCTTTAATCAGCCGCATCAAGTCGCGCTTTTCAGTAGGATTCATACCGGCAGCCGGCTCATCCAGCATCAGCAGTTTGGGTTTGGTAGCCAGGGCCCGCACGATTTCCAGCCGCCGTTGGTCGCCATAAGGCAGCGACACCGCTGCTTCATCTTTAACGCCCGCCAGGTTAAAAATTTCCAACAATGCAATAATGGTTCGTTCGACTTCAGCTTCTTCCTTAAAAAAATGCCGCATCTGCACTACGGCGTCAAAAAAACCATGCGCGAGCGACTTAACCAGCGAAACCTGAATATTCTCGAATACGCTCAGCCCGGCAAACAGGCGGATGTTCTGGAAGGTGCGTGAAATCCCGTGCCGGCTGATCTGATACGGCTTGAGCCCGGTAATATCCCGTCCGTTAAATTGGACACGGCCTTCAGTCGGGCAATAGACGCCGGTGGTCATGTTAAACGCCGTGGTTTTGCCGGCGCCGTTGGGGCCGATCAGTCCAATCAGATCGTGCGGGCCGATTTCCAGTTCAAGTTCGGACACGGCTTTGAGGCCGCCGAACTTCATGGTGCATTTTTGGAGTTGGAGGAGGGACATAGTGATTACCTTCTTGCAAATCGAATGGTTTTATCCGTAACGACTATAAAATTACATCCCAACATTTGCGTTGCCCGCGAGAATCTTTACCGCAAAGTTTCGCAAAATTTATCGCAGAGTTGCACTGAGTTTTCCTTTATGAAATTACGCCACGAGAATTTTTACCGCAAAGTTCGCAAGTTTATCGCAGAGTTTCGCTGAGTTTTCCTTTGCGTAACTCAGCGGTTAAAAATTGCGGTTTACCGCGCTATGAAATTGTCAATCTTGCCCCAAAAGGCGGGAAAACATCTTTATACTCCGCTGGTTGTTTCAAATACACAAGTCGGGCGCTGCGCTGCCAGGGTCCGGCAAGGAGAATTGCAATTGCGCTTCTAAAGTGTCCGTTGCCGTATAGCTGGTGCCCTGTGCCGATACGACAATATTGAGATCGCATTGAGCAAACAAACCTTCGGGCTTGATGTCAAATGCGGCTTGCTCAATCGTTCCCGGCTGCCAATCCCACATGGCGCGCCGCACATTATTGATCCGTAAAAAGTCGGCGGAAGCGATATTGACCGAGCCTAATCCGATCATCAGCCATAGGATCGTTCTTAGCATTCGCATAAAGACTCCTTTGTTCGGGTTCGTGTGCATTTCCGGCAGAATCGTTTTTCAAAAATCCAGCTGCCAAATCACCGTCAAATCCAGCATAAAACCGGGCAAAACCGGTTCGTCGGAAATTTGGTCGATATTTTCCAACACTTCGACCGGTTGGTTGGGACGATAGACATAAACCCGCCGATAATCGGGATCGATCAACCAGCCAAGCTGCGCGCCGTTGTCCGCATATTCTTGCATCTTGTCCTGCAAATCGTTGAGCGCATCGGTCGGCGAGCGTAACTCAATCAGAAAATCCGGGCACAGCGGCAGAAACTTGCGCTTTTGCTCCGGCGTTAGTTGCGCCAGACGATCACGCCGCAGCCAGGCCACATCGGGCGAACGCGTCGCGCCGTTTGGCAGGATGAAGCCGGTCGAAGAATCGAAGACCACGCCGCTGCCGTTTTTTTCCGCCCAGGTATCAACCCTTGCCGTTAATTTTGCATTGCTGTGACCCGATCCGCCGCCCGCCGGAGCCATAAAGATGACCTCGCCTTCCTTTGTTCGCTCAATGCGCCAGTCGCGATAACGCTGGCACAAGTCAAAAAAGTCGTCATGCGTCAAGGATTTTTCCGGCTGCCCGCGTAACAAATGAAACATAATGGGTAGACTGTGAGGTTGAAACATGGCCATCCCCTTTAAATTTAAACGTATAGAGATGCCCTCTTTATTGCGTGATCGTGCTTGTTACAAGTGCTTGCTGTTTTAAAAGATGGCATCTCTGAGTTCACGACACGCTTTCCACATCCACGATTTCCTTGGCTTCGGAAAAGCCCTTAAACTTCATCGTTTCCGACGAGCCGATCTTGAATTTAGTTTCTAACCCTTTTAATAGTTCCCGGCGGATCAGGATTTGTCCGGCCTTGGCCCCGGAGCATAGCCGCGCCCCCAGATTGACCGCAGCGCCGAGCACAGTGTAGTCCATACGATGCTGCGCCCCCATATTGCCCATAACCACCGGCCCATAGTTGACGCCGATACCGATGTAGATCGGGACGGGATCGGTTTCGTGCTCTTTCAGCACCCGTAATTGAATATCAACGGAGCATTGCAAAGCGCGCTCAATGGCATCGCCCCCGACAAATAGCGCCATCATCTCATCGCCGACAAATTTGTCAATCGAGCCGTTATATTGGTTGACAATTTCGGCTTGAAAACCCAGATAATGATTGAGCATGTTGATGACTTGTTCGGGTGTCCGTTTTTCGCTGTAGGCGGTAAAGCCGCGGATATCGGAAAACAGCACACAAACATCTTTCCGCTCGCCGCCCAACTGCACTTCGGAGCCGGACGATTGTTTGATCATTTCTTGGGTATGACTGCCGACATATTTCATGAGATTCAAGCGCTCGCGCAGGCCGACAATCATTTCGTTAAACGACACGGTCAGTTGACCGATTTCGTCACGCGTGGTTGCCTGCACGGAAATATCCAGATTGCCTTCTTTGACTTTGACCATGCCTTCCGCCAGACGCAAAACCGGCTGCGAAAAAGTGTTGCCCAGGAAAATAGCCAGCAACACGGTAATTAAAAGGCTGACAGCGGCAGTCAGCGCAATATTTCGACGCAGCGTATCTAATATTTGCAACTCGGTTGACAGCGGAATTATGGCCAGATAATAGGCCGGTTCGCCCACGCCGGCCGGGCTGAGAAAGGCGAACACTTTTTGGCCGCGAAAATCGGTGATAAACGGCTCGGTCGGTTTGCGCTCGGCCAGCATGACTTCGATCTTATCCTGACAGGTATCGACAAAATTGTTGAGATCGATGGGCGATACATTTTCCAGATTGCTTGCCACCGGTTTGCGGTCATGGAAAAAAACGATGCTGATATTAGAATCGGCTCTGACCAGCTCTTTAGTGGTCTGGTCGGAAATTTCCAGGCCCAGGGTGATCGTGCCGATCACATCGGTCAGCCAGATTGCTTCGGTTGCAACTTGATAAAGTTTGCCGTCATTTTCCCATAAACGAGGCCAGATCAGGCCGTCTTTCGCGACGTCCTCCTGAGATGAACCGCCTTTTAACGCGCGAGTCACCGAGGGCCGGAAGGACAAATCATCGCCAAATTTGTCCGGTTCGCCGTAGCGGGCCAGCACTTTGCCCTCTTTGTTGGTTACAATGAACATATCCACAATCAAATATTGGGCGAACTCTTCGACGCTAAAGTAGACCGAAGCCGGGTCTTGCAGGCCCTTTTTCGGCGTGGCGCTGGGCTTTTGCTGCGCGCCTTCCACATAATATGTTGCCGGATTGTTCAGCTCGATGTTGGCTTTAAAGGCCGAGTTTTGCTGAATCAGCAGCGACGACTCGATCAGGCGGTCATAAATCAGCGTCTGCTGCCGCTGAAAGAAGATTTGCACCCGCTTGAAGTCGGCAATGACTTTTTCCTGCACGGTTTTCTGCACGGTGTGGTTTATAACAAACAGTACGCCAGACAGAATCAGCGCGGTCAGCCCGACCATGAGCAGGAACAGTTTGGTTTGAATGCGAAAATTGAAGGTCATAGTAATTGCGTTAATGGTTTATTGAAATTGTTAAAAAGTGCAAGCTTGAACGTGAACTTAACCTGAAAGGCGTTCGCTTTCAAATGGCTTTAACAGCCCTTCTTCCACATCTTGCGGCACATTTATGCGACGAACGACCTTTGGCCACAGCTCAATTGGCGGCGCAGCGATCTGCGCATCCGGTAGCTTGACGCTCTGAAGATCATCGTTCAGATAATGCCGCCGGGCGCAATGCTGCGCCTCGCATGCCATGCGCGCGCCGGGCTCGCAGCGTTTCCATTTGCAAATCCGGCCGATATAGCGACCGCGCGGATCGGCCAGAAAGGTTTCGGCGCTGCGGCTGAATTGTCCCGCCTGTCCGCTCATGCGCCGGCTCAGCGTGGCCAATTCGGTCAAATCCAAATCGTCGGCAATCGTGGCCAATAAATCCAAATCTTTCGGCTCCGGCTTGTCCGTCGTGATCGAACCGATCAGGGCGATGCGCTGAACGCCGGGCAGCTTGCGGGCGGCCTGCGCAAATGTCAACGCCAATTCAATCAAGCGCGGGCGGGCCGGCGGGCCGGTAAACAACAGCTTTTCCGGCGGGATTTCCAGCTCTACATCAATCTGCTCCGCTTGCAGCCATTCCATGACGCGCCGGCCGGTTCGCTCGTCGCGGAAACGATACCACAGCGCCTTGGTCATGGGATCGCCAATAGCCTCGTGAAAGGCGCGAAACGGATGCTTGCTTTTAATTGCTGCGGCCAGACGGCTTTTCTCACGCGGGTCGGTGACGGTCTCGATATAATCGGCCATATCCTGATAGCCGACGCGGGAACTCTCCGACGGGATGCCAATGAAGCGCGACCCGTCGTCGTTCTCGATCTCGTCGGCTTCGGGATCGTCCGAATACCCGAGATCTGCCGGCAAATCAATGGCGCGGCCCGTTTCGCGCTCCAGATAATGCCGCATCATCCCGGAATGATCTTGAAAGGCAAAGAGCAACTCCGATAAATTGACGGTCGGTTTGGACATAAAGATGCTCAACTTTTTAATTAGTGAATGCTTATCCGAATCGATTGATACGGCGTTTCCGATAGGCCAAGTTCCGTACTAACATCAACTGTCGCTTTTTGATAGGCAATATCGACATGGTTCATAAACAAATCGAACCAGCGTACATTTTTCACATTCGGCGCGAATAGTTGCGCGGCTTTTAACACTCCTTTGAGTTGCAGGCTGTAGCCATCACTGCTATAGGTGACGTGACCTTCCGGGTCTTGGTAATCGCCCCCGCGAATGGTAAACAACTCAAACAGCGCGATTTCAAAACCGTCGCGGGTTACGACTTCGCTGCCGGTGTTGCCTTCGATCACATGATCGAAAAAGTCAATATCGGCCAGGCCGCTGCGATAGTCGCCGTCGCGCGTCAACAGCAGGTCTTGCGCCTCCGCCCCGCGCTCGATGGCCAACAGCCGCCAATTCAAATCATCCTTTTGATAATCCAGGCCAAATGAGAGCGCTGCGCCCAGCCGAACCATGCGCGGCAAAGGGTCAGCTTGCGCCGCTTCAGTATAAGTGATTTTGTCGCCCACATTGGCTTTGACATAGCCGAAAGACGGCGTGATAAACGGGCGCAGCCGCGAAATTTCAAACGGCTGACGACCCAATTTGCTCAGGATGTCCTGAACCGGCAAAGCGACCATAAGCCCAAAATCTTTGGCGTCGGCAACGCCTTTCGCCTGTACAAATTCGTTGTCGGGGCCAAATCCTCCCGCAAACACCGATTCGATGTCCTTAAATGACCAACCAATATGTGCCTGAATACCGTAACGAATCCCAAATCCAACCGACCAGAATGTTACATCTTCATGAGAAGTAAACGCGCCAATGATGTTGCCCTCCGGGTCTGTCCAAAATTGCTGCCCCAAATCAAAGGTATTCTTGCCGTAACTCAGACCAAAGGTGACGGGAAGTTTAGCCGGGAGACCCTCCAGACTGAGCGCAAGTTGGTATGCTTCCGCGTCATAAGTCATGTCATCGGTAATCACCCGCAGCCAGGGTGTTTTGGCCGTATAAGGCTCAATAGCCAGAAGATAGTCGCCCGGCAGTTGGCTGACATGTGCCGGATTGTACGAAATTGCCAAAGGATCATACATCGGCGAGGCAACCGAATAACCGCCCATGCCGTTGGCCCGCACAGACGGCTGCAAGGTCAAAAACGGCACGGCCGCCACGCCCACCTGCCCATGGGCTACCGAAGCTGCCATAGCGCTCAATATCATTGTTATCAATAATTTTGGCATCATCCGTTTTTCTCCGAATTAGTTTGTCATGGCAAAGTCTTTTTTCGTTTTATCGCCGTCTTTGACCGTCAATGTTTCCGTCACCTGAGTGAAGTTGGGATGATAAACCCGGATTTCATACGTGCCCGCCGGCAAATCGGTCAACTTGTAACCGCCGCTTTTGTCAACCCGGACAAAGTAGGGTGTATCTAAGCTTAAAATGATGGCGTTCATGTGGGTATGAATATCGCAGAACAGCTTGACTTCGCCCAGCTTGTCGATCTTTTGCGTGACCACATCGCCTTTGGGCTTGCGTCCGACGTTGAACTTGGCCCCCGGCGTCAGGCTGAAGACATTATGATAAAACTTGTCCTGGTTGATGAAGTGAATTGTACTGCCAATCGTAATTGGTGTTACATGTGGCACGAAAGTCGCATTTTCCTGCTGAATTTTGGCCGGCTCACTCAGTGGCTTGACTTCGGCTTTAAACGAGGTCGGGTGTACGCTGACAATAACATCTTCATAGGCCGATTCTTCGTCCTTACCGGCGGCTTTATCGGCCCCGCCGCGCCCGCGGTACGCCTGGCCGCGGCTCACTGTTGCTTTTTGTTTAGCGCCCGCCGGCAAGAGCACTGTGCCGGAAATTTCAGCGGTTTGGGCCGCGCTTAAGTTTGGTGTTACAAAAAGCAAGCTCATCAAAAGCATAAATTTTCTCATGTGTTGCTCCTTACACGATTGAGTGACGTTGAATTACAGGTAATCGATAGATAATCACACGCTTAGATATGACATTTCTTTGAGAAAGGTCATATCTGTATTTTACGCAAATATTTTAGTGATTCTTTGTGTCTTAGTGACTTTGCGGCTAACGCGTTACTGAAGCCAGGTGATTAAATATCTTCACCGCATGTTCGCGCGAGTTCTCGATAAACCAACGGCTCGTTTCCATTCCGCCGCAAACGACGCCGGCCAGATATAGACCTGATCGGTTTGACTCATGGGTTCGCGGATCAAATTGGGGGAGACGGCTCTCGTCAGCCGAAAATTCAATGCCTAATTGGGTTAAAAATGTATACTTTGGCTGATAGCCGGTCATTGCCAAGACAAAATCATTCGGCAAGGTGAACAATCCTTCCGGCGTTTTTATGTCAATTTCATGGGCGCGAATTGCAGTCACTTCCGCATTAAACATCGCTTTAATTTCGTTGGCTTTGAGCCGATTGTCGATATCCGGGCGCACCCAATATTTGATGCTGTCTTTCAGTTTTGGCTCCCGGACAATCATGGTGACTTCCGCCGCGCCGCAGCGATAGGTTTCCAATGCCACATCCACTGCCGAGTTACCGGCGCCGATCACGGCCACGCGCTGCTCGGCATAGGGGTGTGGTTCGTCGTAGTAATGCTTGACTTTTGGCAGATCCTCGCCAGGGACATGCAACAAATTTGGACAATCATAGTAGCCGGTGGCGATAATTACGGCTTTGGCCTGATATGTAGCTTTGTCTGTGTTAATATGAAAGCTGCCGGCCTGGCCGTCAATGTCCAAAACGGTTTCATAGGTGTGTGTATTGAGCCGCCAGGCGTTTTTGACCCGGCGATAATATTCCAGCGCTTCCCGTCGTGTGGGTTTAACGCCATGCGAAATAAAAGGCACCTCGCCGATTTCCAGCCGCTCCGAAGTCGAAAAAAAGGTCATGTTGATCGGATAATGATACAGCGAATTAACCAGACAGCCTTTTTCGATAATGCCATGGCTCTGCTTACGCCGCACGGCCTCAATGCCGCAGGCCATACCAATTGGGCCGGCGCCGATAATAAGGACATCATATTTTGATGGGTTGGTTGTCATATTTTGCAGCTTAGGTTCATGGGATAAGATGGTGAAACCTTGCGAAGGCTTCATTTGAAATTCGCATGTTTTGTGCACGGAAGCCTTCGCAAGGTTGGATTTCCACAAACTTGTTCCATGAGCCGCAATTTAATGCTTCCATTCCTAAAGCACAAGCCCCTTTTCAGCTATCCTTCAAGGATGACGGATGCAGTAGCCATTGTTTGAGAATGTGATAGGCTTAACCAGATTCGATATTTGCCGTATGCCATAGCGGATTCGCGATGCAGACAGAGTCGAGGCGCGCCGTTTTTATCGACAACAACTTCAATATCTCGCCAGCCAATTTTATGGCCAATACCGATGCCTGCGGCTTTAGCAAAGGCTTCTTTAGCGGCAAAACGTGCGGCCAAAGATGCTTCCGGCGAACTTTTCCGACGACAATAAGTCAACTCCTGTTCGGTAAAAATACGCTGCAGAAAGCGATCCCCCCACTGTGCAATCACCTTACGAATTCGGGCAATTTCAATTGCATCAATACCATGGCCAATGATCATGCGTAATCCTTGTGTGGTGTTTAAGCGTAACTTTTCAATAACCGCTGGCTAACCTTGCGAAGGTTACCGCCTATAAATTTGTGAAAGCCCTGAAAATATTAGCATCCGTCGCAAGTTTAACCTTCGCAAGGTTTGGTTTTACCAACACTTTTTGAGAAATTACGTTTAAGCCCAAACTCAAAGCGAAGCCGAATAAAAAAACAGGTGTATTTATAAACAGTAAAACCGCTCAACCGAGCGGTTTTTAAAAAGAACGGTTTATTTCAGAACAAACGCCTGTTTTAGATTGTAGTTGCCGTCGATTTGGGAGTGCGATCCCGACTGGCTAAGTATGAGTGCTTGATTAAATCATCTAAAAACGCTTTTGGATTAAGCACCGCATCTTCCGTAATAACAAACGAATCTTTTTCGGCCAGTTTTAACCCGTATTCATAGTCCCGAAACAGCACTAAGCAAGCAGAAAAGAAATCTGTGTTGCCTTCCCTGGCCAATTGCTTAATGGCCTGGATGGCCGCCGGTTCGAATTCCACCTTAATGCCGTGCTTTTCGCGAAAGATGTGGCTAAAACGATGAATGGCATCTTCAGTCAGCAACTTTTCCAAAACAAATTCGGGCTGTTCAATGACCTCGCTGGTAACCGTAAATTTATGAATTGCCGTAGATGGCAGCTTCTTTTCAAATTTGATCAGAATTTTTTCGGTAATACTAACCAGGCCGCGCGCGCCGGTGTGCTCCAGATGAGCCCGTTCGGCAATATAACGCAAGGCCTCGTCGCTAAATTCCAAGTGAATACCATAGGCTTTAAAATCTTTTTTCTTGCTTTGGATAACGGTGCTGACCGGGCTCTTCAATATTTGGTACAACCCATCCACGTTCAGGTCTTTCAGCACTGTGACTACCGGCAGACGACCGACGAACTCCGATTCAAACCCGTAGTCAATCAAATCCTCAGTGCGCACTTGTTTTAAATAATCACTCTGTTTTTTGGTAGTCTCTTTCACATCGCCATGGAAGCCAATAGATTGCCGGTGCATCCGTTTTTTGATAATCTCATCCAAACCGGAAAAAGCTCCGCTCATTACAAAAAGAATATTTTTGGTATTGATTTTTTTGCGGGCAACTTTGCCGGTGCGCTGAGCCTCCATTGCCGCTTCCATTTGTGAGGCCAGATCGTGTGGGACTTTTAAATCAACCTCGGCCTCTTCCATTAATTTGAGCAGATTGCGCTGCACGCCGGTTCGAGATACATCGACGCCGATAACATTTTTTGCGCCGGCAATTTTGTCCACTTCGTCCAGATAGATAATGCCGTATTCGGCTAATTTTAAATCGCCATCCGCTTCCCGGACAAGGTCGCGCACCATGTCTTCCACATCGCCGCCCACATAGCCGGTTTCGCTGAACTTTGTGGCGTCGCCCTTGACAAACGGTACGCCGATGCGCTTGGCAATGAGTTTGACAATATAAGTCTTGCCCACACCCGTTGGGCCGATCATCAAGACATTTCCTTTAATATTGCCCAAGATTTTCTCATCATCGTTTTCATGCGTCTCAAGCCTCATCCGATTGAAGTGGGTGCAAATTTTGGTAGACAGGACTTCAACGGCATCTTCTTGCTGAACTACATAGCGATTTAAAAATCGCTCCAATTCTTCGGGTTTTAGATTAAAGTCAATACCTTCCGGATGGCGAGTATCGGTCGAATCGCCCGGCTCACGCCGAAAGGCGTCGGCATTGGGTAAAGGATGCTTTTCTGAAAGCTGTTTGGCCAGATATTCATTCAGGTCCTTCCTGAATTCAGCTGCGTTTGAAATTCGACTTTCCATCGCCGGTGTTACTCCTTTGCAAGCTTTAGTGTATTTAGGTAGATCGCTTTAGTACCGCGCCATATACACAGAGCCCGGTTATTTGTTCGTCTTTAAGCAAGTCTAAATAAAGCAAATTTAGCTGGTTATTACAACAGATTTTTGCGCGAATCTCGTTTTTTAATTGCGTTCGTGTGTATCAAACCTGAAAAAACCGCCTTGTGTTTAACTTAATGACATTGACTCATGAATAATTCAGGTGTTTAAGTCTCTGATCAACTTAGCGCTTGACTTTTTCGATGCATCTTGAAATATTGGGCTGTCCGCGTGAGGATTGGCCGTGTTATTTGATTACAGATTCTGCCTACCAACTCCATCTAAGCCTTTATTATGAAAGCGCCATGAAAATTCTATTGCCGGATAAAAAAATGCTACGCTCATATCCGCGATTCTGTGCAGTAATGGCTGTGATCTTTATTTCTGCTAACGCGCTGCTGTTGCTTTTAAATGCAACGCATGCTCTGGCTGAAACGGCGACGCGCTTTGATATACTGACCCACAGCGCTTTGTTGACATACCAGGACACCGACTATAAGCAGAGCGGCAAGACCGGAGGTGTCTACGGCTACTTTGGCTATGGCGCGCGGCTGGCTATCGAAGGCGAAGTTGACTTTGTGCGGATTAATTTTGCCGGCGGAACCGTTTCCGATCAGTGGGATTACACGCTGCTTGGCACGGTTTATCCGAAAACCGGCTGGATTGCCCGAACAGGCCTGCACTGGATTCAATCTTCCGACAATCAAACGGACAATGCCTGGAGCGTTTTAGCCGGGCTGACCTACTATCAACCCTATCGCTGGAATTTGCTGCTGGACGGCGCATATAGTCAATACCAATCTTTCGAGCCGGCCTTTAATGCCTGGCAATTGAATCCGGGTGTTGGCCGGACTTTTGGACGGAGACTGCATTCCAGTTTTTACGGTGAAGCCCGAATATACTGGATTCACTTGAGCGAAGATATTGGCCTTGCCGATGGAGCCCAAAACTTTTACTCCCTGGAAACGCAGCTCTCTTATTATTACAAGAAATGGACTTTTAATAGCGCGGTTTGGCTGGGCGAGCAGGCATTTGCCGTCCGCAACGGCGGCATGATCCTCTACAATGTGGCCGAAAAGCATCGTGGCGGACTAAGCGGCTTTGTTCATTTGGCGGTCACTCCGTCTTGGGGCCTGAAAGCGACCGGCCAGATTGAGCGCTTCAATGAACCCAACGGACAATCCAACGCCCTCGCTGTTAAAATCGGGCTGGCGGTTGGACATACCTTTTAAGGAGCTTGGAAAATCCGTCGATTGCTATTTTGGCTCATGGGACATGATGGGGTAATTGCCGCTTACGGTTTTTGAACCTTAGTAGAAAACGACGACGCACCTTCACCAACCTTATTGCAGCCATCGAAAGTTAAACCATGATAGGTAAACGAAATAAGGTAATAAGGTTGGATTTTTTTTCCGCCGGCTTTCTACTAAGGTTTGAGTCAAAAATTGCCATGTTCGGACGCTGAATGCCAGATATTCACCTTCTTGTTTCATGAGCCGCTATTTTTGCTAAATTATTTTGCATTTTCTTAAAGCATATCTCATAAAAATTGTTAGATTATCTCAACAAGGTTAACTTGTCAAGTTGCTCGACCTCATTTTATGATGTATATCTTACCTTGAAACCCCTTTATTCATTCATTTCTTATTTCTCATCACACAAGCGGAGGATCGATCTATGCGAATGGCTACAAAGTTCACAACCGCGCTCGCGATTTTAGGGTGCGTCCTGGCGTTATCAAACGCCAAAGCTTTTGCGGAAAAACCGGCAAAAGTCAAACAATTGGAAATATTGCCGACGGAAAAGGACGAAGTTTACGCCAAAGGCAATATGCGGATCAACAAGGAAACGCAAATCCCGACCACGCTCTATGCGGTCAACTATCGGGTGAATCCGGCCTCGCCGGAGGAGATGGCCCGGCAATATCTGCGCGAGAATGCCGAAAAGCTGCATCTCAAAGCCGATCTGAGCGATATCGTATTTTCCTCAAACCTGGAAACGCCGGGCGGGCAACGGGTGCGCTTTTTTCAGAAAGTCGGCCAATATCCGGTCTATAAGGCGACGTTGACCGTCAGCCTGGATCGGAGAAATCAGGTCGTGTTCGTCATGAATCAGTACAAGCCGGTTGGTAAATTTGATGATCGGATTATGATCACCAAAGAGGACGCCGCCCAGCGCACAAAGAGCCATTTGGGCATTTCTACTCGCCAAGCTGAAAACGAGAACACCGAGACGATTCTATACTATAACAAGGGCGTCATGCGCCTGGTGCAAAAGGTTAGTTTTAGCACCCGTGGCGATTTGCGCGGTGATTGGGAAGCTTTGGTGGACGCCCAAACCGGTGAGATTGTTCGGCTGGAAGATCGCATTCTTTATTCCGGCGCAGCCAGCAGCCGCAGTGTAGCCGGATCGGGTTGGGTATTTGATCCGGATCCGGTTAGCAAATCCAAAGGGCGCTATGGCGAGGGGGCAATGATTGACAATAACGACGCCGACTCGGCCGAGTTGACCGCTCTTTTGTCGCAGGTCGCCATTGAAGTGACTCTGGAAAACGGGATGCATTATTTGAAGGGCCAATACGCCGTTATTTCCGACCATGAGGCGCCAACCACCGGTCTTTACGGTCAGGCCGGCATGGAATTTCACTATACCCGCAGCAACGATGCTTTTGAAGCGGTCAATGTCTATTATCATATTGACAAGACCATGCGTTATCTCAACGAAACGCTGGGCTTTGAAGTGATGCCGTTCCAATATGAAGGTGGTGTCCAATTTGATCCGAACGGTGTTGATGGTGACGCTAATGCTCACTATACGCACGACGGGCAAGTTGCTTTCGGAAGCCCCGACGGCGCAGTTGATACCGGCGAAGACCATGCAATTGTTATTCACGAAATGGGCCACGCTATTCACGACTACATCACGAACGGTGAACTATCTCAGGTAGATGGCTTAAGTGAAGGCAGCAGCGATTATTGGGCCCAATCCTATACCCGCAGTTTTGGTATCTATGCGCCTACGGATGAGGGCTATGATTGGTTCGGTCAATGGGGTATCCAACCACTGGGGGATTTTTCCCTGCGCCAAACCAACTATCCCGGCCATTATCCGGAAGATTTAGTGGGTCAAATCCATACCGACGGACAAATGTGGTCGTCATCCATGATGTCTATCTATGACCTGGTCGGGCGCACTGTGAGCGATCGTATCTTTTGGGAAGGCCTTTCCATGACCGACGGCAGCGCCAGCCAGGTGGATGCGGCGTTAGCGGTGATGCAGGCGGATAAGAACTTATATAACGGGGCGCATTTGCGGCAGATGATCGACGTTTTTAAGAATCGCGGTTATATTCCGGGAGCGATTATTGCCGATGTGGCGGCGGATGTCACCGGCGGGAAGCCTTCGCTGACCGTGCATTTTACCGATGCTTCCTATGCCGTTTTGGACCCGATTACATCATGGGAATGGGATTTTGACAGCAATGGGACGATTGATTCACGGGATAAAAATCCGACCTGGACGTATACGACGCCCGGTTTATATTCCGTGACGCTTACGGCTTCAAACGCCACGGATCGCCATACGTATACCGAGGTTGATCTGATTTCGGTCAACGGGGGTATTTTTATCTGGGACGCAGCACAGTCTCCGGCTGAGTTTAGCGGCGACTTCATAAAAGGAGTTGTGAGTAGGTTCGATAATTTAAAAGCTGTTAAATCACGATCAGCCGGCGTCCCTTCTTCTTTAGTCGGCTATGATGTCGCCTTTCTTAGCTTCGGCAATCCGGGCAACACTCGGTTGGACGGCGAAATAGCCGACGCGGTTCGGGAATATCTGAAGAGCGGCGGTAAGCTCTATTTGGAAGGTGGAGATGCGGCTCTTTATGACCTGGATTCTCTTGAGGAGGGTCGCAATCGCGATATTATGCCGCTTATAGGGCTGGCCGGTGGGGATGATGGTGATAACACCGCCCCAAACTTTATTAACAGCTTAGCCGGGCAGACCGGTACCCTTGCTGCCGGCATGACGTTCACTTCCTCGCAGCAAATTGGACAATTCTCGGTTGACCGCTATATCCCAAGCGCTACCGCCAAGGCGGCTTTTAATGAAAGCGGTTATGGCACGGTTGCAGTTCAGTACACCGGCGACTTTGGCCAAAAAACATTCTGCTCGGCCTATTCATTAGGCTTATTGAATGACCGGACTTCGCCGCATACGCGCGGAAATCTCTTTTTGCAAATGCTGTTCTTTTTTGGACAAGCCCCGGCTGGCGCCAAAATTGCCGATTTTGGAGCAGATACCCGGTTTGGCAAAGCGCCGTTGAATGTTACTTTTAGCGATTTAAGCGCGGCGGATGCGGCTGACCCGATTACCACCTGGAGTTGGGATTTTGACAGTAACGGCACACCCGATGCTACGACAAAAAGCCCGCTGTGGGTCTTTTCTGCGCCGGGCACTTATAAGGTTACGCTAACTGTTAGCAATAGAGCCGGGCAGGCCACGGTCACCAAAGAGCAATATCTGACCGTAGTGAGTAGTACCACACCGACCGCGCTGGCCTTCGATGGTATCGCCGGCAGTCTTTCCTGCGTGGCGACGCCGGTTTTAAATCTGCGTAATGCCATCACGGTTGAAGCTTGCATTTATCCAACCGGTTGGGGTTTGGGTTCCGCCACCGGCTTTGGTCGCATTTTCGATAAGACGCAGATTTTATGGTTCTTAAACGGCGAAGGTCATCCAACGTACGCCGATCATTCCATGATTTTTACGCTGACCCAAACCGGCGCAGGCACACCGCGCTTCAATACGCCGGCCGGCGTGATTAAGCTGAACGAATGGCAGCATGTGGCGGTTACTTTTATGTCCAATCCGCCCGCGGTCCAGTGTTTTGTCAACGGCAATGAGATTCCGTTGACCAACGTGGACCCGGACGAGGCGAATCAGTTAATCGCCGCAACGATTACCTCCAGCGCCACCGATGCTTTTGTGATTGGCAACCGGACTATCGGTGCGCGCTGTTTTCAAGGCACGATCGATAATGTAAACGTCTGGAATCGCGCGCTGACGCAAGACGAGATTAAGGGACTGATGACCAAACAATTGGTCGGCACCGAGAGCGGCCTGGTCGGCTTCTGGCCGATGGAAGAAGGGCGCGGTAAATCCACGGACGATGTGTCCGTCAATAGCAGTGTTGGCACGATTACCAGCGCGGTCTGGAATTATGGCTGTCCGATCGGCGTCGGCATTGAAGACGGCGATGATACCGAAACATTACCGGCGGTGTTTGCCCTGTATCAGAACCGGCCGAACCCGTTTAATCCCAGCACCACCATCGCCTACGCCCTGCCCGCTTCGGCGACCGTTAAGCTGAAAATCTACAATGTGGCCGGGCAATTGGTCAAGACGCTGGTCAATCACAAGCAAGATGCCGGCCAATACGAGCTGCAATGGAACGGCACGAACGAGCAAAACCGGGCTGTCGCCGGCGGCGTCTATCTCTACCAACTGGAAGCCGATAACAAGACAATCGCCGGCAAGCGGATGGTCCTGTTGAAGTAATTTATTTTTGGAAAATTGGAAGCTTTAGCCGTTGGCTAACCTTGCGACGCAAGGTTTTACCAACACTTTTTGTGTAATTATTTCCTCAAAAGTACAAAGTGCCCCTGTTGTATTTCATACAGCAGGGGCACTCTTCATTGGCAGCCTGGTTTTTATACAGTGTTAATCTGTGCATGTTTGATGGTCGCACAGATTGCTAATCTGTGCATGTTTGATGGTCGCACAGATTGTTAATCTGTGCATGTTTGATGGTCGCACAGATTGCTAATCTGTGCTACAACGCCAAAAACATTTTCTTAAATGCTGTAGTTGGTTATGCGCATATATCCATAAGCGCCTGAGCATGACGATCAGGATCGGTTTTTAACACAGATCGGGGCAGAGTGTCCGTCACATTTTTTTTTGAGAGTTCGTGTGACACGAGTTCTAATTGGTAAGGATCCATGAAGTGTGTTATCGGAATAAATGCTTGAAAGTACGCCTTAATGCTGATAGCATCAAACCCCTGTCGCCATTCCAGGGGTAACGTAAAAACAATGGGCTTACGAAATTTTTTTAAAAAGCCAGGTAAATCCTCGGTCAGAAGGAGTGGCGAAAGCGACGTATAAATATCACCCGGACCGACTACAACCATGTCCGCGGATTCAAGGCGCGTCTGCACGATTGGTAAAAGCTTCGGTCGCGGTTCAAGCCAAACCCGCCGAATTTTCCCAGGCATTTTGCCGGTTTCATACTTATCAATATCATGCTCACCCATCACCAATAGGCCATCGGTCAACTCGCCCCAAAGCGTCGTCTTTTCAGCCGAAACCGGGAAAATATCGTGCCGGATATTAAATAATTTTTTAAACAGTTCTGCTCGCTGTTCCGGGCATTGGCAACAAAGATAACAAGCGGTGACTAATAGCGTTCCCAAATTATGTCCACCCAAGCCACCTTCGATATGAGACAAACCCTTATCAAAACGAAAGGTCAACAAATCTGACCATGGGCCTACTCCTCCAAGCATACTTTGCACATAATTACGAGTATCGGACATCCCGGAAATCAGATTATAAGCTTTGCATAGACTTCCCTGCGAACCGCCGGAATCAGAGATCGGATGGACACAAGTCAACTGAACCTCCTCACGCCGGCCTAAGCCCTCAATTAACGACTTAACGCCCGAACCACCGCCAAGAACCACAATATGTTTTGTTCTCATTGCTTTCCTCTCATAGGGATCTGCATGGCCAAATTTGTCGCTTGAACAAGAGCATACGTCGTACATTTTCAAAATTTATCAATAAAAATGTCAAACAGACGGGCACAAGTCAATTTTAATTTTTAATTGCCGGTCTCTGCCGCAAAAGTTTAAAATTTTTCTTGACTTTAAGGCTAAATCACTTAAATTGGCTGACTACTTTTCAAGATCAAATGCTTTGATATGGGGGCGGTTAGCTCAGTTGGTTAGAGTACTTGCTTGACATGCAAGGGGTCGTTGGTTCAACTCCAATACCGCCCACCATTTTTTATCTTCATTATTAATTTGAGATTTATGAATAACGTTGTAAAGGTTACCCTACCTAACGGTGCAGTCAAAGAATTTGCGTCCGGTGTAAGACTGACGGAAGTTGCTGAAGGAATTAGTCGTAGTTTAGCCAAAGATGCTTTGGTTGCCAAAGTTAATGGCAAGCTGTGGGATTTAAATCGTGTCCTGGAAGATAACGCCGCCGTCGAATTTGTTACCTTTGATTCAGATGAGGGCAAATATGTTTATTGGCATAGCACCGCTCATTTGATGGCCCAGGCTGTTAAGATTCTTTATCCGGAAGCGCGCGTAACGATTGGCCCACCCATTTCCGACGGTTTTTATTACGACTTTGATTTTCGACCCTTTACGCCAGAAGACTTGACTGCCATCGAAAAGAAGATGGAAGAGTTAGCCAAAGAAGATTTTGCGATTCAGCGCAAAGTTATGACCCGCGAAGAGGCGCTTCAGTTCTTCAAATATATTGGCGAAGACTATAAAGTCGAACTACTCAAAGCTATTCCGGAAGGCGAGCTCATCACATTTTACTCGCAAGGTGCGTTTATTGACCTATGCCGGGGGCCGCACGTTCCGTCTACCAAATATCTAAAAGCCTTCAAATTAATCTCCATTGCGGGCGCCTATTGGCGTGGCGACGAAAAAAATAAGCAGTTGCAACGTATTTACGGCACTTCCTACCCCAAAAAAGCCATGCTCGATGAGCACTTGAATCGGCTTGAAGAGGCCAAAAAACGCGATCATCGTAAGTTAGGCAAAGAATTAGGGCTGTTTAGTATCAGCAACGACTTGGGTGGTGGTCTCGTTTTATGGCATCCCAAGGGTGCGCTAATTCGTCATACCATGGAGACGTTTTGGAAAGAAGAGCATCTTAAAAACGGCTACGAATTGCTTTATACACCGCATATAGCCCGTCGTGATTTATGGAAAACGAGCGGACATCTGGATTATTACACCGAGAGTATGTATTCGAAGATGGACGTGGAGAATGTCGACTATCAGCTTAAGCCGATGAACTGTCCATTTCACATCATGATTTACAAAAATGAGCGGCGTAGCTATCGTGACTTACCTTTTCGATGGGCGGAATTAGGCACAGTTTATCGTTTCGAGCGGTCAGGTGTTTTACATGGTTTAATGCGGGTGCGGGGTTTTACGCAAGACGACGCCCACTTATTTTGCCGAGCAGACCAATTGGACGAGGAAATTCAAAGCGTTTTGCATTTTACGCTATTCATGCTCCGCTCCTTTGGGTTTGAGAATTATGATGTCTATCTTTCAACACGGCCGGAAAAATATGTCGGCTCTGAAAAGAATTGGGAGCTTGCTACAGATGCTTTGCGCAAGGGCCTTGAGGGTTCCGGCTTAAAGTGGAAAGTTGACACAGGCGAGGGTGTTTTTTATGGCCCCAAAATTGATATTAAAATAAAAGATGTTTTAGGACGGGCTTGGCAGTGCAGCACAATCCAAGTTGATTTTAATCTGCCGGAACGGTTTGATCTTAGTTACGTCGGCTCCGACGGCGCTGATCACCAGCCTATTATGATTCATCGGGCGCTTTTGGGTTCATTAGAGCGTTTTTTTGGTGTTCTGATTGAGCATTATGCCGGCGCGTTTCCTCTTTGGCTTTGTCCGGTACAGGTTGCCATTTTGCCGATTACGGATCGACAATTGGATTATGCAAAACAGCTTCGCAAAAAATTGAACGAAAGCGGTTTGCGTGTTGAAATAGATGATCGCAATGAAAAAGTCAATTACAAAATTCGCGAGTCAGAATTGAAAAAAATTCCGTACATGCTAGTTGTTGGTGATCGGGAAGTGGAAACGAATACCGTTGCAGTCCGCAAGCATGGTCAAGGCGATTTGGGCGTTCAGCCCATAGCACCTTTGATAACTCGGCTACAGGAAGAAGTCGTTTCGAAAAAGTAATGGCATGAGGCGCTGATGGCAAAGCCAGGAGGAGAGAACATTCAAAAAAGAGAGTTTCCCAAAAAAGATCAGGTGCGAATTAATGAGCGTATTCGTATCCCTCAAATTCGACTTATTGATGAAAACGGTGGTCAAGTTGGCCTTATTGAGACCTTTAAAGCGCTTGAAATGGCCCGCTCGCGTGCACTTGATTTAGTTGAGGTTGCGCCAACTGCGCGGCCACCCGTATGCCGTATCATGGATTATGGCAAATTTAAATATGAGCAAACGAAAAAAGCCAAACAATCCAAGAAAAAGCAACATCAAGTTAAGGTTAAGGAAGAGCAATTTCGGCCTCATATTGACGACCATGACTATAATTTTAAGAAGAAGCATATCATTGACTTTATTGAGCACGATTATAAAGTTAAGGTGCAGATCGTATATCGTGGCCGTGAAATTATGCATCAAGAGTTAGGCAAAATTGTTTTAAATCGTCTGATAGGTGATTTAAAAGAAGTGGCTGAGCTCGAAAGTCCGCCGCGATTAGAGGGGAAGCAGTTAGTTTGTACATTTGTCCCCGGTAAGAAAAAAGAAATCAAAAAGAAAGACGGCGCTGAAAGTGAAGTAGGAAGCGAATAATTTAATTATTGAGGAGAGAATAGCGTATGCCAAAAATGAAAACTCGTAGTAGTGCAAAAAAACGCTTTAAAGTGACCGGCAGCGGCCGGATCAAAAGACAACGCGCAGGTTGTGCTCATATTCTGACAAAAAAGAGCCCGAAGCGTAAACGGTTTTTAAAGACAGCCACAACCGTTGGCACGGCGGATATAAGCCGTATTTCCCGTCAATTGCTGATTGGAAGTAAAGTCTAAATATATTAGGATCATATAAATTCTTGAATAAGGAGTGATGAGGAATGTCACGAGCAACAAATTCGCCGGCTTCTCGAGCACGGCGCAAAAAATGGCTAAAACGCGCCAGAGGATTCTTGTTAGGTCGTCATTGCCTGTATCGTCAGGCGCGGGCGGCTGTTGAGCGCGCCTACAAAATGCAATATCGTGACCGCCGTCAGCGCAAGCGCCAGTTCCGCCGCTTATGGATTGTGCGGGTCAATGCGGCCTGCCGTATGTTTCAAATCTCTTACAGCCGGTTTATTGACGGCCTGAAGAAAGCGAATATCGGTCTGGATCGTAAAGTTTTGGCCGATATTGCCGTTAAAGATATTGAGACTTTTGGAAAGTTGGTTGATCAGGCCAAAGCAGCCGCGAAATAGTCTCTATGTCCCCGGCACTTCCGGGACATTCACCATTGATGAAACCGTCAATCAACCAAAGTGCCGGGGACGTTTCATCAACGGTAGGTTTCATAGCAGATTAACACATGTCAAATTGATAAGCATTTTCAATGCCTGATTTTGGGTTAACTAAAATCAGGCATTTTCTTTATGCGGGAGAAGCGACCATGACCGAATGGATACAAAAAATCGAAGCGCTGGAAAAAGAAGCGCTGGCGGAGTTCGCAACCTGTGCCGATATGACCCGGGCGGAGGATTTACGAATTAAATACTTTGGTCGTAAAAGCGAGCTGCAAGAGATGATGAAGTTGCTTAAAGACGCGCAACCGGCTGACCGGCCGAAGCTGGGACAGTTGATTAACGATCTGCGGACGCGGCTGACCGCGCCGTTTGAAGCCCGCGCAGCAGCCATCCAACAAGCCGCGGCGGCGCAGCGGGTGGCCGCGGAATGGATCGATGTGACGCTGCCGGGTATTCGTCAATTTCCGGGTCGGCCACATATTTTGCGTCAGACCATTGACGATATTGTAGCGATTTTTAAATCACTTGGGTTTTCCGTGGTTGACGGGCCGGAAGTTGAGACCGATTATTATAATTTTGAAGCGTTAAACATTCCGAAGGACCATCCGGCGCGGGACATGTGGGATACCTTTTATGTGACCGACAATACGGTGTTGCGTACGCATACATCGCCGGTGCAAATTCGGGTTATGGAAAAGCAACAGCCGCCGGTGCGGATTGTCGTACCGGGCCGGGTCTATCGCAACGAGGCCATCGACGCCTCGCATCAGGCGGTTTTTTATCAAATTGAAGGACTTTATGTTGATAAAGGCGTGACTTTTGGCGATCTAAAAGGCGTTCTGGCTTTTTTTGCGCGCGAAATGTTTGGCCCGGATATGAAGGTGCGCTTCCGGCCCAGCTTCTTCCCGTTTACCGAGCCCAGTGCGGAGGTCGATATCTCCTGTGTGATTTGCCGCGGCAAAGGCTGCGCGGTCTGCAAGCACACCGGCTGGGTGGAAATTCTCGGCTGCGGTATGGTGGATCCCGCCGTCTACAAATATGTCAATTATGACCCGGAAATCTACACCGGTTATGCTTTTGGTATGGGTGTGGAACGAATTGCCATGCTGCGCCATAGTATTGACGATATTCGTCTGTTTTTGGAGAACGATGTGCGCTTTTTAAGTCAATTTTAAACTGCACGGATAGACCCTAATCGTTATGATCCTCATTTGCTATGGCACTCGCCCGGAAATTATCAAAATAAGCCCGTTTATAAAAGTGTTGCAATGGCGCGGCATCCCTTTTAAAACGGCGTTTTCCGGGCAGCATAAAGAGCTGTATGAGGATGTTAAGGAACTGGTGCCTCAGCCGGACTTTTATCTTGATGTGATGACACAAAACCAGGGCTTGAATGATGTTTTAGTCCGAATTGCATCAAAGCTGCGACCGATCCTGCTGCAGGAAAAGCCGGCCCTTATCGTGGTTCAAGGGGATACGACCACGGCGATGACGGCGGCGCTGACCGGCTTTTATGAAAGCATCCCGGTCGGTCACATCGAAGCCGGATTAAGAACGTATGATCTTAACAACCCATACCCGGAAGAAGGCAACCGCCAGATTATTTCGCGTGTTGCATCCTTCAATTGGGCGCCGACCCAAACGGCCGCCAAAAACCTGGAACGAGAGCATTGTCAAAATATCCATATTACCGGGAACACCATTGTTGACATCTGCACGCCATTTAAAGGGCAAATTTCATACGACAACAAAGTGCTGATAACCCTGCATCGGCGTGAAAACTTTGGCCGGCCCTTGGAAAAAATGTTTTCTGAAATTGACACTTTAGCCCGGCAAAATCCCGCCATCGAATTTATTTTTCCGATGCATCCTAACCCTAATGTCCAAAAGCATCGTCCCTTGCTTGAACATGTCAATGTTATCGACCCGATTGGGTATTTCCAGATGATAAAGTTGTTGCAATGTGTAAAGTTTGTCATTAGTGATTCGGGTGGAATTCAAGAGGAGTGCGCCACTTTTGGCAAAAAGATATTAGTCTGTCGCAAAACGACCGAGCGCCCTGAAGGTGTTGAATCCGGCTTTGCCAAACTGATTGGAGATAAAGTCATCCAAAATTTTCATTGGGCAAATGACAATCCAGCATGGCAAGGGGTCAACCCTTTTGGGGATGGAAAAGCTTGTGAACGGATTGTAGATTCAATTGTTGACTGTGGCATTTTTGACCCAAAGGCAACTGGTCATGCGGATCCAGTCTAAAATGAAGCGTCAAACATGGATCGTTCTGCCTGCTTATAACGAAGCGGGGGGAATCGGTTGTCTTATTGAGTTGATTTGTGAAATGATGGTCGAGTTTTCAATGGATTATAAAATTGTTGTGGTTGATGATGGTAGTAAAGACAACTCTGTCGAGATTGTTAAAAGCAAAGCGGTGTATTATCCGATCACACTTTTACAGCATGAGGTTAATCAAGGGCTAGGACCAACTATTCGGGACGGGCTTTTTTATGCGGCGAACGCAGCCGCGGACCATGATGTGATTATCACGATGGATGCTGACGAAACGCATAACCCCGGGCTTATACTACGTATGGTAAGAATGATCTACGAGGGGCATGATATCATTATCGCATCCCGTTATCAAAGTGGATCCCAGACTCGTGGGGTGCCTTTTCATCGACGGGTTCTGAGCTCCGGCGCGTCATGGCTATTTCGTATCATTTTTCCCATCAGCGGTGTCAAAGATTATACCTGCGGCTACCGCGCTTATAATGCCGGCGTGATTAAAAAAGCGATTACGCAATTTGGCCAGGCATTTATTGACCAGGATGGATTCCAGTGTATGGTGGATATCCTGCTGAAATTAAGAAAAATGGACGTGGTTTTTGGTGAAGTACCTTTTATCTTGCGCTACGACCTTAAGCGCGGGCTCAGCAAAATGAATATCGGGCGTACTATTATTAACACCTTTATGCTTATGCTCAAACGCCGTTTTGAATAAAGATGCGTGATTTGCAAGTTTCTATAACCGATTGGGAAAATGTTTACCGGGTCAATATTCAATCTGGGGGTTGGAGCTATTTATCCCGGGTTATCACTCGAACATTGAATCAGGAAACCAACGGCGTCCGGAATAAGCGTCTGGTTGAGCCGGGCAGTGGATCCGGGCTAAATTCTTTGAGACTAGCTAAAATCGGGGCACGGGTAGCACTGCTCGATTTGTCTTTTAATGCCTTAAGCCGAGCAAAAAATCTATTCATGGAGCAAAAACAGGACGCCGATTTTATCCAGGGAACCATTTTTGAAATTCCTCTTAAAAACGGAACGTTTGATGTGGTTTGGAATGCCGGCGTCATCGAGCATTGGGTCGGTGATAAACAGGTGGAATGCCTTCGTGAAATGATTCGGCTGTGCCGCCCTGACGGCGGAAAAGTGATCACTCTCAACCCGTATTCTAACTCGATTTTGCATATGGCCGGAAAACGGGCGCTTATGAAAGTCGGTAAATATCATTATACGGATGAAGTTAACATCAAATCGCTGGAAGATCAGGTCATCAAGGCGTCGGGACGGTTAATCAAGGCTGAATACTCAATCGGCTTTTTCGTTCTGTTTGCGGGATTATTTCTC
The DNA here is from genome assembly GCA_964404765.1 of uncultured Gemmatimonadota bacterium. GTDB lineage: Bacteria > 4572-55 > 4572-55 > 4572-55 > 4572-55 > CAYOLL01. Next base: position 44,265 of record CAYOLL010000005.1, on the reverse strand, counting down.
CAGCTCACTTCTTTCCCGCTAGGAAAATTATTTTTGATCCCGTTTTGGCTGCTAAACGGCATTTTCACTTTACTAGACATGTCTTTTTTGGGTGAATTCGTTTATCATATCGACAAGCTCTTATCAAAGCGGTTTGGCGGCTATCTTCTGGTTTCTGTTATTAGTGCGCAATCTAACCCGGGCGTTCATCTGTGACTTTATCGAATCACAAAGTTTCACCAGCCATAACATCCATCCTGGCTATTGTTTGGGCATTCTCCGCAATTATAACATTCCTCAATAAATTTTACGAACCCCTTTTTCTGCTGGCCAAGCTCGGCCGATTCTTTTTAGTTGGTTTTCTCATCATCCTTGTTATTGCCTTTGGCAGAAGCCTGCTTCAAATCGCGCGAATTTTTTTTGCAAATGCGCTCGAAAATATACTGTTCAGTTATGTGGTCGGTTCGCTCATCGGGGGTTATTTTTTATTCGCGCTGGTCGCTATATTTGGCGTTAATAAGTCGATCTATAGTGTGGCATTGCTCATTATCGGCGGGATCGCCGCCCGGAATGTCCGACTCATTGCGAGTGAACTGCGGGAAACGGCCCGCGCTTGTTTTCAAAAGCTGCAACCTATTTTGACGCAAGGGGGTTGGCTTCCGGGTAGCGGGTGTGCTCTTGTTATTTCACTGACGTTTGTCATTATTTTGGCGCCACCGTTCTTTTATGATGTTGTGGTCTACCATTACGGCTTTCCAAACTATTATATTCAAAGCGGCGGTTATCATTATAATCCGGATATTTTGCAATCAAACTGGCCGCAGTTAGTCCAACAATGGTTTATGATGTTGCTTTGTTTGGATGGCTATTTATCGGCAAATATGTGGCACTTCTTTTATCTCCCGCTCAATTTGCTGGCCTTAACCGCGTTCATTCGATTTTTCAATCGTTCGCCCGTCGTCGCATTTTATAGCATCGTGTTTTTTGTTGTTTCTCCCCTGATTTTTCAGCTTTCCGCAATCCCTTTTATCGAGTTGGCGCTTTCCCTATACACCCTGTCCGCCATGCTGGCGATGCTAAGGTTTGTCTATCATCGGCAGAATCCAAAATCTTACTTGATTTTATCCGGGATTAGCGCCGGCGCGGCCTGTGCCGTTAAATATACAGCGCTTCTCTTTTCATGCGGGCCGGTTTTTGCCGTCCTGATGGCCGGCATCTTCCGGAAAATGCCCGTGAGCAGGGTTTTGCGCCAGGCTCTTTTATGGGGATTTATTGCAGGCGTAAGCGGAAGCGTCTTCTATGTCCGTACCTGGATCAATACCGGCAATCCGGTCTACCCGATGGCGTATACCCTGCTTGGCGGCACGGGCTGGAGCGTAGAGCAAACAAAAGCTCTTTTTACCGGGGTGCCTCTTTTTCATATGGACTCGGCGCAATCGGTTCCGGAGTTGGTCATGGACTTTTTTGACAAAACGCTGGGGCAGGTTTGGCGAATGTCCGTCCAACCGGGCACGCGTACGGCGGAAATTTCCGGCTTGCAATTTATTGCTTTTGTGCCCTTTATCCTGATGTGCCTGCATAAAAAAAAATTGAGGCTCATCATTGTTATCGGGCTTGTTTTCCTATTTCTCTGGTTGACCAATAACTATGTTTTTCGATATTTCGCGCCTTTGCTGGGTCTGTTTGCTTTTATGGGGGCTTATGCCTGGCTTAAGCTGCTTCATCATCGAGAGCCATTGCTTAAGCTATTGCTTTCGGCGGGTTTGGGCCTGATTCTGTTTGTTAATGTGTGGTCAATTCTGATTCAGTTCGGACGCCACGAACCTTTAAAAGTCGCGATCAATGCCGAAAGCGAATCCGAGTATCTGAGCCGGAAGCTTGCATCGTATCCGGCGATTGAATACGTCAACAAGTTGGATCAGCCGGTCAAAGTCCTGTTTGTCGGCGACGAAAAATCTTTTTATTGTACCCGATCTTATGTGTGCAACACAACGTATAATTACAACCCGTTGATAGTCGCATTAGGCCACTCAAATTCCATTGACGATGTCAAACGGCAATTGAAAAAAGACGGCTTTACGCATATTATTGTCAATTTTCAGGAGTTGGAGCGGCTTATCCTTAACTATAACTACACAAGAGGGCTGCCCCCGGAAAAAGCGCCAATGCTGCCGGAATTCTGGCGACGTGCGTGCCGACCTGTATTTACGCATCCGCAAAATAGCAACGTATTGGTCCTGGAAATTCTGGATTGACGATTTTGTTGAAGGTCATGCGTAAGAAATGTCATTCATGATCAAGCAAATTTTTACGAGTTAAAATCATGAAGAGCTTTATCCGTGTAAATCCGTTTCATCCGCGTAAATCCGTGTTCTATCTTTGAAGAGGAGTTGCCATGCGTATCATCTTACTCATGATTCTACTGTGCGGATTGCCCGCTGTTGCCTCCGCCCAAACGAATACGGATTTAATCGGACTGCATCTCAACACGGCGGCAGGCGAGCCGGATCCGACGATCACTAACCGTGATATTACTGTGCGTGGAATCGTCACTTGCCCACGCGGTGTTTTCAGCAACTCCGAAATTACATTGCAGGACACGACAGCCGGGTTGACGATGTTCGGCGTCTTGACAATAAACGGTCAAATAGGCGATGAAGTGTTGATGACCGGGCGGGTTACGCAGTTTAATGGCCTGACGGAGTTAAGCAATTTTACCGTCATGACTACTGTCAGCCAGAACAATCCTTTACCCGAGCCACGCATCCTGACCTGTCAGCAAGCCGCAAACTCCTTTGATCCGGTGACGCGTCGGGAAATCAACGAAGGCCGCCTGGTCCGATTAAAACAGGTGATGTATCAGTTCACTTCGCCATCCGGCTCGAATAAAATTGGCAGTCTAACCGATGCCACGGGCACTTGCACAATATTTTTGGACAACGACGCCGGTTTGATTGAACCGCCCACCGGTGTCCCGCTGGATGTGATTGGCATCCTCAAGCAATTTGATAACTCGTCCCCGTATACCAGCGGCTATCAGATTGTTCCGCGTTTTGCCGCCGATTTTGTCTATAGCAGCGGGCCGCAAGTGCTTGTTCCGCCTGTTGAAACTGCCATTACCCCGACCCAAATCACGCTACGCTGGGAAACTACGGAAGCCTGCCAAACCATGCTGCAATACGGTTTGACCGAAAATTTTGAACTGGGCATAGCACAGTCCACAAATCTGACGACACAACATACGCATACGCTGACCGGTCTGACTTCCGCTACAGTTTATTACGTGCGGGCAATCGCCAAAAATGTGGCGGTCACGAATTACGGCCCGACGCAGGCGGTCGTTACGGCTTCAGCCAATTCGCCCGGGACAATTGACGTTTATTTTTCCAAGGAAGTTAAAACGGCGTACGCCAATGGCGACAGCGCCAAAAGCGTTAATCTGGCGGTGGAAATCGCTCGACTGATCAACGCCGCCCAACATTCAATCGACTTTTGCTTTTACAACATCACTTTGCAAGACGACGTGGCCCGCCCGTTGATTGCGGCGCACAATCGCGGCGTCCGGGTGCGGGTTATTCACGAGCAGGACAATGCCAATAGTTCGACGCAATTGCTGGCAAGCAGCGGTATTCCGGTCATTCATGACGGTCGCACACAGCATTTAATGCACAACAAATTTGTCGTGTTTGATTACGGCGACGGCAATGAGGCCAACGACGTAGTCTGGACAGGTTCATGGAACGCCACCATTACCGGCACAACTTACAGCGCCGAAAATGCCGTGGTGATTCGCGACGCCAGCTTAGCCGCAGCTTACGCGCTGGAATTTGCGGAAATGTGGCGTGGTCAATTCAGCGCGGCCAAGCGCAACAACACGCCGCATCGTTTTAACATCGGCGGCGTTTGGGTCGAGCAATATATGAGCCCCAGCGATGCGCTGGATCGCGCACTGGAACAGACGATCCGCACCGGGCAGCACGATCTGTTTTTTTGCATCTACAACTTCACCCTGAACAACGTGTCGTCGGTCATGCGCGGGCAGTTTAACGCCGGGGCCAAGGTGCGCGGCGTGTTTGACGCCGAAGAGAGCGCTTTCGGGGCCAGCGAATGGGGCTGGATGTCTACTTGGGCCGATGTGCATCAAGATAAGGTCGAGCCAACGTCCAGCAACGCTTTGCTGCATCACAAGTATTTGCTGGTCGATCCGCTCCGGCCCGACTCCGACCCGACGGTGGTGACCGGTTCATACAATTGGACGGCGGCGGCGACGGAAGATCACGATGAAAATATGTTGATTATTCACAGCCCGCGGGTGGCCAATTTGTTTTTTCAGGAGTTTATGGCCCGCTATCACGAAGCCGGCGGGCAGTGGGATTATTTGGGTATTGAAGATGAGCCGGAATCCGCTGCCGCCTCTCGCCTTGAATTGCGGCAAAGCTATCCTAATCCGCTTAGACAAGGGTTGAGCGCGGCCATTTCATACAAGCTGCCGGAAGCCGGTCCGGTGGGTTTGGCGATTTATAACACCGCCGGTCAATTGGTGCGACGGTTAGTCAACGTGCAACAGTCAGCAGGCGATCAACAAACGCATTGGGACGGGCGAAATGAGATCGGACATCCGGCCGCGCCCGGCGTTTACCTCTATCAGCTTGAGGCGGGCGGCGAGAAGATACTTAAACGGCTGGTGCTGATAGATTAGCATCGAATCAATAACCGTACCGAATGAATTTGTTAATATTCTCGTTAAAGGTTATTTTTGGCAGGAAAAAACCTAAGGGTTTAAAATGCAACTTCTAACCCTTAATCAGTATACAAATGCGCAAGGAGAACGCTTTGAAATTTATTTCCTGGAACGTCAACGGCTTTCGCGCCTGTCTGGAAAAGGGTTTTCCAGACTTTTTTCAACGCATGGACGCCGACATTTTTTGTCTGCAAGAAACCAAGGCGCGACCCGAACAAGTTGAATGGACGGCGCCCGGCTATCATGCCTATTGGAATTCCGCCGAAAAGCCAGGCTATTCCGGCACCCTGGTCTTCACCAAAAACAAGCCGATGAACGTCCGGCCGGATTTAGGCATTGCCAAGCATGACAAGGAAGGGCGTGTGCTGGCTTTGGAGTTCGCCGATTTTTATCTGGTGGATGTTTACACGCCAAATTCGCAGCGCGAGCTGACCCGCCTGGATTATCGAACCAAGGAATGGGATGTCGATTTTTTGGCTTATTTGAAGGAACTCGAACGGCATAAACCGGTTATTTTTTGTGGCGATTTAAATGTCGCCCACAAAGAAATTGATATTGCCCGTCCCAAGGCCAATATGCGCAATTCCGGCTTCACTATCGAAGAGCGGACGGCTTTTGGCAATATCATCCAAGCCGGTTTTATTGACACCTTTCGCGAGTTTCAGCAAGACGGCGGGCATTACACCTGGTGGAGCTATATCGGCAATGCCCGTGCTAAAAATATCGGTTGGCGAATTGACTACTTTTGCATTTCGGCGGCGCTGCGACCGCATTTAAAAAGCGCGGTCATCTATCCCGAAATTACGGGCTCGGATCATTGCCCGGTCGGAATGGAACTGCATTAACAATCGGAGAAATGGAGTAACACCAAAACTCCAAAACTCCATCACCGCATCTTCAATTCCTGCCGGGCATGAATGATGAATCCCGATGCCACGCCTTCACCCCAAAATTCCCGTGCCCCCGAATGGACCCCTGCCACAGGCGGCGAAGGCTTTGCCACGCGAATTATGCCCGGCCTAGACAGTGCCCAAAATAGTTCCGGGGCGACTTCCGCCGTTTTTTTTAACCAGCCTAAAAGGCGCAGCCAACTGTCCGCCGACGACTATGTGCAAGGCGTGCTGAACGGCAATCGCGCCGTTCTGGCCCGTGCCATTACCCTAATCGAAAGTAACGCCGAAAGTCATTTGACCATCGGGCAGGAAGTCATCCGACAGTTGCTACCGCATACCGGAAAATCCATTCGCATCGGCATTACCGGGGTGCCGGGCGCGGGCAAGAGCACCTTTATCGAAACGCTGGGCAGCTATTTGTGTGAGCAGAAGCATCGCGTCGCCGTATTAGCCATAGACCCTAGCAGCACGATCACCAAAGGCAGCATTTTGGGCGATAAAACGCGCATGGAAAAGTTGGTCAAACAGGCCAACGCTTTTATCCGCCCGTCGCCGTCCGGCGGCATTTTTGGCGGTGTGGCCCGCAAAAGCCGGGAAACAACGCTGCTATGCGAGGCCGCCGGCTTTGATATCATTTTAATCGAAACGATCGGCGTCGGGCAAAGCGAAGTGGCCGTGCGTTCTATGGTCGATTTTTATTTGCTGCTTATGCTAACCGGCGCCGGCGACGAGCTGCAAAGCATGAAAAAAGGCACGGTTGAACTTGCAGATGCAATAATCATTCACAAAGCCGATGGCGAGAATAAGCTTAGGGCACAGGCGATGCGGGCCGAATTTAACCGTGTCTTGCATCTTCTTGCGCCGGTAACTGACGGTTGGGTTAGCCGCGCCTACACCTGCTCGTCGTTGACCGGCGAAGGATTGGCCGATATTTGGCGGATCATCGAAAGTTTCTGGGACGCAACCACGGCTTCGGGCACACTGATGAAGCGTCGGCAGCAACAGCTTAAAGACTGGGTCCTGGCGTTGGTAGAAGAACAATTACGCACCCGATTTTACAAACATCCTGCCATCCAACATACATTACCGATGATCTTAAACGCCGTCAGCCTCGGCGAAACGTCGGCAGTGATGGCTGCCCAGCAACTATTGACTTGTTTTGACAATTTTCAAGTATCTGGGGATTAATTGTGGCGATGAAAAATTCCTGCGGTACCTGCACCAAAATTGAAAATGAAATAATACGGCTGCTGTCAGTATCAGTATACTCCTTTCCAAGTGGCAAATTTCGCACGGTGTCATTCTGAAAGAATCTTCCTGCAAGTTAGCGCTCTGCTAAATTTCAAGAGGATTCCTGCTGAATGACAACATGCCGAATTTGTCGTTTGGAACGGAGTAATAGAAAAATAGTTGTTAAATTCCCGGTTGTCATTTGGAGAGTGAGGCGCTTATATTTGCGTCACAATATTCATTCATCATTCATCCAAGTAAGAGGAAAATTTATGCGCCCGTCATTACCAGACTCGACCGTGTTGTATCAAGCGTTAGTTGCTAAAGACAGCCAATTCGACGGCACTTTCTTTGCCGCTGTTAAAACAACCGGAATTTTTTGCCGCCCCATTTGCACTGCCCGCAAGCCCAAGCCGGAAAATGTCGAATATTTTCCCTCTGTACGCGACGCCCTTCAACACGGCTATCGCCCATGCAAAATCTGCAACCCGCTCGGCTACTCCGGCGACGCGCCCGATTGGTTAGAGTCGCTTTTGTCCGATATCACCGCCGCGCCGGAAAGTCGTTGGCGCGATAGCGATTTACGGCAGCGCGGTTTAGAGCCTAACCGTGTCCGGCGCTGGTTCAAAAAAACGCACGGCATCACCTTTCAAGCTTATTTGCGCTCGTTGCGGATCGGTCAGGCATTTGGTCGGATCAAATACGGTGAACGGGTGACCGATGCCGCGCTGGATTCGGGCTACGAGTCGCTAAGCGGCTTTACCGACTCGTTCAAAAAGACGACCGGCTTTGCGCCTGTCGAAAGCTCCGGCCGCCGCCTGATTTTGATCACCCGCATCCCGACACCGATAGGGCCATTGCTGGCCGGAGCGACGGATGAGGGAATCTGCCTGCTGGAATTTACCGACCGGCGGATGCTGGAGACACAGTTAACGCGCTTGAAGCAATTATTTAAGGCCGATTTATTACCCGGATCGCATCCGCTTTTTGAGCCGCTCAATCGACAGTTGGAGGAATATTTCGCCGGCCATCGTTCGATTTTTGAGCTGCCGCTCGCCGCTAATGGGACGGCTTTTCAGCAGCGCGTCTGGGCGGCATTGATGCAAATCCCCTGCGGCGAAACTCGCTCCTATCAACAACAGGCGGAGTCTATCGGCGATCCAAAAGCCGTCCGTGCCGTTGCCCGTGCCAACGGCGATAATCGAATTTCGATCATTATTCCGTGCCATCGCGTCATTGGTAAAGACGGCAGCCTGACCGGATACGGCGGCGGCCTGGAGCGTAAGCAGTTTCTGCTGAACTTGGAATCGCGCTATGCTTCTAAAAACACACCGTCGCAAGCACAGACGAGACTTGATTTTTAAGTATATAAGTAATCGGGCAGGAATTATTCTTAGGTATGATCTAAACCTAATAGGTCTCCAAGACCTATTAGGTTTGAAAACAATTCTGTCCGCAAACTTATTATATACGTCAGAAAGAATTGACATGTCGATTTTAGAGATCATTCTGCTGACAAATCGCCTGGTGGAACTCAAGCGATTTTATACCCAAAAGCTTCAGTTGGCGTTGGTTGACGAAACCGCAACGCGCTTTACCGTTCTGGTTGGCGCGTCGGCGTTGACATTTGAAGCCGGTGGTTTCGGTGAACCATTTTATCACTTTGCGTTCAATATCCCGGAAAATCAGCTTCCGGAGGCCATCACATGGTTGTCCAAACAGGGTCTGGAACTCTTGCGCGATCAGAATTCCGCGCAAATTCATTTTAAAAGCTGGAATGCGCATGCAGTTTATTTTTACGATTCTGCGGGAAATATCGTCGAATGTATAGCTCGCCATAAACTAAAGAATGCGTCGGATCGCCCTTTTGATTCGAGCGCTTTTTTGGAGATCAGCGAGCTGGGTTTGCCCTGCCAAAACGTGGCCATGTTGTCCAAATGGCTAAAGCGTGAGGTTGGGTTGGTCAAATGGGCTGGCGACGGCAAAAGCTTTAATGCGCTTGGGGATGAACGCGGCCTGTTTATTGTTGTCAACAATGGCCGCAATTGGTTTCCCACTGATCGCCCGGCAAAAATATATCCGGCGCAGATCGTCTTGCGCGGAGATGATATAGCCAGCCTGGTTTGTACGTCCGAGCCCTATTCGATTCACCGTACGCTTCGTATGTTCTAAAAAACTGCCCCCCTTTTTGTAAAGGAGCCTTCCATGCCTGGATTACAAGTGTTCCGGCGCATCGGATTTTTACTGTTAATCGGGATGCTGTGCGATTTTCAAATCTCACTATCCAGCCCGTCAAAATATGCCCGGATTAGTGGCGATGTTGAAGTCATTCAACTTACCTCTACCGTTTGGCTGCATACCACCTGGAAGGAAATTGACAAAAAACGAGTTTCGGCCAACGGTCTGATATTAGACACATCCGCCGGGCCTGTGCTGGTGGATACCGGCTGGACGGAAGTTCAAACCCGGCAGCTTATTGCCTGGGCGAAAAAACGCTTCAATAAACCCGTCTATAGCGCCATCATTACCCACGCTCACGAAGATCGCATGGGCGGCGCAAATGTGCTTAAGCGGGCGGCGATTCCAATCTATGCCGGGCAGGCGACGCTGGAGCAAACCCAAAAGCAAAATGGCTCAGTGCAGGATTCTTTGAGCCAATTCCAAAAACAAAATGGCTCGGCGTCAGACTCTCTGGCACAAGCCAAGGCGCAAAAATGGTCAAAGCCGGACTCTTTGTTTACCGGACAAAAAGTCCTGAAAATCGGCCAGGAAAAGATTGAATTATACTTTCCCGGCCCGGGTCATGCCCCGGATAATATTGTAGTCTGGTTACCTGATCAACGCTTACTGTTTGGCGGCTGCTTGATCAAGTCCAAAGCAGACACTGATCTTGGCTTTACCGGTGACGCTGACAAAAGGGCCTGGCCGGCGGCGCTGCAGCGCGTCGACCGCCATTGCGTCAAGGCCAGCATCGTCATTCCAGGCCATGGTTCGTGGGGCGGGCCGGATTTGATAGATCACACTTTTGCCTTATTAGCAAAGAGTATAACTGCGCAATAAGCGGATTTATAACATCGACAAAATCCTTGACTTTACCCGGTTAAAAGCCGAAATTAGACCTTGTGAACATTCGCGTTTACAGGGTCTTTTTATTGGACGATTGACGAACTTAAAGACCTCGCTCACAATCTTCAGCGATGACAAGCATGTTTAGAACCAACAGGCTTAATGTAACTTCTCAAAAAGTGTTAGCAAAATCAAACCTTGCAAAGGTTAAACTTGCTACGGAAATCAATATTCTCAGAGTTTTTACAGACTTACAGGCGGGAATCTTCGCAAGGTTAGCTACGGTTATTGAGAAGTTACGGATTAATTTTGTAACCGCACTTTGGCTATGGCTTTACGGCCTGTCACTGTGCCTCAGTTGCGGGCCCGCCGCGCCACGCATGCCCGGTCCGCTCATTCATCCCGCCCAATCGATTCAAAGTATTGAGTATGTCGCCCAACTGCGCGGTGAAGATTTCCCCTGCGGCCCGTTTAATGAGCCAGCCGGGTTGGCCAGCAGCATTCGGGGTGATTTATACGTGGCAGATTCCGGCAATCATCGTGTTTGCAAATTTGACGCGCAGCAACAATTTCTACTTGAGTTTGGCCGTTTCGGCTGGGGTCCGGGCGAATTGCAAAATCCTACCGATCTGATTGTTGATCGCGAAGTGCATCTTTACATTGTGGATTCCGGCAATAATCGGCTGGAAAAATACAGCTACGAAGGCGTCTGGCTGGGCACATTGGCCGCAGTAACCGATGAAACCCGCTTTGAGCGTCTCTACGGCATCGGCCAGGATCGGCAGGGTCAAATTTATGTGACGGATCGGGAGGCGGATCGTCTCTATATTTTTGACCCAACCGGTCGATTTCGGGCCATGTGGGGCGCTTTTGGCGACAAGCCGGGTTATCTGAACGCGCCCCGCGGCTTGTGGATTTCTGCGGGCGGCGATGTTTTTGTCACCGATACCGGCAATGGCCGGGTGCAGACTTTTAACGCAGTCGGCAATTTTAAGCGCGATTTGACTGCGTCGACAAGCCGGTTTATGGACAAGCAGCCGGTTGCCGTGTGTGGCGATCAAGCCGGTAATATCTTTGTAGCCGATACCGAACACGGTGTGCTTGTTTTTACGGGCAGCGGTGATTTTTTACGTGTGCTGACCGATCCGCGTTGGCGTCATCCCAGTGGGTTGACGGTTGATGCCAATAAACGGCTTTATATCGCCGATAGTGTTGAAAATGCAGTATTTATTTATCAGCTTATATATCAGTAGCTTTGGCCAACCGCAGAAAATCCCATTTTCAAAAAAAATCTGCTTTTTTTGTGTGACATTTAACAATCCGCGCATTCTAATATTTGTAAGCCATGGCGAATCGCAAATTGCAACATCCGGATGTGTAATGGATCGTATGACACTCACCGAAGAAAAAGCGCTCATTGCCCGTTGCAAAACTGACCCTTCGGCTTTTGGAACGGTTTATGATGCGCATTTTAGCGCTATTTTCCGCTACATTCTGCACCGTATTGGAAATGTGGCCATTGCCGAGGATTTGGCGGCCCAGACGTTTTTTAATGCGCTGCGGAATTTATGGAAGTTTCGGTGGACCGGCGTGTCTATTTTATCCTGGCTATATCGTATTGCCACAAATGAAATTAACGGCTTTTTGCGTCGGCACAAAAATCGGACATTCACCGGCCTGGATGATTTAGCCGAGCAATTGCCCGATTCCGGCCATCAACCTGATCAGGAATTGGAAGCCGCCGAAAATTTGCTGGCTGAACACAAGACCTTTCTTCTGATGGGTCATTGCCTGCGTCAATTAAAGCCGGACGAGCAGACGTTGCTTACGCTGCGTTATTTTGATAAAAAATCTTTTGCCGAAATCGCCCCGATTTTGGGTAAACGGGAAGGCGCACTGCGAATGCAATGCAGCCGAGCTTTGGATAAACTTAAAATTCTCCTGAGCAAGGAGGGATTTGATGATGAACGATATCGAAACACTTTTGGAGGCGACGACGCTTCCGCAACCGAAGGTCGAGCTGTTTCGGCGGAATCTGCGCCGAAGTCTGCTGAATTCGTCACAATATCAGCGTGATTCCTTCAATTTTCGCGTGGCTTTTTACTGGGCCACAACGGCGGTCATCGTTTTGACGATGATTTTGGCGGTCTTTCTGTTACGTCCTGAATTTCCTACCCGGCTTCGGGCAGCCCTTGATGCCAACTCGCAAAATATGCCGGCGGAATTGAACTCCGGCAACGGACACGGGCTGCATCTGGCCGGCGTTGAACCTGCGTCTCAGTCCCAAAGCGAAGATGCCTTTGACCCAAACCAATTGATGGATGTAGATGAGGAGTTTGTGCGCTATCTGGCTGCCCATAAATATCGGTTGAATCCCGGCAATATCCGACGGGTTATGGGCACGCAACTTATTGCTGTTAACCAATATCGCCTGGAAGACGGGCAGCTTGTTTCGGTTTATACGCCAATTGCAAATCGGGATTGGCGCGAAAGTGAATAAATGGGCATATTGCTCAGAATGTTAAACTATAAAGGAGGTTTTGTATGAAAAAGCTTTACAAAATGTGGCTGTTGGCAACGCTATTTTCCTGCTTGTGGATCGGCACGGCTTTGGCCGAATCCAGTAAAGCACATTTGGGCGTTTACATGCAGGAGCTGGATAAAGACTTGCGGAAAGAGTTTAAATATGACGGCGACGGCGTTTTGGTCACCGATATTATGGATGACAGCAGCGCGGATGATGCCGGTATTAAATCCGGAGATATTATTATCACGTTTAACGGCGAAAAAACGACTACCGGCAGTGTTTTGCGCAATCTGGTAGGTAAAATTGCGCCGAACGACAAAGTTACCATCAAGCTATTCCGGGATGGTAAGAGCATTGATGTGAAAGTGACGATGAAGGAGAAGGAAGAAAACGAGCATTCGTGGAAAGATTCCGGCGATTTTCATAAATGGAACCGCTGGATGAAGCCACACAAGTGGATTCAAGTCCACAAGGAAAATCGGCCCTGGCTGGGCATCCACATGCAGGAAGTGAGCGATCAACTTGCCGCTTATTTCAAAGTCAAAGCAGGTGTTTTAATCACGGAAGTAATGAAGGAAAGCCCGGCGGCCAAAGCTGACCTGAAAGCCGGTGATGTTATTATTAGCTTCGGTGACGCCGCCCTTGAGGATCCTGAAGATTTGCACGATAGTCTTGAAGACCATAAGGCCGGTGACGAAATAAAGCTTAAGGTGATGCGTGAAGGTAAGGAGATCCTGAAATCGGTAACGCTTGGCGAACCAAATGAGGGCGAAGATGAGGATTTTTCCGTCTCTTTTGAAGGCGAAGGCGACGACGATGCGATGTTTAAAATGCGCCGGTTTCCCGAAGGTATGCCCATGCCGCCTCATGTGCCGGATATCCATTTTTTTAAAGATCGCGCACCTAATGATGATGAAATCGGCGAACTGCGCAAGGAATTGGATAACCTGAAAGAGCAATTGAAAGAGTTAAAAGCGCAAATTAAAAAGTAAGCCGTCTTAACCTGAATTATTCACCAGAGAGTTGTTCCATGAAAGTCAAGCTAAAAATTGTTGGATAAATGCCATTGTTTGAGGCGCCCCGGCAAAAGAGACTGCCGCAAAATCTGCGCTTCGATCAGGGAAAACGCCTCGTCCTCAAGCCGGTTCTTGCGTTTGAGATATCAATGCGATTCCGTTGAAATGACATTATTCCCTCTATTTTGCTTCGTCAAAATAGCTTCAGATCATTGAACTGCATCCGTAACTATTATAACAAATAGAGGTAAAACTTAAACTACTGGTTTGCGGCGTAAGTTTGTGTGAACTTTTTCAAGGCGGAACAGATGCCATCTTTTGAAAAGATGGCATCTGTAAGTTCACACGAACTTACGCCAAGCAGCACTACTTTCTTAAACTGTTAGATACCGCGTGAAACTTGCCAAGCCCGGCAAGCCATTGAACGATATGAAACCGCCCGACAGTTGTTCCGCCACATCCAAGATGAATTGGAAATATTTGACGAATTCGGTCGACCCCATGACCGCGCTCAGGCTCAGTGCGCTATCGAGGCTGACCTGGAAAAGCTCGTCGCCCTCAATGACGATAAAGTCACTCCCGCCGCCCAACAATTTCAGGAGCATTTGCCGTCCTTACTGCAATTCCTGGAACGTGCCGGGCAGGTCGTGGCTGAAATCAGCCTGATCTTTAAAAACCCTGATGCTTGCCAAGCCATCTGTCTGGCCTGACAATGGAACAACAAAAGTTGCCAGGCCAAAAGCGCCGCCGCCAAAGCGCATGCCCAATCCGAAAGCGCTTTCTGGCTCAACTACGCCGAGGGCCTGGCCAATCTTGCGGAGGACGAGTTCGAGGCCGACAAACAAAAAGCCTTCGCCCAACTCGACACCATTGTTCGCTCATCGGCCTTAGTCGAAATGGTCAATTCCATGATCAGACCCTATCTCAATACCTGCAAAGGAAATATAGCGCAGGACACCCTCAATTTAATTATGTTTTACTATAATCATCGCCCGTTTAACACCGGCAAACGAAAAGGCCATGCGATTCGATATCCGCCCAATGTCAGGACGAGTTGCCCGTCCTCTTTTTTAGATCAACCATGACTCACGCTCCTTCTTAAAGTTTTAAGTTTTATGGACGTCTGAAACCGTCGCTATCATTATATCACCGGGTAATCGTGTCTTTCCGGATTAAAAACAGCAAAAGTTTTATTACGATGTCGGTTTTTAACATCGCCTACCAAAATATTTTTAAAATAATGGATAAGCTCATCCTGAATAATCGCCATAGGTGTTCGGATGTTGCAGGCGTCGGTTTGCTTGCAATCGCATCCATTCACTGTGTGCTGGCAGTTGACTATTTCTATCGGTCCATCTACCGCCTCAATAATTGCCAAAATATCGATTTGGTTAATATCTTGCAGCAGTGTATAACCACCTTTAACGCCGTGCGCTGAGGCCAGCAAACCCTTTTTAGCCAGGTTCTGCAGTACTTTGCCCAGAATTTCCGGCGGAATTTTGTAATAATCCGCTAACAAGCGTGTTGTTACCATTTCTTCTTGTCGCAGATTGGCCAGATGAAGTAGGACAATTAAGGCGTACTCAAATTTTTTGCTAAATCGAATCATGTATGGTAAATCCGACTAATTTTGTCGGTTTTAGGGCGAAAAAAAAATCAAACATACGGTTTGACGGGCCGGAGCAATTTATTCGGCTCGCATTTGTATGCGAGCCTTTTGGAAGGCTAACAGTGGGCCGACAAAATGTCAATACAATTCTAACGCAATAAAAAAAGCGCCGGCATCCTTTTGGACGACCGGCGCTTTTTTATTAAGCTAAACGAATTACTTACTTTAACATAGTCATACGTTTGGTTGTAGAGAGGGTATTCGCGGCCTCTAAACGGTAGAAATATACACCCGATGTAACTTCGTGACCGTTATTATCTTTGCCGTCCCACACGACTTTGTGCGTGCCGACAGAGGCAACGCCATCTTGTAATGTGCGAATCAACTGACCACTCAAATTATATATCCGAACGGAAACACGACCTTCTTTAGGCACGTCAAATCGAATGGTTGTACTCGGATTAAAGGGGTTCGGATGATTCTGATGCAGTGCAAAAGTCGAGGGTCGGAAAGTAGGGGATGCCGTCATGGGACCAAATGAAACAGGAGCGCCATTGGCATCAAGACCTTCCAACCAATACTCGTAAGTGATGTCACCTTCGACTTCTTCGGTGTAGCTATATTTGCTAGTGCTGCTTTGAATCAGATCGGTATTCACTTGCACCGGCTCCTGACCCAAGATCGCACGCCGCACGTTAAAACCAATTGCCGTTGATCCAGCGCCAACTTCCCAGGCCAAACTGACCTGGCCAACACCGGAAATCACATCAAACGCCGTTAGCTCGATGGCAACTTTCCAATCGCCATGCAGCTTGATTTGATAAGTGCCGACGGAAGTAACTGCAGTAATGACAGCTTTATGAATGGCATCGCGGTGAACCGGCTTAAAGGTCACTTGCACATCCGCCGGGGTGCCTGCCACAATGGTTATCGGTCCTGCAGTAGATAGTTTAAAGGACGCCTTTTCATTTCCGCTAAGCGTCAGGGAAGTCACCGTCAGGTCACTGCCCTGGCAGGCTTTGGCAAGGTTAGCCAAAGATAATGTTTTGACTTGTTCACCGTTCGGGGTGTTCTGCTCAACCGTAAAACTGAGAGAATCTGCAGCACTCCAGACAGCGGGAGTATTCAGCACTTTAAAGGTTGTCTCGGAAGTCGTATGCGGGATATTAGCGGATGCCGGCGGAACCGAGCTTAGCGACGAGCCCGCTGCAAATTTCAACACATAATTACCAGCGCAAGCGGCTGAGTCTACGGTAACGGCAATATTCACAATATCACCCGTACCGGCGGCAATGGAAGCGCCCGGCCCGGCAATCAATAAAATTTTCCCGGTCGGACCAACCGGCGCAACACTAAACCCTGTCGCACGGGCAGTTGTTTGAACATTGCCAATTTGCAGCTTGAGCCCGCTGGCGGTTTCTAAAGCAAACTCTATACCTGCCACCGGCACTTCATTGGCAAGTGCGACGCCAAAAGTAGCTGTACCTTTTGGCGCGGCCTGGCTGCCGCTAGCTAATGTAAAGTTTGGCTTGGCTACACTGGTGCCTTTAAGCGCTAATTGGGCGGTCGCATCACCTGCAACGCTGAGCGTGGCGGTAAAGT
This sequence comes from uncultured Gemmatimonadota bacterium, assembly GCA_964404765.1. GTDB lineage: Bacteria > 4572-55 > 4572-55 > 4572-55 > 4572-55 > CAYOLL01. The sequence goes on along the minus strand of CAYOLL010000005.1, from coordinate 27,602 downwards.
CGCCCGGAGTTCCGGCAGTAAAGGTTACCATAACATCTTTAGTGCCGCTCGGAGCCAATGTAACCGGGCCGGAAAAGTCGGTTGTAAAGCTGGCATTACCTGTACTAACAGCGGTTACAGAACCCGCCACATTGCCGGTATTGGTGATCGTGACTTTCATGGCCGAACTCATCGTTGTGACCACTTTGCCAAAATCCAGGGTTGGGGATGATGACAGGGTGAAGACAGGCTGGGCTTGGACACGATCTTCCAAGGTCAAGTTTCCGGCATTAAAGACCGCGCCGACTGCGCTTGTTACCGTGAAACGCCTGGCCCGAAGAATACCTTTACTTCCGCCGTCGACCCAAATCTCAATTTGATCCCCTGTAGCAAAGCCAAACGCCCCACCGTCGGCTGGATTGCGTAAAGCTTTTAAATCCAGTGTAACGCTACCATTAGTAGCATTTGTCAAACCGGACTCCGTCCATGACTCCACGCCGCCTTTAATACCTTTCATGTAAACAATTACGCTGCCAGCGGCGGCTCCGGTTTTGTCTTTAATCGAGGCCGCGGTAAACCAGGGAGTTACGGTTCCGAGATCAATTGCGGACTTAAAAGAGGCGACAGAAGAAGTCGCAACATCGCTACCGTTTTTTGAAGTTACTTTGTAAAAATAGTCTGAAAACGCTGCCAGACCGGTAACATCAATGCGGTGTAATTCTGCCGTCGCAGTATTGCTGACGTTTTTATCCAGTGCACCGGAGCTTGTGCCATAATCCACACGTGTATCGGACGTTACCCCTAAAGTTAACCAGGAAACGGTTGCTTTATTGTGGCGCGGGCTGCTTACAACGATATCTGAAATATTAGGCATGGTCTGAAGCGCTGCGACAACATCTGCGGTGCGCTCTGCGCTTTCAAGTCCGATACTGCTTAACTCAGATTTAAGGTTGGCCTTAACGCTTGCGATATCCTTTTGCATCGGTGACGCTGTTGCGATAAGCGCTTCGGATTTTTGAGCGATAGATCGTGTTACAGGCGGTGTCCATTTACCAGGGCCACTGCAAAATAGAAAATAACCTTCACCCGGTTTAAGTGGGAATTGCTCCCCAACAATAAAGTCGCCTCCTAGGTCGATTGCTCCTAAAAAGGACGTCCCGTCATATTTTGCGATTTGCTCCGCTTCTGGGATTGCCGCAAGAATTGCGTAGGAGTCAAGCCCGGTAATAAGCTCGGATCGTGGCACCGAGATCATGTTCCAACCGGCTTGATACGAAACATCCGGTGAGGTGCATTTGAAATCGGCCCCTTCAAATTTGACATTTTCATCGGCCTCAAAAAAGACAAAATAGCCTTCGCCCGGAACTAATAGAAATTGCTCGCCAACCACAAAGTCTCCACCCAAATCAATTGCACCCAAAAAAGACGTGCCGTCATATTTGGCAATTTGGGTACAACTAGTGCATTCGGTAAGAAAGCTGTAAGAATCTAAAGCGGGGCTGGCATCTAAAGGCAAACCGATCATATTCCATCCGCCAATGGCGTTGACCGTAAACTCTCCCGGCGTACATCCGCTAGTTACCTTAAATGCCCCATTAGTTTTCGCCACAGTCTCGGTCGTAATGCCGTCATTGACAACAATTTCGCCGCCGATGGACATTGTCACAATCGTATTTTCCGTTGCCGTCGCTGAAACGGAAAACGACAGCGACAAAATAGCCGCTTCATTTGCGGATGCTTCCAGCGAATTGGCCTGGTAATCAAAAAATAAAAGGCGGGCGCTGTTTGAGGAATAGTTTGCGTTAAACGGCGCGACATCCTCGCCGGTGCTTTCCCATGATACTAAGGCGCCGGTTGCGATTACATCGTCCAAAGTCAAAATTCCGGGCGGAGAAAAAGTGACATCGAGCTGACCACCACGAATTTTGGTCGTATTACTCATGGAAAGCTGAACAACGTTTTGTGAAGAGCCGATCCGGCCTTCCCAACTTCCGCCGCTTGGCTTTGCGAGTGACAAAGTAGCGCCGGCATTGGCATGGGAAATTGTCCCCACTACCAATAAAAAAGCCATGACTAATGACATAGTCCGTTTCATGACATCCTCCTTAAAGATTATAAAAAAAGCAGATGGTACAGAAAAGTTCAGGCAGATTAATTTTCTAAGAAAAGCTATGGCCTTTTGGTCATAATGTCAAGCAAAATTAAGTGGATTAATTGCAAATTTAAAAACAGGAAGTGTTTGTGGAAAACTACTTCCAAGGTTTATACTACGCTTGGAGCAGTTTTTTGTTCTCTAACTGAAAGTGAAAAGATTGCGCAGTGTATTTTGAGTAATGAAGCAGCCGAACTTGAACGCCAGGATGATTCATGATAAATCGTTTGAGCGGCTGACGTTCAATTTTATAAAGATGGACGTCGGTTTCAGCTACAGCTTTACATTGGTGCTGCTTTTTGTTTTGCAGCAAAAGGCTTAACTCGCCTATGAAACTTCCCCGTCCCAGTCGGCAAAGAAGATTGTTTTCCCGAAAAATCAAGATGCTTCCTTCCGAGATAATAAAACCATTGGTAAAGCCTTGTCCCTCTTTGATTAAAACATGATCTTTCGGGAATGTGGCGTGGCGCATAATGGCCTGCATCTGCGTAATCTGGGTCGGCGTCAAAAAGCTGAAAACCGGGCTTCCTTCTAACAGCGGGCATGAGTCATAGCGCCGCGTTTTCTCAAGCTGATCAAGATAGGGTATGACGGATGTGCCTTCACCAAAAGCCAAAAAGTCTTTGGCCTTGATGACAATAATTTCGACATCAGTTTTAGCAATAACGTCCGCCGAACGCGGTTTACCGGAAATTACCGCCATTTCGCCATAATAGTCATTGGGTCCATAAACCATTAACTCTGAGCCATCACGGCGGATACCAATATTGCCGTGAATGACGATGTGAAATTCATCTCCAATTTCGCCCTGCCTCATGATTATAGAATTCGCTTTGTAATAGCGGGTCGCCACATGAGGCATGATGTTTACCAGTTTAGCGATCGGAAAATCTGACATGAAATCAAGATTTGAAAGGATTCGCAGAATTTTGGAGCTTAGATGATACTCATGTGTCTCAACCGAAATGGAAAGAAAATTTTCGATGGATGATGGCGCTAAACGAATATCACAGCTCGGTGGCAAATTGCTGTCTCCGACATGCACCAGATATAACCGGTCTTTGATTTCTTTGTCTAAAGCCAGCAAATTTTTAATGGGTGTATGGGTTGGCGGAAAGCCGGCTTCGTGCAGAATCATGGTGTGATCCCATGACGCGCGCTTTAGGGCTTCATAACGTCCCGGCGTTAAAATTCCGTCTTTGCGAAGCTTTTCCCAGACATCCGTATCGTAGACATGGTCGGCAGTGTAAAAAATACTTTTGCCTTGGAAATAAATAGCCATTTGGATCGTCGGCACCGAATGCAAGCCATAGGCAAAGGTAAAGTTTGCGCCTAATATGTTGACCGGAATGCCGATGCGAATCGGGCGAAAGGTAATGAGATTCTTAAGGTCATCTTTTGAGTAGTTTGTGAGATGCTGCGCTTTGCATAAAAAAGATTCGAAGATGTTTTGCGTCGTGTATAAATTGACTTTGCCTTCTTCAAAGATTTTTTGCAGCAACCCGGCATCGTGATCTGAATGAACGTGTGTAAGAATAACGTCATTTACTAACTTTGGGCTGACGTTCCGGCTTCTGAGCTTTAAATTAGAATCAACGGGTGGGTCCACCATGACGCCGCGTCCGTCAATCCAAAAGATAAAACCGCTGGTCGGCGCTGTTGGATCAAAACCATGGCTGCGGCCCAAGACAGAAACACCAAAAAGCGGCGGAATAAAGAGTTTGTCATTATCGGCTTTTTCAATTTTCGGAACCGTTACGGGCAATGCCCATGGCAGCGTTGCAACTTCGTTGCCTTTATCTGTGACAACAAAATGTTTGAGTTTTTTGTGCAAGGTGATTGTGACTTCACCGACTCGCAAAGGCCGATTGGCGCGAATGATCCGGAACTGAACCAGATCTTCCCACTTGTAGTGCCGACCCAAATGTGCAGACCACATAAAAAATGAAAGCTCTTTGCCAAAGTCCGGAATGGATGGATCATTCTCGCGCAAAGCAAATTCGTCAATAACTTTTTCGCGGGTAATTGGGGAAAAAAGCGTCTGCTTAAGGACATTGCGCATCCGCTCTTTCTGGTCTTCTTCACAGATAACCACTATACGCTGTTGTTTAATAAAAAAATTGTAATATATCGGAAATTCAAGATCCGCTAAACTGATCGCCCGCTCGACAGAAAAAAGCTGCTGTGGCAAAATGTACGTTTGTGGCACACCAACGTCAGTGGCCATGGTATCTTTAATAGTTTCCGGCGGCACACCAAGCTGAATAGGTCCTGCTGAAGTCTTTACAACATACCCACCGCGCATTAGCTCAATTACGGCTTGATACATGATCACCCTTTCCTAATTATGCCAGGCTGAAAGCTTATTGTATGCCTATAAATGATGAGTAAAGTCCCACAAATGTTCAGTGCCCGCAAAAGATTTAGCGCGTTCTATATTTATTACAAGTCTGCTGGATTTGACGAAAAGCACAATCGTAGAAAGGAGATGTATATCTTTTCATTTCTTACTGTTATCAGTTGCTAATGCCCTTTTGCAATCGAAGTCGAGACGTTTTTCGCGTTGTTTGTTAGATAACAATCAATATCATTTAGTTAAGCACAAGGCATGACTGTCATGCTGAAAGCATCTTTTTTCAAAATCATAGTATAGTGCTTGATTCGAAAAGGATTCTTTCAGAATGACAATCGGGTCGGCTTTTCTTAACTTAATGACATTGAGAGAACAATACTCATTTTGATTGCAAGTCGGCATATTACCATTACCAAAAAAAGTATTGGACTCGGCAAAAAAGCCTAAGGGGCCTGCAACAGCTTACTTGATAGTGAGATGCGCTAATCAGGACCCTTAGGATTATGAGCAAATCATTTTCAGTTTTGGCATGGAAAATTGCGAGATTTCAGTGCTATATTTTAAAGTAGCTCACTAATAAAGGCAAGAAAAAACTTTATGCGCCAAATTTGCCGCATGAAGCGGTGTACTGCCAATTATCCCCCGATAATTGTTATGAAACAATCTATATAAAACCGACAATGATTGCAAATAAAATAATATGAACTAAAGTCTGTATTTTAACTATAATATGAGGCGGTAGCGGTAGCTACCCATAATAATTTAATTCTTTGCAGTTTGAGTTTTTGGAGATAAATATGAATTTACAAAAACACGTTGCAATTGTAACCGGCGGGGCGCAGGGAATCGGTAAAGCCATTGTGCGCAAATTTTTAATGCAACAGACTGCCGTCCTAATTGCGGATATTGATCCTGAAGCCGGGGAAGAAATTATAGCCGAATATCGCTCATTGGGTCAGCTTATTTTTGTGGAAACCGATGTGTCTGAAGCGGATTCCGTTAAGTTTATGATTCAGACGGCTCTGAATCAATTCAGTCGGCTTGATGTGTTAGTGAATAATGCCGGCATATCGCACAGTTTGCCGCTTAACGATATGCCTTTAGTCGAGTGGCAGCGCGTTCTCGATATCAATTTAACCGGTCCTTTTCTTTGCGCCAAGTACGCTGCGCCTTATCTAAAAGAGAGCCGGGGCACAATTATTAATATCGTCTCAACACGCGCTTTGATGTCTGAGCCTGACACAGAAGCGTATTCTGCTTCTAAAGGTGGTTTGCTCGCGTTGACCCACGCTTTAGCGCTGTCGCTGGGACCGGATGTTCGGGTTAATGCTATTTCGCCGGGTTGGATTGAAGTGCGCGATTGGCAAAAAAGCTCTCAGCGCCAGCGACCACTTCATACACCTGTCGATAATCATCAGCATCCGGTCGGGCGGGTAGGAAAACCGGATGATATCGCCGCATTAGTGACATATCTGGCCTCGCCTCAAGCCGAGTTTATAACCGGCGCTAACTTTATTGTAGATGGCGGTATGACGCGAAAAATGACTTATATGTAAGGCGCCTGACTTAAGAATATTGAGTTTGATTTAGAAAGCCATTTAACCACGATGTAACGAGTTACAGTCCACTGGGTCGTCAATTTTTTGCTGGCTTTAAAAGTCAGCTTTTTTTATTTTTGACCTGCCGCTTTATTTGTATTTGTTACATTTGAAATCCAATTTCGGGGGATGGAAATGGAGTTAAAGAATTTTTTTGATGAAATTCCTGAAAAGCTGCCGCAAGAGTTTATTGAAAGCCTCTTAAACACGTCCACGTTAAAAATTGAACGAATTATCTCGGATGGGCAGGCGACGCCAACCGGTGAGTGGTATGATCAACCCATGAATGAATGGGTTATCTTACTTAAAGGTACCGCCGGGCTTCTTTTTTATGGCGACAGTAATATTATCCAACTGAATCCGGGCGACTATACCCATATTCCCAGCCATAAAAAACATCGCGTGGAATGGACAGACCCGGTTGAAAAAACAATTTGGCTGGCAATTCACTACGCTTGACGTTTTTTAGTCGGACACACGCAAAATAAGTTTGCCGATATTTCGGTTGGCTTCCATATATTCATGCGCCTGGGCGACCTCGCTCCAATCAAAAATTCGGTCGACAATTGGTTTTAGTTCGCCCTTTTCAAACAAGGGCAAGGCATATTTTGCAAAGTGCTCGATAAGTTGGGCCTTGTACTCCGGCCCGCGAGATCGCAGGGTAGAAGTTATAAGCTGTCCGCGTTTGCGGAACAATTTGCTGAAATCAAAGTGGCTAACCAATTTCCCACCCATTAATGACAGGCAAATAATTCGACCGTCAACTGCTAATGCTTTTACGTTTTGTGACCAATATGGCGCACCGACGACGTCGATAACAATATTTGCGCCAAATCCACCCGTAGTTTGATAAACTTTGTCGGCAAAACGATCATTTTTATAATTTATGGCGGTTTTAGCGCCAAGCGCCAGGCAAAACTTAAGTTTTTCCGGACTGCCTGCGGTTACGTGGGCTGATGCACGCGCATGTCGAACTAATTGAATTGCTGCTGTGCCGACACCGCTTGCGCCCGCATGAATCAAAACATGATAGCCTTCCTGCATTCCCCCCAACCAATGCAGCGCTTGAAACGCTGTTAAAAAGGCTTCGGGGATTGCCGCAGCTTCGGTCATGGTTAAATTATTGGGAATCCGCATCGCCAGCTCCTGCGGCACAACGGCGTATTCGGCATAGCCGCCGCCGGATAGCAGGGCACAAATGCGGTCACCCGGTTTCCAATCTTTGACCTCACTTCCAACAGCTTCAACAACTCCGGCAACTTCCAGACCTAAAATTGAACTGGCGCCCGGCGGTGGCGGGTAATTGCCCTGACGCTGAAAAATGTCTGCCCGGTTAATCCCGGCAGCGGCGACTTTTATCAGCAATTCGTCCGGATCTGAACGAGGGGTGGCATGTTCGCCAAGCTTAAGCTGGTCAGCATTACCCGGATTTTGAACTAAAACTGCTCTCATCTAACCTCCCCAAAGCACAACAAATTCTTGCCTAATCTTGTTAGTCGGAATTATTCATGGGTCGCAAATTATGCGACTTCATTTGACGGCAATGGCAGCGAGAATGAAAACGTGGCCCCTTTGCCGATTCCTTCGCTTTCTATCCAAACATCGCCTTGATGCAGTTGAATCAGACGCTTAGCAATCGCCAATCCCAGGCCGGTGCTGGGCTCATTATTTGTCGGGCGCGCCGATAGTTTTTGAAACTCATTAAAGGCCAGTTCAATATCTGCTTGTGATAATCCCTGCCCTTGATCTTTTACACTGACAATTAAGTGGGTCTCTGTTCGTTTTAGGCTTATTTCGATAGTGGTGTGTGGATGGCTGTACTTGAGTGCATTGCTGATCAAGTTATCCAGGACTTCCTTTATTTTTACGGAGTCTATAACGACTGCGGGCAAATTTTCGGCTACGGAAGTTGCCAAGGTAATTGATTTTTTGGCGGCAAGGTGCTCAAAACTGGAAACTGTGGTATAAATAAGTAAATCCAGGTTTTCTTCGCCAAAGTCCAAGTAAATCCGCCCGTTTTGGATCGCAGAAATATTCAACAGCTTATTGATAATGGAAATCATATTATGACAATGTTGAACGGTTTCGCCGCCAATTTCGTGCCGACGTTGCTCCGAAAGTGGCGCTTCCATAATCAGTTCGGTATAACCTTGAATAATTGTTATAGGGTTACGTAAGTCATGGGCGCAAATACCCAAAATGTCATTCTTTTTTCTATTCAACTCTTCTAATTCGTAATTGCGCTGATGAAGCTGTATCGTTCGCTCTTGAACTTTTTGCTCCAACATGACATTCCACTGCTCCAGCTCTTTATTTTTTTGCTCAAGCTGTTGAATGGTGTACTCATTTGACTCGCGCAATCGTCGGCTTAATGCTTTTATGATATCGAAGAAGATACGCGGATGCTGCTCCAGGGTTTCTTCAAAATGCTGACGATCAAAAACAAGCAATCGGGTAGGTTGTATAGCCGTCAGGCGCGCCGAACGCGGACGTTCATCCATTAATGCCATTTCTCCAACCATCTCGCCAGGGTGGCGCACGCCAAAAAGCTGCGGAACTTCTTCACCCGAACTTCTGCGTACTCTTTTTGTCACGCTCAGTTGTCCGGAAAGAATAATGAAGATGTCGTCGCCGGGATCACCCTCTTCTACTACGATCTGACCTTCTGTACAATCCCGTATTGAAACTGTTTTTAGAAAATAGTGCAGTTCGTCATCACTAAAGCGTTCAAAGAAGTAAATTTTTTTTAAGAGATTGTACTCTGGAGATTCCATACTCAAATTATGCTTAAAATAGTTGATCTAAAACAGAGCAAATGCTCCAAAAGTGCTGACAATCCGGTAGCGCGAGTTTTACAATTCGCGCAGTATCGCTTACAAAAGCAGGGCGAAATAAATCCTAAATCGCGTCGTCGAAAATGCGACAAAATCGACATTATAAAAATATATCTTTTGCAGTTAGCTTCAAGCCTAAATTTGATCTCTGTCATCGACCTGTTTGGCCACAACGCAAGTAATGTCGTCTTCCGGCTCAGCATGATTGCCATGAAGCTCAAAGCGGCGGAAAATTTCTTTTTGAATTTGTTGGGGCTCTTGATGACCTGTTTCGACCAATATATTCTGCAGCGAGGATAGGCCAAACATCTCGCCGGTTGTACTGCGATGTTCTGTGATCCCGTCTGTGTAAAGCAAAATAGCATCATTGGGTTCTATTTTTAAAAGGCTTTCGGTTAAATAGGGCTCAATATTTGGCACAATGCCAAGTCCTAACCCGCCTGATTTTATTTTTTGGCAGGTCCGACTTTTATGCTGAAAAACAAGAATATGCTCATGACCGGCAGAAGTATATGTTAATTGGCGCATTTCGATATCCCAGCAAAAGAGTAAAAAGCTCATGAAAAGCGGTTCGCCGCCGGCTAAAATGTCTTTGTACATTTGATGGTTCATTTGAATCAAAACATTTAGGGTGGAGCTTTCCCGCCGCAGTAGCGAGTGCAGCATGGAACGTGCCTGAACCATCAATAAACTGGCTACTACGCCTTTTCCAGCTACGTCACCAATGGCAAAATAAAAACGTTTACCGTCTTCGGATAGAATAAAATCATAATAATCTCCACCTACCTGTGCTGCCGGCCGCATTTGACCGGTTAGGGATAAGCCTTTAACAAATGGGATTTCCTGCGGCAATAAGCCCATTTGAATTTGACTGGCGACGACCAAATCTCGCTTCAGCTTTTCCCGGACGATTGCGTCCTCATGCAGCCGCACATGCTCGATCGCATTTGCTAATTGATGGCTCAGGGCATGAAAAAACGATAGTTCGGCTTTAACAAATTGCCGTAATCCTAAGGCGCTTTCCAGATAAATAATGCCAAACTGTCGTTCACGTATCTGTAAAGGGATACACAACACCGACGCGGTTTGACCGGCGGTTGGTTCGGGCGTATCATCCGGCGAGGTTGTTTTTTTAAAAAAACCGGGCTTATTCTTTTCCAAAGCTTTATGCAGCACATTTGTGTTGAGGGACCGATGATTTGAAGGGATATTTTCGCCTTTGTTCGTCCGGGCAACATGGACATCCAAAGCATGATTTGCGGGATTGATAAGCAGTAGAAATCCATTCTCAGTCCCGGTAATTTGCAGAATCATATCGACAATATGAATGTAGAGTTTTTCCAGATCAAATGTTTTGCTTGTAGCCTCGATCACTTCAATCAAAAGCTGAACATTGCGATGATCCCGAATAGGGTCGCCCGATAAAATGCCGGTGGCCGGATCGAGAAATTCCCGTAGATTCATGGTCGCCTCGCTCCAGACGGTAAAGCGATTACGACCGGTTTGCTTGGAATGATAAAGGGCTTGATCTGCAAATTTTAAAAGCTTTTCGGCCTGGGCATCCATAGGCAGATGAGCGACATGATCCGGGTAAGCGCTGACTCCTACGCTTAAGGTCATTCGGCCGCAGGTAAAGGGGAAGCTCTCCATAGCGCCGCGCAGTTTTTCGGCCACGATTTGGGCCTGGGCCAAGTTTGTGCTTGGTAAAACAATAGCAAACTCTTCGCCGCCATAGCGGGCACAAATATCGGATGATCGCAATTTCTTTGCCAGCAGCTTAGCGGTTTCCTGCAGCACAACATCACCCATTTGATGCCCAAAGCGATCATTGACGCCTTTAAAAAAATCAATGTCCATCATCAATACGGCTAACACGCCGTCTATTTGCTGGCAAAGGCGAAGCTCATTTTCCAAATAATCGTTCAAATACGGGCGGAGATAGAGACCGGTCAGGGCATCAATGTGCATCCGTTTGTACAGCAGCGTATTGATAAGAACCAGCGAGGCTTGGTTGGCCAGACCTTGAATTAGATCGAAATTGGCGGGTTGAAAGGAGCCTTGCTCATTCCGGACTCGCTCCAAGTAGAGAATGCCCAACAATTGATCGGCTGTGGGTGTTTTATAAAGTCGCTTTTCGTGAAAACGATCATCGCGTCTGCGGCCAAGCGGCAGGCACATGATGGAGTAGCTGTAGTCCTGTCGGCGGTGATCTGTTTCAGACAAATCGGCGTCTGGTATAAAAAGTGGCAGTCCGGTTAAGATAACTTTACGGAGAGCGGTTCGAGATAGTTCGTATTCATTGGGTTGCAAATCGCGGAGCTCGCGATGGCGGGCTATTTCTGTCTCTAAGCGGCCCTCATCATTATACAACAAGAGATATCCGCAGTCAGCGTTTAAAAATTTGATCGAAAGATCAATCACCTTTTTCAAAAAGGTGTCTAATTCCATATCACTATTCAACTGATGTGTTATTTGCAGAAATTCTGAAAGTGATTGGGCTCTTTCTGATGGGCTACCGTCTGCGGAATATGAGGGCGGAGCTTGCTCAAACTCTTTAAGTTGCTGACTAATATTTTGCAGGCTTTGCTGAACAGAGTCAATATCGGAATGCAGTTGCAGGTACGGGGTTTGATTCGATGTTTCCATGCGGGATCCTTGTTGGGACAGGTTAAGATGTTAAATTTGTCAGCTATCCCTCGCATTATAACAAACAGATGCTTGATAGCTAATACGGTTTAAACTGCCCCCATGTCTGCAATTAGATCAAAATCTATAGCTAACTGTTCATGTATTTCTTTTTACTAGAAATGGTTATGCCTGCTAATCTGCGCTGAGGTTAAAAATTTAATGCAGCCTCATAATCATCCCAAACGATGTATTTTTCACCGATCCGCATAAAACCGATGCTTTGCAGGGCAATCATCGCAATCGAATCACGCATCACCAGCATAATGGTTCTTTCAAAAGTGCGGGAGACAATCCGATGAAGAGCAACAATGGCGGCAGCGCCAGTTGAGTTTACGTAGTCCAACTCCCGTAAATCAAAGATAACGCGCTTCCAAAAAGCAGGTTTCGCCAACAGTTCATGCTGAATAAACGGTTGGTCGATATCCAATAAAATCCCGGTATTTGTTCTGGAGACACGGCCTTCAAAAGCTAAAATAAGGGTAGCGTTCGTTTCTTCTTTCTCACGTAAATACCGCAATTTTAGCTCCTGATTGCTCACTTCATTAATGACATTCATAGTACAACTTAAGCATCGCTCAAAATATAGTTTAGGTAAAATAACCGCCATAAGGGACTAACTTTTAACGGCGTCATCATAGTTATCCCAAACAACCTTGGGCTGGTAAATTTTGAAAAAACCAACAGATTCCAGCGTCTCGGCCACAATGCCGCCGTTTCGGAATAATAAAATTGCATGTTTTGAAGATTGACTGACAATACGGTAGAGTGCAATAATCAGACCCGCGCCAATCGAGTTAATATAGGTCAAGCCGCGGAAATCAATCACCACCCGCTCCCAAGGTAAGCTTGGCTTTAGCAGATGTTCCGTATATGGGGTCTGATCTTTGCTCAAGATGGAGCCGGTCAAAGTTGACGAAACTTTGCCGCGTAAGGATAGAACAAAGGTATTTTCGTCATTTTTGATGAAATTTACGACCAATTCATTATTTTTAAGCGAATCTAAAAATTGCATAGGACCTCCCCTATTAAAAAGTGTGCTATATCATAAAGGTTTTTATGAACGCTGTCAACTGCTAAGAAAAGGATTTGGTTGAAAATGCGTAATTTTGGCTGCAGTTTTCTCAAGCGCATTGAAAAACATCGACTGGTTGATCCAACTGTGCTGCACTGTGAAACACCAAATCGTGGCAACCCTTTTGCCCCTGATTTGCCCGATACAATTGTTATCCATTACACCGATCTGCCGTCAGCGGAAGAAGCCGTAAATCGCCTGTGTGATCCCGCGGCGCAAGTATCCGCACATCTGGTTATCGGACGAGACGCTACCGTTTGGCAACTGCTGCCCTTTAACATTGTGGGCTGGCATGCCGGTATCAGCCAACATACCGGCCGGGATGGTTTAAACAAATATGCTCTTGGTATTGAAATGGATAATGCCGGGCGACTTCAGCAGGATAAGGATCAATTTATTTCCTGGTGTAAGCGGCTGTATCCGAGAGACGAAGTGGTGTGCGCCGTACATCCTAATGAAACTGGGTTATCTTATTGGCATCGTTATCCAGATCTGCAGATTTGCAAATTGGAGATGATTTGTCGTATCTTAGCGAACTATTATCCTATTCGTTGGCTTGTCGGGCACGATGAAATTGCGCCGGAGCGAAAATGCGACCCTGGACCAGCCTTTCCGATGTTGGAATTGCGGCGAAAGGTTTTTGCGGGTTTATGCCCTTAAAAAGAAGCAATTTAATGGTTTGTAGTAGCAAATTTTTTGTCAACCGTTTAACTTACGGAGCGATGTAATTATTTAAACTACATTGTATAACTTATGAGGGGGGGAAATGATCTCAGTTCAAGAAGCACAAAAAATTATTATGGATACACTGTCTCTGTTTCCAACAATTGACTGTCCTGTTACAGAAGCGGAAGAGCGTGTTTTAGAGGGTGATATCTTTGCCGAGCGTGATCTGCCGCCTTATAATCGGGTTACGATGGATGGTATTGCCATCGCCTACTCTGCCTGGCAACGCGGGCAGCGCACTTTTAAGTTGGTTGGTGCACAAGCCGCCGGGCAAGCGCCTCTTGCAGTAAAGGATGACACAACATGTATTGAAATCATGACCGGCTCAGCGCTGGATAAAAGCTGCGATTGTGTGATCCCTTATGAGCAGCTAACCCTAACGAGCAATGAGGTAACTGTATCGCCGGGGACGGAAGCGCGCCTGTTACAAAATATTCATGTCCAAGGCTCGGACTGCAAAAAAGCACAAGTTGTCTTACGCCGTGGCGTGGTGCTGGGCTCTCCCCAAATTGCCATAGCCGCCGCTGTTGGCTGTGCCACAGTGCCGGTTAGGCGCGCGCCGTCAATTGTTATTGTAACAACCGGAAACGAAGTTGTTGACATCTGCGATCCGGTTCTTCCCTATCAAATCCGCGAAACGAATGGTTATGCGATCCGGGCGGCTTTGCATCGCTCCGGCTTTAAAAGAGTAGAACGGATGCACCTGCCGGATGAAAAGCGAGAACTCGCGCGTCGTCTGGATGCTATTTTGTCTACCTTTGACGTCTTGATTTTATCCGGCGGTATTTCAAAAGGCAGATTTGACCTGGTCCCTTCCACCCTGGAAGAGCTGGGGGTTAAATGTCTCTTTCATGGCGTGAATCAACGCCCGGGCAAACCCTTTTGGTATGGCCGCAGCAAACGCGACCAGCCTGTGTTTGCTTTGCCGGGCAATCCGGTTTCGGCGCTAATTTGTTTCCACCGATATGTCCTGCCGTTTTTAAACAGCTCAATCAGCAACCCGGAATCGGCCAAAGAATTTGCTTTATTGCGTGAACCGTTTATTTTTGAACAGCCTATGACCTATTTTTTGCCCGTCAAAGTTACGATCGCCGTTGATGGCAATCGCACGGCACAACCCATGCCCACCAATACATCCGGCGATTTTATCACCCTGGCGGAAAGTGATGGATTTATTGAACTCCCTGCAAAAATTAAACACTTCCCCGCAGGTTACAAAACCCTGCTCTATCGCTGGGGCTGAGCCGGCTTTGACCGCAACGCCGGCGGGCCGTGACGCCTTTAATCGACCGCTGCACGATCTGCGAATTTCCGTCATAGACGCTTGCAATTTCCGCTGTCCCTATTGTATGCCGGCGGAAATTTTCCCGGATAACTACTCATTTCTCAAAAAAGATCAATTACTGACTTTCGCAGAAATTGAGCGCCTGGCGCGGCAGTTTGCGCGGCTTGGCGTGACCAAATTGCGCTTAACCGGTGGTGAGCCGCTATTACGCAAAGATTTATCGGATCTGATTACCAGACTTGTCGCCATTCCCGGCATCATGGATATTGCGCTGACGACTAATGGTCACTACCTGGCTCGTGATGCCGCCGCCCTTAAAGCTGCCGGCTTGCAGCGCATCACCATTAGTCTGGATTCTTTGGATGCCGATGTTTTTGCCAGAATGAACGGACGCGGTTACAACCCCGAGCGCGTTTTAGAAGGTATCGCCGCCGCCGAAAAAGTCGGGCTGCAACCAATTAAGCTAAATGTCGTTGTGCAGCGTGGTGTAAATGACCATACCTTGTTGGATATTGTCCGGCGTTTCAAAGCAACAGGCCTTATTGTTCGCTTTATTGAGTATATGGATGTGGGCACTCGCAATGGGTGGGAACCGCAGGCCGTCGTGCCATCGGCCCAAATTTTAGCCATGCTAAGTCAGCATTTCAAGCTGATTCCGTTGGGGAAAAACTATCATGGGGAAGTGGCCGAGCGCTATGCTTTTGCCGATGGAAGCGGCGAGATCGGCTTTATTTCGTCGGTTACACAGCCTTTTTGTGGTGGATGTAGTCGGGCGAGACTATCTGCCGACGGCGAACTTTTTACCTGCTTATTTGCTGTTGCCGGTTTTGATCTGAGAAAACTATTGCGAAGCGGGGCTTCTGACGACGAGATATTTACCCATATTCAAGGGATTTGGCAAAGCCGACGGGATCGCTACTCCGAAGAACGAGCCGGCCATCCGGATGCCCACCCAAAAAAGGTCGAAATGTACTTTATTGGCGGCTGATGCCTGCTATTTTAATTTTCACATAATCATTCTATCGTGAGAGGGTATGTCCCACTTTATCCAAATGTTAAACAAAATCATGACGCCGGACGGGCATCTGATTGACCCTTCTAAAAACTTTGCACCAATGGCTTACGACTTTGTACGCTACGCAATGACCGCTATAAATCCGCATGAAGACGACAAGCCGCATCATGTGACCGGACGGGAACTAAGTCGGGGTCTTCATAAAGTTGCGCTTAGCGAGTTTGGCTGCATGGCGCAGATGGTCTTAAGTCGATGGGGGATTACAGAAACGCGAGATTTTGGCTTAATTGTTTATGATTTAATTGCTGCGCGTCTTTTTGGTAAGCAGGACAGCGACTCGCTCGATGATTTTAACGAAGTTTTTGATTTTGTAGACGCATTTGCTAATGGCTCCGCGCTGTATCAAGATATTGATAGTACAAGCTGGCCTATCGTTTTAATGGTCTCAAAAGAATGGGCAACACAGTTTGAGCCGGAAGCGCCGAAGTCTTTGTATTTTGTTAGTATTAATGAAAACTAATCCGCTTCGTAGCGCGAATTGCCTTATCCGCGCGGGTGCGCTTTAGACAATTCGCGCTATACTTGTGTGTGCCTTGTTTACTCCCATTTTCGTAAACAGCCAAAAGAAGCAACCCCGCGCCCGCTATCAGTTTCCACCCGTAGTCGGGTCTTTCCCCCCCAAATATTCTTTGACTTGATCACTCATCGCACCCGGCTTACGGCCAGAGAATTTCCGAATTCGGCGCCGCCAATCCATATCTTGAACTTCGCCCACGACATTCGAATGAACCAGCGTATTTTTACCGTCGTTATTCATTTGGGCGAAAACAAAATAAGGAGACTTACCCTGGATAAGGGTAATATCTTCCTGCAAAGCATAGTCAGAAACTCTTTCAGAATTTAAAGTAACATTTTCCAAATCGTTATATATCCAGATAATATTCGGCGCATATTCTTTCGACATAGATTCGCGTTGAATTTCATTCGGCGGGCCATACAAAATAAATACGCGGCCCCGGTCCGTTTTCCAACCGGGTGTCACCCCATATTTGAACTCCTGATCCGCAATGAGAACCCGCCGTTTGTTTTCAAGATAAAATTCGTTTATCTCTGTTTCCGGCGTTGGATCTTTTGCAATCCAAAAGTCGATTAAAAACTGACGCTTTCCTTCCAATATCAGGGTGTTATATAATTTTTTATCGCGATCCGTCAGATGATAAAGAGCCTCTGAGTAATATTCTTTCTCCGAAACTTCTGTTAATTCCGGTATTGTAAACATGGGCTCATTATTTGCAATCAGCGGCTGTGGCGGTTGATAAACATGAAATATTGTTTTTGCCTCGGCAGTTTGTCCTGATTTAAGGTCAGAAACTTTTAGCGCCAAATTATAGTGCCCGGCCGGCAATTCTTCGACTTTTATGCGGCTGGCCAATTGCGCCGAATGATCGACAACACTAATTTGTTGTGGGGGAAATTTCTGTATCAGCCGACCTTCCAGCGTTTGAACGTTATACTCAGCCTGCAGCGATTGCGCTGCGCCGGCGGGAATGTCAATATTATAAGCTTCAGCATAAAAAAACAGATACGGCAAATGTGAACCATATAGCCGGGTTGGATGGGGCACAACCGTCAGCCCGTTTTTTGTAAATGCTGCCGCACCCTTAGCCGCCTCAATATTGTTGCATAGTTGAACATCGCTCAGTGCGAGTGTCCCCGTTGCAAATGCGGGCGCTACAATCGAATCCTGATAGGCAGCGATCCGTTCACTATACAAATCTTTTAGCTGTAGATTAAGAACATAACTTCCCGGAGCAAGAACAAAACTAACCTGGTCCAATATAACTTCATTGCCTTTTTCAGCAGTCGTTACTAATGTTTTGTGCTGATTCCATTTTTCATCAACAACGCTTTTTTCGTCATTGCCGGAGGTAATACGCAAATTTGCACTGTAGCCGACTTCCGGCTTTTCTTTCGATTGTGTCAGTTTGGCGATGTCTACGCTGATATAAAGCTCGCAATAAACTTGACTTTTTTGATTGAATTTAAAAAAAGCCAGATCATACCAAACGGGAAAATCGGGCTCAGCCGCCGCAACATTAGTGATTGCAGTCCAGCTTATAAAGAGCAAAAATATGTTTCGGAAAATCTTTTCCATAATAACCTCCAGTAAATTAAGACAATTACGGATTACAGGCGTGGATTGGAGAATTTGGGCTCTTCGTACAAGTTTGTGGAAATGAGAGAACTGTCATGCCCGAATGCTTCTATCGGGCATCCAAAACCCCCGTCGCAACTGGATTCCCGCTAAAAACGTGCGGGAATGACAGGTCGGTTTCCACAAACTTGTTCTATGAGCCAGAATTTGTTTATGTCTGCAATCCGCAATCCAACATCTAAAATGGGGCTCATGGAACAAGCTTGTGAAAATCCAACCTTGCGAAGGCTTCAGTGCACATAACATGTGGATTTCAAATTAAGCCTTCGCAAGATTTCACCATCTTATCCCATGAACCTAAAATGCAAAATGGGAGGCCGGCGTGCTACGTGCCGAGCCTCCCACTTTCTTAAAACAAAACAAGCTTAACGCAAGTGGTTAGAAACCCATTTTGACGCTAAACCAGTTTTGGTTGTCAAAATAGTTGGTAATCGGAACATAGGAATAGTCAATATTAATCGGTGAACCACCCAAGTTGAGCTTAACGCCTGCTCCAAATGAACCGCCGAACAAGTAGTCGGTCTGACCGCTGCCAACATAACCGCCGCGTAAAAACAGCATGTCATTGTAGGCAAACTCACCACCAAAACGGAATTCCTCATCCGAATGGTTATTGAGCTGCGCATCCGACGTCAGATTCAGCGCATACATATCAGATTTCATCGCCTGATATGAAAGGCCGAACAAAATGCTGGACGGAATTTCGAACGAAGCCGGAGTTAACCGGAGAAACGCGTTTCTGAAGTCCGGATCAAACTCATCCAACCGTTGAGCGTATTCAAAATCCGAGCCCGAAAACTTCATATCCGGCCCGATCGACTTTAAAAGAACGCCAAAGTTCAAACCTTGCATCGGTGTTTTGTATTGAAAACCAAAATCCATAGCAAAACCTTTGGCCGACTCGTTCATGATCGACTCGTTGACGTAATTGAAGGTCCCGCCAAAGGAAACCCGGTCCGTCATTTGCTTGGCATAGGTTAAACCCAGCGTGATAAATGTGGGTCGCACCATCAAACCTGTGCCCTCCGGTTGATCATACGTGGTTTGTTCCCACTCGCCGAGATCCAATACTTTGGCGCTGATGCCGACCGTCCCGAAACCGCTGCCGGCTGTAAACGCAAAATAATTCAGCTTCATATCGGCTAACCAGTCACCACTCGAGAACATGACATCAAAACCTTCACCGCCAGCCGCGCCGGCCGGATTCCAGTATAAGGCTTCCGGACCCTTCACGTCCGCCAGGACAGCGCCGCCCAAAGCGGTCGAACGCGCGCCGATCGGCAGACGCAACTCCAATGCGCCGGCCGTTCCCACGCGATCCTTATCCGCCAAAGCCGCATCTGCCCAGATAAACAGGCCTAATATGGCCAAAACATATACTTGCTTTCTCATTTTTCAAACCTCCCAAATTTCTATGCTTAGGGTTAAACCCCAAGGTTTTATGACCCTTGGGGTTTGGTTCATGTCAGGATCAATACGTGTCCAGGCGTTCTTGTTCAGGAAAGACAGCCATTTTACCTGTCTGCTCGCCGTACTCCGACTCCACATGCCAGATATAAACACCGCTGGCGATCGGAATGCCGGTATGGTTCCACAGATCCCAGTCGTAGTAAGGCAATTCCGTATCCGTCTTGTCCATCGTGCGCACCAGGTCTCCGGCCAGATTGAAGATGCGGATCGTGCAGGTACGCGGCAAATTCGTGAACTTAATGACACGCTGGAGATTATCCTTATCATAGACTGATTTGGCAAAGTACGGGTTGGGCACGACCTTGATGTTCTTCAGCGCTTCTTTGCCCAACGCCTCATCGTTTCGGGTCGGTTCCGGCGTTGTAAAAGCAAACACATCGCTGGTCGTATTGATACGGCTTGGATTAATCAAAAACTCATCAGCACCCGTACCTCCGGGCGAGAATGGCGCCGGGCCACGACGGTTCCAACCGCACCAGTACATAACCGGAATCACGCTGTTGGTCAGCAATTGGCCGGTGTAGTTGAGCGCTGCATTCGGCGTATCCGTATAGTCCGCATTCAGGATAAACAGCCATTCACGGGTCGCCGTGTTTTCAATGGCGTCGGCGCTGCTTCGCGGCCAATACTTGCCGTCCACCAGACCATTGACGTTGTTATTTTCCATAAAGGCCAAAGCCAAACGGCGCGGCGGAGTTACGTCCATATCATACGCGGCTAACGGTACGCTCTTGACATAATCCTGATAAGCGTAACCAGCCGTCTTGTTGACGAAAAAGGGCGCAAACTCCGGCTTGGCCGGAGCAGCATTCGCGCCGCGCAAATAGCGATAGGCGTAGGAAACATTGGGGTCATTAACATCAAAAGTCGGGTTCCAAGACACCGCGCCATCCGCCACCGTTGCCAAAACTAACTTGACTTGTTTGATGTTGCTGGCCGGAACTGTCGGCTCCCCACAACCGCCACCAAACATACACGGCGAGGTCGACCAACCGATGGCATGTTGAAAACCTTCAAAAACGCCAAAGCCGGACATATCGGCGCTGGCAAACGTGAAACGACGCGTTCCTTTCGGGATGTCCCAGCCCCAGGTAGTATTGTCATCCGGGCAGTCGAATACATCGCAACGCTTGATACCGGGCAACGGACCGGCCACTTTGGTGATAAAACCCTCGGTGATCGGTAAATCGCTGGTGTTGGTATTGGCCAACTGGAGTTGATCGTGCAATACGGTGCGCCCGCCGGTGGTTTTCAGATCCCACACAGTGCAAGCCTCAATCGCAATATGATCCGGCTGCCCGTCTTCATCGTGATCGGCTTCATCAAAGCCGCAGATGTTGCCGTCATCACCGGTAACGTTTCTAAAACTTACTTTATAGTCATCGCCGGTTAAAGCGCTTGGATCAATAACCTCTGCTTCCACCGCGCCATCGCTGACGCCGGTATGGTCAACTTCCAAGCCTTCGCCGTATTCCGCATGGAACGCATCGCCGGCAACCGGTTTGTAGGGCGAAATTCCCGGCTCCATAATGCCGGTTTGCGGGTTAAGGCTTTCAAGAATTTTGGGGCTACTTTCCAACGTTTTGATCAGCACGCCTTCCGTAGGATTATACGAATAGGCCGAAACCGCAAAATAATAAGTGGATTGATTATAAAGGCTAAGTCCGCGAATTTCATCCTGCGTTATATGAAAGGAGCGTTGAATGCCGGAATCGCTGCCACGCCGGGTGATTCTTGTTTCCACCTGTTGTGACGCCGGATCAAAAACATCTTCCAGAATCGTGGTTACGTCGTTACGCACATCAAAGCTGGCGATCAGCTTTGTGTTTGCATTTCCGCCGATGCGATCAATCTGGTAAACATTGTAGCCTTCAAACTTATACGGATTAACACCGTCATCCGCTTCCGATTCATCGCCCCAGTACAGCACGATCTCCTGGTCACCCGGTACGACCGTGACTTGCGGCGTGGCCGGCGGGCTGGGCACGACAAAGTTATTGTTAAAGGCGTCTTGGGCAAAGCGATCGTGATAGCGCAGCAGGCTGATGCTGGTCAAGCGATCCGGGCCATCTCCTACAACAATGGCGGCCACAATTTCCTGCACACCAGGCTCGCCTAAATCGGCGATGCCATTACCATTTTCATCCACAAAAGGATCAAAATCACACGGACCGGTGGATAACATTAAACGGCGGTCACCCGGGTTTGAATCTACCCAGCCTCTGCCTTTAACCGGGTCGCCGCTTGCGGAATAGCTGGTCGCCAAACCGGTGACTGGATCGATCGTTTCCGGGCAAGTGGCTATTTGGCCGTTCCGGCCTTGCATATAGCAGTACGCGCCATCCGGATTTTGCGGACCAACGCCGTTGGGGTACAAATTAAACGAGTTCATCCCCAACACTTTCATGTCAGGGAATTCACGCCCGCCCGGCAAGATAGCAACGTCACCCGGGGACGGTACCAGCGGTCCCTGGAAGAAGTCATACCCGACCGACGGCGGGGCCGAGCCGTATTGCGTATCGGCGTTGGTCGCATTGTAACAGAAGCCCAAACTCAAATCTTTATCGCAGCCGACCAAATCATCGCCGGCGCCGCCAAGATCCGGATCACTCCAGATCGAAAGATAGGCGTCTTTGATGTGGTGGCCGCCCTTGTTTACCAGCAGCAGTTTAAAGAAAACGCATTTGCCCAGCGGATCGGCGCGATTGTACGCAAACGTCGTATGCTGGACTTCAATGCCTAAACCGCGGCTGGTGCTGAGCGCGTTACTATGATTCGGGCCATCATCGCCATAAACGGCAAACAGCGTTTGGTCGCCAAACACTTTGGGTTCACCGTTCTCCATCGGCGCACCCTGGCTGGCCGGCCAATTTCGATAGTCAGGATTCGAGGCGTCGGTATCCCCTTTGTTAATCTTATAAAC
Organism: uncultured Gemmatimonadota bacterium; assembly: GCA_964404765.1. Taxonomy (GTDB): domain Bacteria; phylum 4572-55; class 4572-55; order 4572-55; family 4572-55; genus CAYOLL01. Next base: position 5,292 of record CAYOLL010000005.1, on the reverse strand, counting down.
CTTATAAGCCGGGTCTTCCGAACCATCTTTAAACGTACCGTTCAAATACTGGCCGGGCGTATAATCGTAAGAAAACTCGGCCACGGTCGTGTGCAACTCGTCGTCGATCATGCCGCCCATCCATAAGCCTGCGGCATAAACAATGGTATTGGTTTGTCCACACGGAAAGAAAAGGCCGGCATTGCCGCCATTGCCATCATCCCGGCCAAACGAGCCTGTGTTTTGTACAAACATGCAAATGGAATTGACATCAATCTGCGTATTGATGTCCTGATCGAATGGCGTGGCCTTGTGGCCGTTAGACCAGCCGTCCGGCCGGGCAAAGGCCAGGCTTACGCTCAACAGAATAAGCGCAACTGAAGCAAGGTATTTCATCTCCAACCTCCGTTAATGCGTGAGTAATAAACCCTAAGGGTTTTAGAAACCCTTAGGGTTTGTCCCATATTCTATTTAGAAATTCAAATCCACACCAAAACGAACCAACCGCGGCACATCATAGTTGGACGGATGATGCTCCGCCAATATATACTTTTGGGTCGCGGTCAAGCCGGAGGAATCGTGCGGGTTAGCCACTGCCGGGTCGTTCACGGCAGCCCGACCAAGGTCGGTGTTTAAAAAGCCGGTTGATTGCGGATCACCGCTGGCTTCCCAGGCATCGGTCGCGTTATTGCGATCCAGCAGATTCAGAACCCAGACATAGACGTTCATATCCAGGCCACCCAGTTTAAAGGATTTGTTGGCCTTTAAATCCATGCGGAAAACACCCGACATGTAACGCGAGTTGATGGGGCCGGCCGGTTCCGTTTGCGCACTGCCCAAAGTGGCCTCGTTATAAGGCTTTTGCGGTGTATAGGGAGTGCCGCTGGCAAAGCTGCCCAGTACGTTGACCCCAAAGTTGTTCAACAACGCCACCGGGGCATCGGCCTTATAGCGGTAGTCCAAACTAAAAGTAGCCTTGTGCCGTTGATCAAAATCCAGCGCGGCCGTGGTGCGTGGCGGCTCTTCGCCGGTCCAGGCAATGTTACGCGTCGAGTTGGAGCCCGAACCCGTGCCGGCCGCCCAGGATAACGAATAGGACAGATTCATTTGCAGGTTATTCAGGCGCTGGCTAAAGTAGCTGAAGTCAAAGCCTTTAACCGTGCCAAAATCCGAATTACGATAGGAAGCGTGGCCCGAAGGTGTGGAACGGACCTGACGCACTTGAACAAGGTCTTCGATCGTCTTATAATAAGCCGTGACTTCCAAAGCCGATGTTTCACTCAATTGCTGGCTCAAGCCGACTTCATAAGCAATTGTTTTTTCCCAGTTAAGATTGGGATTGCCGAAGGAATTGAAATAACCGCCATCCGTAATCATATACTCCAGGTAGCGATAGCTGACGTACATGTCGAACAAATTGGGCTGCTGATAAAACCAGCCGTAACTGGCATGAAAAACAGTCCGATCCGTTACTGGAAAGCCAATGCCCAAACGCGGACTAAAAGCCGTCTGTGCCTTGGAAGCCACTAACTCATCGCTTTCTAATTTGCTGTTGCTGTGACCTTCGCAAGCTGGATCATAGCGCGGATTCGGGATCGTCCGATCATCATCCGAAAACGGTTCGGGATCGCAACCGCTCAACGGATTTTCCGCATATTTAAGCCGCTTGGTTTTCGGGTCAACGTAATCATAACGCATACCGAAATTCAGCACCAAGCCTTCATACTCAAATTTATCTTGCAGATAAAAGGCCAATGTCGTCGGCTTCTTGGGGCCGTCTACACCGTTACCGGTCGGATCATCGTCCTCGACAACTTTATTGCTGATCGGATCGTAGCGATAACCATATTGATCAACATCCTGATTTCCCTTTTCATAGCTCTCCGTCACGTATTGGGCAGCGGAGCGTGTCGGGAACACATTGTCAAAATAACGTAATTCGTGGCGTTGGACATCAAAACCGAACTTTACTTCGTGATCTTCATGAACCTGACTGGTTACGTCAACATCCATGCCGACATAGGACGAACTGCGCAGGAAATAGTCGTCGTAAACATAACTCTCGTCGCCGTCATCCACAAAGGTAACCGAATCCCACGTGGCTGCTTCCGCGCCCCAGGACGCTTGATTCCAACCCCGGTTCTTGTAGGTCTTGTCCGTGGCGCCATTAATATCATCCCAGCTTACAAACATTTGGGTTTGATCGAATAGATAGATGCCGCCTGGCCGTCCGTATGCCCGTAGATCCCGCTTATGCACACCGTCGCCGGTAAACCGCTCGGTAGCAAAATAGTTTCCGCCAACCGTCACAAAGGTTTTCTTGCTGGCCTGATAGGTCAGCTTGGCGTTAACCGCCGAATTGCGGTCTTCGAAGTAGGTATTATGGTTGCTGTTAAATACATAGGTGTTGGTGAAAGAATGAAAGTTGTCGCTCGAACCCAGGAAACTTACATCCAGCTTGACGTTATCGGCCATATCAAAACCAAACTTGCCGCTCCAGGACCAACTGGATGTTTCATTGTTAGCCAAAACGCCGTTGCTTAGCTTGTCGATGTTATCGCCGAATTTTTGCGAATAACCTACAATTTCGGTACCATTCGGCAGCGTGACAGTCTCGGTATTAGCGACAATATCATAGATATCGGTTGCGATATTGGCGCGCGGCGTACGGTTACCCTGCCAGGTCCGGCTGCCGGAGAAAAAGAAGTTAATTTTGTCATTGCCGGGGATTAACGGACCGCTAAAGGACAGATCATAGATGTTGTAATCCTGCGGCTCGGAACCCAGCCCAAGATTGTCCGTGAGTGCGCCGACCTTGCCATGATAGGCTTTCTGGCCGCGCTTGGTGGTCACGTTGACCGCACCGGACATAATACGACCGTATTCGGCGTTAAAACCGCCGGTCATAATTACGATTTCACCAATCGCATCCGGGGCGATGGACACCGTCGTGTTACCGGTGATCGGATCTTGCACCGACGCGCCATCAACGATAAAAGCGACTTGATTGGAGCGTCCGCCGCGCACATTCAGCGTAGGCAGGTTGGAAGCGGTGGTCGCTGTGCCGCCGCGGCCGTTATTGGCTGCGCCGTTGGATTCAAACGCCACAACGCCGGCGGAAGTGCCGACGACGGACTTGTAATCGCGCACCGGCAAGTTTTCAATTTCTTCCGCGCTGGCCACGCGCACAGTGGCGGTTTGATCCTTTTGAACCAAATCGCGCTGTCCGGTAATAACGACCGTTTCACCTTCAAGGATGGTTTCTTCCATGACTAAGTCATGCTTGGTCGTCAAGTCAGCCGTCACATGTACATTACCAATCTGAATTGTCTTATAACCGACGCTGCTTACCTTCAAGGTATATTCGCCCGGTCGGATATTATTAATCGAATAACGACCCTCTAAATCGGTCATTGCGCCCATTGTCGTGCCATCAAGCCGCACGGAAACGCCAGGTAGACCGTCTTTTGAACTTTTATCAATTACTTTCCCGGAAATCTTTCCGGTAATACCGGCCATAGCCGGCAGTGCAATTAACAGGCTCAATGAAACCAGCCCGATCATTGCGCTTATTTTTTTAAGCAAGCGACTCACACTCATGTTTCCTCCCAAAAGCGTAGAGTTGTGGAAAGACGATTAAAACTGTTAAAATCAGCATCACTCCTTCGTGAGCGATTATACTAAAAATTTCCTTGTGTACCGTCACCTCCTTCTCCTCTCAAAGTTCATCCGGTTTAATTATTTGCCTCAAAAACGACGTTTTTATGATTATGATCTAAATGATCGGTTAAAAAGACCTCAAAAAGTATCATAACCTTAAAACATTGTCAAGAAATTTTTATGAGCATATCAAATGGTTTCTTAATTGATCAAGATACATCAGCGCTCGCTGACGTCCACTATCGACAAGCGACAAGCGCCGCTTAAGCTTGTTCTCTAAAGATTATAGGCAATATTCATACCAGAATTGTTTTCGAAGTGTCTTTCCAAGTATAATGCGTTAATTGGCCAAGGCCTGCAAAAACCAGCAAATACAATGGGTGCAGCGCTTCCGTCAACAAAAAAATACCGGCGGATAGACGTTCCTCAAGCCGAGTGGCCGCCGCTTGTAATAAAGTCCAGTCAGCCGCTAATTTTGCAACAATACTTAACACAATAAACCATAGGTAGTTAGGGTCTTTTATTAGATATAAAGTCATCCCCGATAAAACAATTAAATAGGTCGCAGCAATGGCACAGGCGCTTAAAAGCCAGCCGGGGTATATGCCAATCTTGGAAAATCGGCGCTTTTCCTGCTCTTTCATTCCGGCCAATGTCGGCGGCGAGTCCGTCCAGACACGGCTTGCCGCGGTTAAATCAAATGCCAGACGCGCCCCCCCGACCCGTGTCGATTTTTGAACATAGAGGTCGTCGTCTCCGGAACGAATTTGACCAATCCCCTCAAAGCCATTGACTCTTTCAAACAGAGATTTACGGTATGCTAAATTTCGACCGGTTGCGCCAATTCCTAAATTTAGTCCGGCTCCTCCGGCATAAATAGCGCTCATAGCCAAACGCTCCACTTGCCTTAAGCGTGCGAGCAGTGTATTTTGACGAGGCAGGACAAAAGAGGCGTGACCGATAACCAGGTCTATGTCATCCTGAAAATGACGACTCATGGTTTCGATCCAGGTGGGAACAGGCCGGCAATCTGCGTCTGTGAAAAGAAGCCACTCATACTTAGCTTTAATAATGCCTTGCGTCAGGGCATTTTTCTTACCGACTAATTCTGAATAATCAGTCTTAACCCGCACAACGCGCAGGTTATGCAGACCGGTTTGCCAGCCGAAAGCAATTTGAGCGGTTTCATCATTTGAGCGATCATCGACCAAAAGAATTTCGAAACGATCCATTGGATAGGTTTGCAGTGTCAAGGCGGTAAAAAGATTGTCCAAATTCTCGGCTTCGTTGCGGGCGGCAATAATAACGGAAATAAATGGTTCATCATTTATTGAAGGGGTATGAATTCGGCTAAGCCCAATCCGTAATACCAGGATCATACTTGCATAGACAATGGTCAAAATCATCAATAATACAGTCATAAATATTTTCAAATTTACAAAATTATGTACTAGTCAACAACCTCTTGAACACTTCCACAGTTTTGATCGGATGTCATTCTGAAGGAATCTTTTAACGGGGTTTGTACAAGCTTGCAAAAAGATTCCTTCGGAATGACAGTGTTCGACAGGTCGTTGACTATTACAAAATTTACAAAATTATGTACTAGTCAACGACCTTTAGAACACTTTTTGTCGGTGTCATTCCGGTATG
>CAYOLL010000004.1:34414-85843 GCA_964404765.1 uncultured Gemmatimonadota bacterium | reverse complement strand
TCTCGCCTAACGAATTCGAGCGACGAAAGTGTTCTAAAGGTTGTTGACTAGTACACAATTCTCTCCAAAATGAGATTTAGCGATGCCGGTAAACTTTACAAGTGTAACAAATACGGTCTTGTTAATAGTGTGTTGGTGCGTATGTTGCACAACAATGCCAAAAACTGTGAAATTGCCCGAAAGTAATAATCCACGCGCATTGCGCACATCTTTTGCAAATCTCTCTGATGTGAATTTGGACTCGCTTAATGTATTAGCAATCAACGGGTTAAAGCTGCGTGAAAGACCGTCTCAAACATCACAAGCGATGCACATTATTCCCTATGGGGCGCGAGTTGAAGTTGTTGAGTGGTTGCCTGAGAAAATAAAATTTGGCTGGATTGAAGGAAATTGGGTAAAAGCTGCTTACAAAGAAAGCGCCGGATATATTTTTAGCGCTTATTTGTCAAAGCTGCCGCCCCCGCCATTGACACGTTTACCAAAAAGAATATACGAAATTTACGAATTTCCTCAAATTCTTGAAGATTACGCGGCCTATTATTTATTGCCAACAAGTAAAAAGCGGCGCATTGACAATGAGGCGGATGGTGAAAATTCTCATTCTCAAATCATTCAACAGTTTGAGTATGACATCACATTCATTAGACATAGCTATTGGGAAGGTAATGGCGCTGAAATAATTGTTAGGAATACAGGTGTGTTTGAAGGATTTGTGGTTTTGAACGCTCTTCTTTACCCAAGCGAATCTACGCGCCATCTATTTCAACGCGCCATTTATGTCAAGAACAAGCGCGGTAAAATTATAGAGATTCATAATCCAATTGATAACATGCGCACGGAAAGAGTTTTTGTTGTTAGACAAATAAACGAAAATGATGTCAGTATATATGTTGAGTATGATATTTAAGCTGGCACTGAGCAACTTGATTTGCAAGTCGCAAGTCTTTCTAACGAGTAACGAAGTGAAAGCGAGGCTTCCCATGACAATCAATCGACGCGAGTTTCTCAAAAAAACGGCCACTGCATCTGCCCTGGCGGCGGCGTATAACTTATTTCCCGGCATCATCTTCCCGGACGAGGCTATGGCCCAGGATGCTCTGCCCGGTGATATCAACTGGAAAAAGTCGCCGTGCCGTTTCTGCGGCGTGGGCTGCGGGCTGTTGATCGGCCTGTCCAAAGGGCGGGCGGTGGCGGTCAAGGGCGACCCGGCCAGCCCGGTCAACAAAGGGCTGTGCTGCGTTAAGGGCTATCACTCGGTCATGGCCTTGTACGGCGCGGATCGCATTACGCACGCATACGTTCGCAAGAACGGGCAGTTGGTGGAAACGCCCATGGCCCAGGCTCTGGATTTAGTCGCCCAAAAGATGCAGGAAACCATCAAGGCGCATGGCAAGGACGCCGTGTCCATCTACGGCTCCGGTCAATGGACGATTCCAGATGGTTATGTGGCCAGCAAGTTTTTTAAGGGCTGCATCGGCACCAACAATGTCGAGGCCAACGCCCGGCTATGTATGGCCAGCGCCGTGACCGGTTTTATGACCACCTTCGGCATGGACGAGCCGATGGGCTGCTATGAGGATATTGACCATGCCGATGTGTTTGTGCTGTGGGGCAACAATATGGCCGAGATGCACCCGGTCTTGTTTTCGCGCCTGCTCGACCGCCGGCTGAAGAACCCGGACGTGAAGATTATCGACTTTGCCACGCGCACGACCCGCACCAGCATGGCCGCGGATAAGTCCATCCTGTTCCTGCCGCAGGGCGATTTGGCGGTGGCCAACGCCATTTGTTATGAGATCATCCGTAATCATTGGATGAACAAAACCTTTGTGGAAAAGCACTGTGTGTTTAAAGCCGGCAAGACCAACATCGGCTATGGTCTGGAAGATAAGTTTAAGTTTGACGATGAATTTACGGATATGTCCTTTGCGCAATACACCAAATTTTTGGAGGATTACACGCCCGAAAAGGCCGAGGCTATTTCCGGTGTGCCGGCCCGCGAGATTCGCTATATGGCTACGCTGTATGGCGATCCCAACAAAAAGGTCATGAGCCTGTGGTGTATGGGCATGAACCAGCACACGCGCGGCACCTGGATCAACAACCTGGTCTATAATATCCATTTGTTGACCGGCAAAATCGCCACGCCCGGCAACAGTCCCTTCTCGCTGACCGGCCAGCCCAGCGCCTGCGGCACCGTGCGCGAGGTGGGCACACTGACCAACCGCCTGCCGCACGGCGTGGTCACCAACGAGGAAGACCGCAAACACGCCGCCGAAATCTGGAAGGTGCCGGTCGAAAACATCCCGGCCAAACCGACCTATCACACGATGGAGATGTTTCGGGCGCTGGATCGCGGCGAGATCAAGTTTATGTGGATTCAGGTGACCAATCCGATGGTGACGTTGCCAAAGCTGACCCGTTACCGCGAAGGCGCGCTTAAGGAAGGCCGCTTCATCGTCGTTTCCGATGTCTATCCGACCCCGACGACGGACGTGGCCGACGTGATTCTGCCGTCAGCTTTTTGGTTTGAAAAAGAGGGCATGTACGGCAACTCCGAGCGGCGGACGCAACATTACGACCAGTTAGTGCAACCGCAAGGCGATTGCATGAGCGACACCTGGCAGTTGATCGAAGTAGCCCGGCGCATGGGTTTTCAGGAGCAATTTCCGTGGGATCAAAAGACGTATATTCAGGATATTTGGAACGAATATACGCAGTTCCACAAAGGCCCCAAACATGCGATGGCCTCTTATGAGGAACTGAAAAAGCAACCCGGCGTGATCTGGCCTTTTGTCGACGGCAAAGAGACCAAGTGGCGCTACAATGCCCAATACGATCCGGCGGTCAAAACCGGCGAATTTGAGTTTTACGGCAAGCCCAACGGCAAAGCCTGGATTCTGGCCCGCCCGTATGAGCCGGCCCCGGAAATTCCGGATAAAGAGTATCCGTTCTGGCTGAATACCGGCCGCGTCCTGGAGCATTGGCACAGCGGCTCTTTGACCCGGCGCATTCCCGTGCTGCATCAGGCGGTGCCTCATGCCTATGTGGAACTGAATCCCGACGACGCCAAAGACATGAATATCCGGCAGGGCGAAATGGTCAAGCTGACGACGAAGCGTGGCACCATTGAACTGCCGGCCTCGATTAACGAGCGCGGAATGCCGGCGCGCGGGCAAGTCTTTGTGCCATTCTTTGACGAAGGCTATTTGATTAACGAGTTGACTTTGGATGCTTTTTGCCCAATCTCCAAGCAGCCGGATTATAAGAAGTGCGCGGTCAAGGTGCAGAAGTCGCCGGGGTTGTGATAGAACGCGGATGACGCGGGTTTGGCGGATAGGCGCGAATTTTTGGAGAAACATAATGCCTGCGGATTCAATTATTGACGAAATTCATCGCTGGCGGCAAGAACATGCGCAAGCGCTTAACCATGGCATCGGCGCTATGTTTGCAGAGGCCGGTGCCGCCGCACATGCCTAAAATTTCAATGACAAGCAGCACAAAAAGATGACCCGTCCAACCCAACCGCTTATCCATGTCAGTGTGGCTGTTGTTGAGAAAAGCCGCTTGCTGTTGGTTCGCGAAAAGAAGCCGAGTGTCGCCGGAAAGTGGAACCTGCCCGGTGGTCACATAGAGCGCGGCGAATCCATTTTAATTGCCGCCCGGCGCGAGCTTTTTGAGGAAACCGGTTTGACGGCCGAGCCGGAAAGTTTGACCGGCATATATTCCGGGCCGAAGTCAATCCGCTTTGTCTTTTGGGCGCAGCGCGGCGGGCAAGCGCTAACTATCGGCGCCGATGTGCAAGCCGCCGAATTTTTCCGGCTGGACGAGGTTTGGGAATGGCCGGCTAAGCAATGGGTTGACCCGGTTATGCTGCATGCTATTTTGGCGGATATTCGGGCGATAAAGCGCAGTCCTTTGACATCCTTTGTTCATTTGACCGTATGATTGTCCATCATCATTCAAAGCCGGAATAGCAAACTTCAGTTTGCTATTTGCAAATAAAACGGGCAAACTGAAGTTTGCTATTCCTTTAATCGAAAAGGTGAAGTTATGCCAAATCGGTTCGTATTTATTACTCTTTGTACAATTCTCATGGCTGCATTTGTTTTCATCGTTGGCCAAAGTTTACGGGCCGAGCAGCGGGAGGCCAGGCTCAATGCTGAGCCGACGGGGGATTCGCCCTCCATTCCGGTGGAGGCGGGCATGTTTCGTCGGGCCGAACAGGCGCTGACCTACTTGGATGCCCCGATGAATGTCGCCACTAACCGTGATTTGGACGAATTTTAAAGCCGTCGGGCCTATATCGGCGCACCGCCAAGAATCCCGCACGAATTGCCCAGCGAAAAAGGTATTGGCGACAAAGCCTGTCTGCAATGTCATGAAAACGGCGGTTGGTCGCCGGCGTTTAACGCGTATGCTCCGGTTACGCCCCACCCGGAATTTATTAATTGCCGCCAATGCCATGTGCCGGCAACCACCACCGCCTTTTTTAAAGCGACGCGTTGGGAATCGGCCACGCCGCCACGCATCAATCGGCAAGCCATGCAGGGCAGTCCGCCACCGATTCCGCACACCTTAGCTATGCGGGATAATTGTCTGGCCTGCCACGCCGGTCCGGGCGCCGTAACGGAAATCCGCACGAAACATCCCGAACGGGTCAATTGCCGCCAATGTCATGCCGTCAGCGATGAAAGTCAAACCTGGAGTCGCGGTCTAAAGTAAATTTTACCAAACCCGCTGGGTTTAGAAGGACAAAACGATGAGGGGAAAGATTGTAACATGGATTTGTACGGCTGGTGTTGTCCTGGCCCTGACCGGTTATACTTATGCCAAATCCGATGAATCGGGTGAGCCGGTGGAAGGCGTGTTGGGACGCATTGAAAAAGAAGGCGGAAACACGCCGATCTACCAGGTCAGCACAGACATGTATTTGGAAGGCATAAAATATGTGCCCGCCTTGTTGGCCGGAAGCGATTCCGCGACATTTTTTGTGCTGGAACGCGCCAGCGGCATTACCAAGTTTCCTTGCAATCAATGCCATGCCAAACCATTAGCCGCTTTACAAGCCGACCGGGCCGACAGCCTGCGCAAAGCCCATTGGGACATTGAGCTAAAACATGCCGCAGCAACGGTGATGAATTGCCAGACGTGCCATCAGGTGAATAACTTTAACACCTTGCGTTCGCTGACCGGTCAGGAAATTGACTTTAACCACAGCTATCAACTGTGCGGTCAGTGTCATTCCAAGCAGCTAAGCGATTGGGTCGGCGGGGCGCATGGCAAGCGAGTGGGCGGTTGGGCTCCGCCGCGAGTCGTTAAAACCTGCGTCAATTGTCATAATCAACATCAGCCGGCCTGGGAAAAACGCTGGCCGGCCCGGGCCAGCAAACCGCGCGAATAAGGCCACTAAATCAGCATCAGAAAGTTGGGTTATGTCGGAAAGCAAACCAGACTATGATCAAAAATATCTCAACTTGGTGCGGGAGATCGTGCTGTCCATCGTGGATACGAACGCTTGCGCCGTTTTCCTGTTCGGCTCGTGGGCGCGCCGCAGCCATAAACAATCCTCCGATATTGATATTGGGATTTGGGGCTCGCAGCCGTTGGGAAAAACTTATCATCGGCTGATGCAGGCTATTGAAGATTCGATTGTGCCGTATCCGGTCGACATTGTGGATTTTTTCAACGCGGATGAAGCCTTTCGCCGCGACGCCTTAGAAGGAGCTATTGTATGGAACCGACCGCCAGACTTCGCCAAAAGTTAAGCGTTTTTGAGCAGGCGCTGACCACTTTCGGCCGAGCTTTAGCCATTGATTTGGCTGCCTATGACGATATCGCCCTGGATACGTTGCAAAGCGGGCAAATTCAGAAGTTTGAATACTGTGTCGAGCTGGGCTGGAAGACCGCCAAACTCTTTCTGGAGACGGCGCACGGCCTCCAAACGGCCTCGCCCCAGACAGTTTTCAAAGGTTTGTTCCAGATCAAACTGATTGATGCCGCCACGTATGAAGCGCTAATGGCCATGATTCACCATCGAAATCGGCTCAGCCATGTTTACAACCGGGCGACTTTTGATGAAATTTACCGGGATTTGTACAAGTATCTGGCCGTGATGCAACAGTTATTGGCGGCAATGAGGCAGGAGTTGCAGGCATAACACGCGCAGCTTCTCAATAATTTGCCAATAGGTGAGTCGCCTCTTGTTGAGCAATTCTTATACAATACGGAGTAAATAACGTGTCTTTCTTGAAAAAACTTATTGCAAAGAAAAGCCAAGACGTGCCGGCATAAAATATTGACAGAGCTTTGCCGACAACCGACGCCAGGATCATTTGCACAACATCCGGGGAAATATTTCAACCGGTGCGGATACGCTACCAAATTTCCGGTATCTTCGATGTGGAGAAGCGTTTTCGCGGCTTAGAGTGCATGGATTCGGATCCGAATCTAAACCGTTGGGTGTGGCTGCATTGTGGCGAGGTCGACAGAATTTCGCTAAAAAAAATCGGCCAATCACGATCCGAATCATCCGACCGTGTTAGGCTCGTTTCTGCTAAAAGGCTCGCAAGGCATCGTGCTGGATGTGCGCTCCATTGAACGAGCCACGCAAGCGATTCTGTTTTTCGACAAGCATATCCCACGGAAAATGATGCGTTTGAAGGATGGGTTAATCGTCAACAGACTTTTCGATAAACCGGAGGATGGCGTTTCCACTTTTGATCATTTTTTTGTTTCGTTCGATACGACCGGGCCGAGTTCGTCCGCGCTGCCGAATGATCTGGAATCGCGCATGGCTGCGGTTAAAACGCCTGAGGCGAAAGCAGCTTTAGTCCATCAACTGGTCGAAGAATTTCGCAATAAACCTCTGCCGGAAATCGAATGCTTTCCGATTCACTTTTACGAAGAAGGGATTCTGCAGCTTGAACTCATGCTGAAAACGCGTCAGCATGTCGCCTATCAGCATTTTATCGGCAACAAGAATTATACGCTTTATGATTACGCGATGTCGCAGACTTGAGATGTCGGGCTTCTGATGAAATGAAATCCGTGTTTTATACTTTTTTTTGATCGCAAACTAAAAACCGTGAGGACCCAATGCCCAAAAAAACCGCTCTACAAGTGACAGATCTGTTCAAGGTAAAAACCATCAAACATATCAAGTGGTCACCCACCGGTGATTACGCTGTTGTCGTCGTACAAACATCCAATGTGGCCGAGCAACGCAATGAAACCGGACTGTGGCTATATCGTCACGCCGACGGCTCGTTCCGCCAAATCTCTTACGGTCCGGCCGATTCCACCGCCGATTGGTTGGACGACGAGACCATCTTTTTCGTTGCCCGCAAGCGCACCCCCGGCGAAGACGAGGCCGACAAGCCCTTCAGCAAAACCCGTTTTTATACGATGTCCGCGCGCGGTGGCGAACCGCATCCGCGTGGCGTGCTGGACGGCGTTGTCTGGAGCTGGGAACTCAGCCCCAATCGCAAAAAACTGGTCCTGTCTTTTTCGCCCAACCCGGACATCACCAAAGATCAGGCCGCGTTGTGGAAGAAGATTGCCCGGCCAAAAATTCCCGACGGACTGCGCTACAAAATTGATGCGCTCGGCTATTTACCGGATGCTTATCCAGCCATTTTCGCAGTCGACATCAAGGCCGACGGCTTTGGTCAGCCCAAGGCTTTGACCAGCGAGCCGTCGGTTTGGGACAACGACCCGATTTGGCACAGCAACGACCGTATTATTTTCAACCGCCATCAATTTGAGCGCGGCGACGCCCAACACAATCTGTTTTCCGTTGATCTGAAAGGCCAATTGGAACAATTGCCGACTTTTACCGGGGCGATTTATGCGCATGGCATTTCACCGGACGGCAAGCAAATGGCTTTTACCGGCCAGACCGATTCTGCGCGCTGCGACTACATGCCGGCGCTGGTTTACGAGTGCCCGGTCAGCAGTTCCGGCAAAACGGCCAATCAAGCCCGCGCCGTAGCCGAGACTGTCGGCCGTTTTGGCGTGCAAATCACCATCGGCGATATTGTGGACACCTTCTATTCGGGCAAAACGATTCGCTGGATCGACAAAGAGACGATTGTGACGACCCATTCGATTCAGGGCCGCACCGAGTTAGCCCGCGTCAACCTAAAATCCGGCGAGGTCACTTCGCTAACCGGCCAGACCGGCGTCGTCCATGCCTTTGACGCCCACGGCGACAAGATTCTCTATGCCATGGCCAGCCATACCACAGTCAACGAGTTGTATTTTCTCGAAGCGAGCAAATCCCCCGCTAAAAAAGGCGGCGCGACAGTCTCCACTCTCAATGCCGCAGTCAAGGACACCTTTGATATCACGCCGCAACGCTGGCAGGTCAAAACCGAGCCGGGCGCGGAAGTGGACGTACGGCTATGGCTGACCCCGGCGCAGCAAAAAGCCGAAAAAGGCAGTCTGCCCTTGATTTTTTCCATTCACGGCGGGCCGCAAATTCAGATCGGTGAAGGGCCGTATTTTGAAAATCAATTCCTGACCCACAACGGTTTTCCGGTGGTGATGAGCAATCCGCGCGGCTCGACCGGCTATGGCGATAAACATGGCCCGACGATTTTCGGGAATTGGGGTGACCGTGACATCCATGATCTGCTGACTGTCTTACAGGACACGCTTAAGCGCTATCCGCAGTTTGACCCAAAGCGCGTCTTTTGCATCGGCGGCTCGTACGGCGGCTACATGACCAATATGATGATGACCCGCAAGCCGGGCGTGTTCCGGGCCTTTATCTCCGACCGTTCCATCTGCAACTTTTTGAGCTTTTCCGGCGCGGCCGATCTGTCCAACTACTTCCCGCCGGTAACCCTTGGCCTGAAAAGCATTTTCGATAATCCGCAACGGGCCTGGGACCTCTCGCCCATCTCGCAAATCCGCAACGTCAGCGAGCCGGTCTTGATTATCCATCAGGATCAGGATTTGCGCTGCCCGTTCTCGCAGGCCGAGGAGTTGTTCACCGCCCTGGTGGACATGGGTAAACGCATCGGCGAAGAGGTGCGCTTTGTCATCTTCCGCGATGAGCCGCACGGCATGTCGCGCATTGGCAAACCCGGCAACAAGCAAGCCCGCCTGGAAGAAATGCTGGCCTGGCTGAAGAAGCATGACGTGCAGCCCGGTGCGGTGAAGAAGGGGAAGAAGAAATAGAGAGTGGTGGAGTTTTGGAGTGATAGATGGGGTCAATCTGTGCAAAATTTTACCGTCTGGCCCAAACTTTTTTCATTTCCAATCGCCGTCCTTGGGAGTCGAAACATGCGTAACTACCGAGCATTTGCCGATTACAACTTGCAAAAACTCACCGACCCGGAAGATGCCCGGCTCTATCTGGAAACGGCTTTGGCCGAATATCATCAGGACGGCGATCCGGCGGCTTTTTTATTGGGCCTTGCGGGATGTCGTTAACGCGCAGGGTGGTAATGACCGCGCTGGCGAACCGGATGCAGGTCAATGAGATGGTGAATTACGCGACGATCAGCCTGATGCTGGGCAAAGAATTATTCCGCAAGGTATATCCGAATGTGACGCTTCCATAAGCTCTTAAAAAGTCGCTATATTTATTGCGGAAATACGCTTTTTATATCCTACGGGAGGTACTATGCCAGATGTTACAAAGTCAACTGATGTTGCAAAATCCTGTGGCTCGCACTGCGCCTGTCAATCACAGCCGCAGGTGGACGAAGCCGACCTGCAAGCCATGCTGAACCAACTGCGGGTCGGTCAGACGCATCACGTCGCGCCTACTCCCGACGAATTGGCGAAGCAGACAGGCCTGGCCGAAGTCCTCCGTCAAAGCGAGTTGGGCGATATTTGGGATCAGCCGGAGTACGCGGCGACAGTCCCGGATGCGTCACAACTGGAGTCCGGGCTGGGTCAACTGCTGCATCGTCAGGTAGATCGGCGCACAGCCATGGAGTCGATGGCCATGGGCTTGTTGGCCGGATTGGGCCTGATGCAAACCGCTTGCAATCCGATTGCCGCCGAAGGCAGCCGCGAAAAAGCCGAGCTCAACTGGGACGAATATTTTAAAGGCAATTATCGCCTGATGAGCGATGAGGAAAAGCAGGCCACGGTAGAGCGGTTGCAACGGCTGTACGAGCTGAGCACCGGCAAAACGATCAACATCTCAGCCCAGGCGGCCCAAAAAGATGTTTTGTACGGCTATGCCTTTAACATCTCCAAATGCCGCGGCTATATGGACTGTGTGCGTGGCTGCATCCGCGAAAATAATCAGGATCGTAAATCCGGTATGCAATATATCCGCATCCACGAGCATAAGAAAGGCCAGATTAATTTTGAAACGGCGCAGGACGATTTTTACCATGAAGTGCCGGCGGAAGGCCATTTCTACATCGGCACACAATGCTTTCACTGCGAAAACCCGCCCTGCGTCAGCGTTTGTCCGGTGCAGGCTACCTGGAAGGAGCCGGACGGGATCGTGGTGGTGGACTATGACTGGTGCATCGGCTGCCGTTATTGCATGGCGGCTTGTCCCTACGACGCCCGGCGCTTCAATTGGGCCGATCCGGTCGTGCCGGAAGCGGAAGTCAATCACAATCAACATTATCTGGGCAATCGCCTGCGCAAAAAAGGCGTAATGGAAAAATGCACCTTCTGCATTCAACGCACCCGCGCCGGCAAAAATCCGGCCTGCGTGGAGGCTTGCCCGACCGGCGCGCGCATTTTCGGCAATCTGTTGGACCCGAATAGCGAAATCCGCTGGGTGCTGGCTAATAAGAAGGTTTTTCGACTGAAAGAGGATTTGGGGACGGAGCCAAAGTTTTGGTATTTTATGGATTGAAGAAAACCGGAACGCAATAGTGAAAAATCGATCGCTTGATTTGTGGAAATACAGAAATTCTGTATTTTAGCTTGTTTTTGCTTTTTTGCAAGGAGTTTCAAATGAGAAAGATTGCCTTACGTTTACTGATTGTCACCCAACTCGGGCTGGTAATTTTTGCGGGCGCGGCGCAAGCCCAGACCGGTGACAAGGAAGGCTGTAAAGATTATGCCCTGTTTAACCGAATGCCCAATTACCACATCGCCGATTGCGATAATGTTGAATTTGATGCCCGGAAATTCCCGGTTGGCCCGCCGCAGGATGACCAAAAACCCAAGCATGTCGAAGTAGAAGGCGCCTTAATTTATTTGCAGTATGCCATCAATGAAGGCGTCAAACCGGTTAGTGGTCTGCAGCTTATGCGTAATTTTGAGAACGCGGCTAAGACAGGCGGCGGCACAGTCGAGGGTAAATATCCGGATTGGTGCACGGCGGGCGCGGATTACGACCCGCGCCTCGGCAACTCCTGCACGAACTGGGGCGTGACGATGAAATTCGTCAAGGCCGGCATGGAAGTTTGGGCTTACATGCAACTGATTGAGGAAAACAGTTACGGCTTCCAGGTCATTGAACGCAAAACGATGAAGCAGGACATTACGGTCAACGCCGCCGAGTTGCAACAGGGCTTAGCCGCCACCGGTCATATCGCCGTGTATGACATTCTCTTCGACACAGGCAAATCCGACATCAAGCCGGAATCGGAATCCGCCCTCAAGGAAATCGCCAAGCTGCTCAGCCAGGACGCCAAGCTCAAGCTGCACGTCGTCGGCCACACGGACAATGTGGGCGATCTGGCCGCTAATATGAAACTGTCACAGGCGCGGGCGACCGCTGTTGTAACCGCGTTGACCGGCAAGCAAGGCGTGGCGGCAAATCGCTTAAGCGCCTTTGGGGCCGGGCCATACTCGCCGGTCGCTTCAAACAAAACCGACGCCGGTAAGGCAAAAAATCGCCGTGTGGAGTTAGTAGAGCAATAGCTTTTAAAATAAATTCGATGGGTACTAATTTGAACAAACGAGGGTATATGATCAAAACGCTATTCAGCTTCTTTAAAGACGCGCTGAATGTGGTTACCTACGGCGGCGCAAAATATCATATCTGGATGGGCGCGCTTACATTTTTGATGCTGTGCGGGGCCTATTCCTATTCGATCCAACTGGATGAGGGCTTGTCGGCGACGGGGTTAAGCGACCATGTCAGTTGGGGATTGTATATCTCCAACTTTACATTTCTGGTGGGAATTGCCGCAGCGGCGGTCATGCTTGTGCTGCCGACCTATATTCTCAAGGATATGGATTTTTCCAAAGCCGTGCTCATCGGCGAAGGCATGGCGGTTGCCGCGCTGATCATGTGCCTGTCCTTTGTGACGGTGGATTTGGGCGGTCCGGCCCGCGCCTGGCATTTGATTCCATTCATCGGCGTCTTCAATTGGCCCAGCTCGATGCTGACTTGGGACGTGCTGGTTTTGAACGGCTACTTGTTTATCAACGTGACGATCCCCTTTTACATTTTATACCATCATTATCAGGGTAAAGAACCCAACAAGGCCGTCTATTTGCCGGGCGTGTTGCTGTCGGTTTTCTGGGCGGTTAGCATTCACCTGGTAACGGCATTTTTATATGCCGGTCTGCCGGCGCGGCCGTTTTGGAACAACTCGCTGCTGGGTCCGCGCTTTTTGGCTTCGGCCTTTGCCGCCGGCCCCGCTTTGATGATTTTGGTGCTGAGCATTATTCGCCGCTTTACGGATTACAAAGTGGAAGATGTAACGATCCAGAAACTGGCGCTGGTCACCACCGTCGCCGCCCAAATCAATCTGGTGATGCTGGGCTCGGAGCTGTTTAAAGAATTTTACGCGCCGACCCATCATAGTCAAAGTGCGGTCTACCTATTCTTTGGTCTGCATGGCTATAATAGTCTGATTCCTTGGATTTGGACGGCTATTTTGATGAATCTGGCCGCCACGATTTTGTTGACGCTGCATCCCACGCGCAACCATCCTGTTTTTCTGCGCGTCGCCTGTTTTACGCTATTCATTTCCATTTGGATTGAAAAAGGCATGGGTTTGATTATCCCCGGCTTTATCCCGGAACCGTGGGGCAAGATTATCGAATATTCGCCGTCGCCTGTGGAAATCGGCGTTACTGTCGGCATTTGGGCATTGGGAGCGTTTGTTTTTACGCTGCTGGTCAAAGTAGCAATTCCCATTGAATTAGGCACACTGCGTTATAAAATGCGTTAAGGCGGAATTAAAGCTTTACCGCTCTTTCTATTAATTAATGAGCGACATTAAAAACAAAAAACCCGTTGGGCTTTCATACCCAGCGGGTTTTTGGCTTTTTTATATTGTGGTGCACAAACGGATTAAAGCATTGATGAGGTCAAGTCCGGCTCGATCTTGGCAAGCTTGCGCTGCCGGCGATGTTGAAAAAAAGCCAACGCGAATAAGCTTATAATAGTAATGCTGGAAAAGCCAGTTAATATCGCCCCGTTTTTGACAGCATCCGATTTCCAGACAAACCGCACAGTATGCTTACCAGCCGGCACAGGAACAGCCCGAATGACATTATCGGCTTTGATAATATCAACGGGCTGACCGTCAATTTCGGCTTTCCAATCCGGATAGTAAACCTCACTCAGCACCAACATGGCCGGCGCCGACGATTCATACGTGACTTCTACATCATGCAGAGATTTTATCTGCGCATGAGCAGATCCAATGACGCTGTCGCTTTGGGCCAGGCCCGGGTCTTTTTCCAAAATTACGTAGTCGCGGGGATCGAACAAGCCGGACTGCATTTCCCGGATGGCGGCTTGACGATCCGGAATCACTTTGTATTTGCCGACCAGATAAGCGCGCGGCGCTAAGTCGATATTTTCGTAGACATAGGCCTCCCGATCACCTTGCGGTATCCGATTGATCAGCTTAAAAGCCGGATCGTTAAAGCCCACCGGCGAAATCACATACTTTGTATTTAAGACGTTAAGCATAGCATGGTCAACCTGTGATTTTTCGGTATCCGGCGGCTTGAGAAAGAGCTGTCCTTTATCATCAACACCGACATATTTTCCTAAAAAATAAGGCACTTGATTTTGACCGGCCTGCACGTTTTTGTCCAACTTAGTGTCGTCCAAAAAGCTCTGGTAAAGCCGCAGCTTGGCCGGGCTATAGCCGCCAATGCTGCCGATTTTATGCGCGGCAAAGCGATTATCGCCAAATTCGCTGATGGGATACACCCGGAATAAAGTGGAATCCTGCTTTAAGAAGCTGATTAATTGATCTTCCTGTTGATAAGCCTGCACCGTAGCCTGATCAGACATGGGCTTGTGCATCTGAAAGTCAACGGTAAAAATGTCAATCACCATCAGCAGAATCAGGCCGGGATAAAGCAAAAATGTCGGCAGGATTCGGCGCAAATGCAGATAGATAAGTGTCAACCCGGCCGTCCAGATCAGAGCTACCCGCCAGATGTCGCTAAATAGCATGTCCAAGCGCATCGTGCTCAATTGCGCATTGGTGTTGTAGTCGTAGCGCGCCGGGTAAATCTTCATCATCGCTGTGCCAATCGGCCCCTGGAATAATGTGGTCAGGATGGCAAAGGCCAGACCGGATACGGCAGCAATCAAAACAATCTTTTGCGCACGACTCATTTGATTGGGCGCAATATTTTTATCCCGCATAAATTCCGTCAGATTATGCAACCCCAGTCCGGCCAGGATGGCAAAAGAGAATTGCACAAGCACCAAAATCATGACCGGGGTACGAAATTTGTTAAAGAACGGCAAAAAATCGTACATCAACCGGTAAAAGAAAAAATGCTTGCCAAAGGAGATCAGCGTGGCTAGGAGAATAACCCCGGCCAGAAACCAAACCACAGGCTGCCGTCGATAAAAAAAAGCGCAACCGGCCAGAAACAAGGTCAAAATGCCCATATAGTTGGGAAAATCGGTGAAGGGCATATTGCCCCAATAAGTCTGACCGCCAAAGCCGTAAAACGACGGAATAATCCAGGTAGATATTTCGTATGGGTGGAACGACCAGTTGGTGGCATAGTCGAACCCAACACCGGTATCCGCGGCGGGTTGGGCCGAAGTCGCAGCGGGTGTTACCGCTGGAGCCGTTTCCCCGGTGCCGCCGCGAATGGAATAGGGCGTGTACTCATGAATCGGAATGAAGGCAACTGCCGCGAGCATCAGCCCCAGCGCCACAACGGTCGCAAAAGCCGCGCTTTTTTGCAGCAGCTCGCGCGCTGGCGCTTTTTGCCGAATCTGCTGAATCATATACACTAAAAAGTAGAAGCCGATTAGCAAAAGCGTATAGTAGATAATCTGCACATGCAGCCGCTGCATCTGGAAGCCGATAAACAACGCCGCCAGGGCGATATTCAGCGGGCTTACGCGCTCCATCAATCGCATCACCGCCCATAGAATGATCGGGATGTACATGGCGGTAAAGTACTTGCTGCCATGCCCGAACACAAACATGGAAACAAGATGCGGTGTAAAGACAAAAACAGCTGTGGCCAATGCGGTCGGGGCCAAACCGATTTTTAACTGCTGCATAAGCAGAACCATGCCGACTGCGGCCAAAAAGGTATAGATCAAAAAGCTGTTTGGCGGAAAAATAAATGAAAATAGGGACCAAATTTTTGATACGGGCCAAATCAGGGCGTCAAAAAATTGAATCCAACCCGGGTTATACATCAAACTGCCGTAGCTGGGCATACCGCTAAACATGTAGGGATGCCATTGCGGAATTGCCAGATCCGATTCGGCTAACGGGGTCGTAGCTATATTTTGTTTGCTGTCGGGCGCGTCATAAGCCATATTGTCAAACAGCACTTCATGATAAAGCCCCAAAAATAGAATGATAATGAGTCCCAAGCAGAGCCAGGCTGCGTATTTTGGCTTTATCGTCAGTTCAGGAAACACGCCGGGTTTATCAAAAGCCGGTGTGCTTTTTTTCCCTTTTTTCATAGAATACCTTCCCGAGTTTGTGTTTTCACCGATTAATTGTATTAATCAACGCCGCTGCCACAACCAAAATCTATTATACGAGTAGTTTGACGATGTTCTAAATAACGGATCACTTTCCATAATCTTTCCCAAAACAGAAAACTGATCAAAGGATTTTTATGCGCGTACGCATTAAAAGCAGCTTCGCTTGTTGCATACGTTTGTTCTTTTTGTAAAATTGAACGAAGGAGTTTCACAAATATACTTTTATGTAGCAGAAATTCGTTACGAGTCATTTTACTAACACCTCCAAGAAGCTAATATTTAAATTTAACATATCAATATAGCTATCAACATGTTATGTTCAACACATAACTTTAAAAAAATTTCATGCCACAGCCCTCTCAAAATTTTCCGGCATAAATCCGCCGATAAAGTGGTTGACGATCCCAAAGAAACTAAATGTGCCACATCGCTTTATTGTTTAACTATCAATAAGTTATATTGCGGACGGCGGACGGCTTCTTATATAAACAGGCGACCCTCCGTGGCAATAATGTCGCAACGGATAGAGCGACCAACCGCAACAATGACAATCAGCATCGTCGCGACTCCGATTATCGATAGAACAGGTGGAAATCCCGCATAAACGGCGTACATGAACCAAAAGTCAACGGCATAAAGTAGCCGCGTTTTCTGCACTTCCGTCAATGGCAGGCGATCGTCGGAATCAAGCGGGGTAATGCGCGGACCGCCATCTGTCGAAAATTGCGCGATATTCCGAATCAGCATTTCCCAATGACCGACAATCGGCGAATAGTTAGGAATGAAGTGCGATTGATGCAAAAAAAGCGGATCGGAAAAACTACGCTGATACGGATACTCGCCGATCTCCCGATGATACATGCCAAAATAAATCGAAATACCGCCAACCTGAACCAATGCACCTATAAGCAAAAGCCCGTATAGCCAAGCCTGCAATGTTTTGCTTATCTTGCTTGTAAACAGTGCGCCGGCCGGCAAAATAATCAGCGGCAGCAGAGGCGTCAAGTAACGCGGCCCCCAACTGCCATCCCCGGCCCAAGCTACAAATTTAGCATAAAAAAGGCAGTTGAATAGACAGATTGCCGCTATCAAAAACGCTAATTGCGGAAAACGGGAATGAAGTTTGTTGAAGCCAAATAGACCCAGCATCGCAATAGGCGCATACCAAAAAAATCCTTTGCCGGAACTGACTAACAATCCATAAAGACCAACCCATAAAGGGGTTGAAAATAAGTCTGTGGAACCTTCCTGACTATAGCCCGATGCAAAGGGTGAGCCGAAAATGATGTGGTTATAAACAAGTAAGCCGATAGCGCATACAATCTGCGGCAACATAAACCAGCCTGTATTTTTCCAATAGACTGCTTTTTTTTGCTTTAGCAAGAAATAGCAAAGAAACAAGCCAATTATGCCGATGTTCTTAACAAACGTAATTTTAACTAAAGGACCCAGCCCACAAAAAAGCCCGGATAAAAAGAAATCGCCAGCCAGATGGGTTTGCGTATAGCGAAAAAAGAAATAAACCGCCCCCAATAAACACAGGGTCCGAAGCGGCTCGAGCAAGAACGATTTATTGTAAAACGTCAGGAAAGTGCATAAGCCTAATCCAACGCATAGCCAAAAAGAAACACGCTGCGTATAGCCTAAAAATAAGCAAAAAGAAAAAAATAAGACGCATATGGCCGCCCCGACAAAAGCGTTAAAAATTGAAACAACGGCGCGTTGAGCTAATGTTTTAAACGGATCGGGCACAAAGTGCGCTGCGCTTTTAGCGACAGCGTATAAAGGAACCGCCAAAATCGCCTGGCCGATCCCGGCTTTTGCATAGGTCCGCCCATCTTCACCAACAACCACATTGCCTTTTGATACTGAAAAGTCGTGTCGATCTACAATGCTTTGCGTCAGCATATACATCGTCACTTCATCACTTGACGGGATACGACCGCCGCCAATTAAGATGTAGATCAGCAAAAAAAACAAGTATATTTTAATTATGAACAAACGAGACACTTATGACACCATACTAAATTATTGTTGTCGATAAAGAACCGTTACTTCGGAATCAGATAACGGACGCATGAGAATTCGGATATCATCAATCCAGCCATGAAAGTGCATCCCGCTATCAGCACCAGCTTGACCGATCTGAAGCTCGTAAGAATTGGTTAGATCACCGGCAGCAGCTTGTGAGGCGTTAAAACGCCATCCACATAAAATTTGACCTGCTTTTCAGCGGAATTCCGCAAACCGACAAAATGCTGCCACTGCCCGTTACGGAAATCTTTATGCGCAAACGCCGCACCAAAATTTTGTCCTTTAGACGTAATCGTATGTGCCCATTCGTAGCCGAGTAAAGATTCTACTTTAATCCAGGCCGTCACCGTAAAAGACTGATTTGCGCCAAAATCGAGCGCGTTCCCCATGCTAATGAAATCATCCGCCCCTTTTCAAAATCTTTTCGTGTGTTTCGCGTGTTTCGTGGGACATAGTTGAATAGACACTAAAAAATTTCGTATCCGGTCAAAAAAATAGGGTAACATTGCGAAGGTTTACGCCGCAAACCGCTGCCAATCTTGAAGATATTGATTTCCGCGCCAAGTATAACCTTCGCATGGTTTGCTTTACCCGGACTGATTGAGCGGATACAAAATTTCTATCCTGTCTATCCATGTGAATTATAATACAAAATATTAGCGCAGCAATAGCATCCTTCTCTGCTCCCGCTGTTGCCCGGCTCGTACTTCATACAAATAAATCCCGTCACTGACCGGTGCGCCGCGTTCGTTCCGACCATCCCATTCGGTCTGATGCAGACCGGCGTCTTGGGTCGTCTTTACCAATTCCCGCACGAATTGCCCGACGCTGTTGTAAACGCGCACCGAGACATCCGTTCGCTCCGGCAGATTGTATTCCAGCGTCGTGGCGGCATAGAACGGGTTAGGATAGTTGGACGCGACGGAAAAAGCTGTTTCCGGCGTCAGGACAATCTCATCTTCGATGGCGTCGGGGTGGACGCGGCTGCTGTCGTATAAGACGGCGCGAATCATCATATTTTGATCGTTTATTTCGCTCCAGGCAGTCCGATCCCAAAAAAGCGTTCGCCCCGAGCGCGGCAAGCTTAAATCGGCCGCAAAGCGGTTGGCCACGTCCCGCTGAATAAAACCGATGCAAAAAGACTCGGTGGGGCCGATGATAATTTTTGCCGGCAGCAAATCCACTTCGTACCACGCATCCGGAGTCACCGTCACCGTCGGTGTAACCGTAATGGGCGGTGTCTTATCCGTCCCCGGATTTGTGCCGGCCATATTATAAACGTGAACGTCAAACGGCGCGAATGAATTCATATTGGCCGGATACTGCGCTCCCATCCGAAAGCGGGCCTTCATTAACTTTGCATGAACATTGTGGGTCGACACGAAACGTACGGCCATCCCGCCGCCGCTGCCGTCTATCCGGACATCAACGTCCGGAACGCTATCGTCATAAGCCAGCTCAATCCTGGCCGGCGAATTGACCAAAACCGCCGCCGTATTGCTCAGGACGCTATCGCCGGTATCGTATCGGGCCAGCAGGGCATAGTAATAAGTCTTATCATATTCATAGCCGCTGCCGTTATTTTTGTCGATGTATTGGGTTGCCGTCGGATCGCTGATGTTTTTATAGGCGTCCGTGGCCAGATTAATAACCGAGTTTCTGGAGCGGTAAAGCCGGTAGGCGGTCAGACCGCTGGCTTCCCGGATCGCCGGAGACGGTGGATTCGGCGCGGCGCTCAACTCGGAAGTAAGAATCGGCGGCGTTTTTATGGCGGCCATATAATCGTCCATATCGATCGTCGGTCGATTGGGCTGCCAGAGCACAACGCCTGACGTCATTTTTACTTTGGCCTGAATGTGCCAATTGCGGTCGATGCCGGCATTAGCTTTTAATTGGCCCCAACTTATGCCGCCATTGGTGGAAAACCAGCCGCCTTTATCCGGAATCATCGGTCCTATATCGGCTGTCGCCGGTCGTGCGCCGGCGTTATGGTTGATTCCGCAGCCGACCCAATATTCCAGTCCCGGCTTGACGGTGATCGGCGTTGTCAACTCCCATTCTTTCCAAACATTTTCCTGATAACCGGTCAAGGTTTGGGTAAGAATCAGGGCGCCCGGCCCGGTTTTAGATCCGCCTTCCCACACCCGGATGGCTACGCCGTTAATACCAAGGATGTCGGTAAAGCGAAACTTCAAATGGGTGATTTTTCCGCCCACATAGCGGGACATATCGGTCGTATCGAAACGGGCGGCAATGGTGAGGGCGCCGCCGTTCTGTAGGCCTATCTTTTGCCCGGTATCCGGCTCGACCTTGTTCCAATGCAGCCAAAACACGGAAACATCGGGCGGCGTCCAGTTGAGGGTGACGCGCTGGTCGTTATCGTTGTAGTTGTAAGCGCCGTTCAGGTTTGTCGGCGGGTTTTGGGCCAAAGCAGCAGTTGTCGTGACCAAAAGCATTAGGCAGATGCTTACAAATATCTTTTTCATAACAAAAACCTTTCATAGTTTAACGATTTAGAGATGACATTTCATCAAGAAATGCCATTTCTTGGAGGCATAAAAAAAAGACTCACATGTTGAGATCGCTACAAAAATCTCAACATGTGAGTTTTAACCGCTTTACGAGATAAAAGTTGCGTTTTTAAACCCGGATTACTTCAAAACGACCATGCGCCGCGTCGCTTGCTGACCGGCTGCAGATACGGTATAGAAGTAGACACCGCTGGTGACGGCCTTGCCTGTATCGTTGCTACCATTCCAAGCAACAGCATGATCACCTGCATCCTGCGTCTGATTCACCAGCGTCTTGACCAACTGACCGCCGGTGTTGTAGATATTCACCAGAACCGGGCCGGCCTGGGGCAGCGTATAGCCAATCGTGGTGGACAATTGGGTCAGCGGATTGGGCCGATTTTGCAAGACGCGGAATTCCGCCGACCGGGTTTGGTCGTCGTCTTCAATCGCCGGGCTGACAACTTTCACCGTGTCGATCTTGCTGTCTTCAGTTATAAAAACTACGCCATCCACTTTATAAACCGTATTCATTTTGTAGTACAGCATAAAGCTGATGGGTTGGCCAAACAAACCGCTAACGTTGGCATCGATAAATTCATGTACATTGGGGTCTGTCAGCGTCGCAATCGGCTCTTCGCCGGGCAGAGCATCAATACCCATATAGATTTGGTTCTCGACAAACTCGGTTGTGCGCGCGCCATCCGGATTATCCGTTCGGGCCGGGTGACAGCTTGTATCCCAGGTCAACTTGACATTCTTGAGGTCGTAATTGGCAACAGCATTAACATTACAGGGCGCAAACACGTTGACATAGTTTACAGTCAAATTGTCGATGTAAAGTCCTTCGCGCTCGTCGCCGTCATCATTGCTGATATAGTTAAACGCAATTCGAATGACTTTGCCTTGCCATTTGGCCAGGCTTGGCGCCCCACGTGCCTGTGCCAGAGAAAAGCGTAAAAATCCGCCATCCGCCGCTACCCAGCGCCCGGTATAAGCAAAACCCGTCAGGGCCTCTATTTTACTTTCGGCCTCGATGAATACATAGGGTACCCAATAATCCCGCAAAGCTAAACTCGCCCCAATGGAATCTTGCCGGCACCATACATTAAAATCAACATTAAGAACTTCAGGATTAGCGGCCAATCCCGTCAAATCAATCGGCGGCGAAACCAGCATATCATCCAGATTAGGTAAGTATTTGCCGGTAGTCGGATCGCCACAATACAGGCTGTGGGTGGGGCTTGACGCTCGTCGTGTGCTCAGATCCCATAAATCGCCGTAGCCTTCAAAACCATCACTATCGGCTTTCAAATTGCCGTCTTCTACGCCATTATTGCTAAAAATGACAATAGCGCCATCTTTGACGTTAATGTTATCTACATGGAAGCCTACAAGATAGGAAGAATCCGGCGCTGACACACTATTGTCCGAGCATAAAGCAAAGCGAACTTTCGTTTTTGTAGTCTTGTAACTGGATAAATTGACACCTATATCCTGCCAACCACCGCTGCCACCACCCCAGCCGGGAATGTTTGGCCCAAAATTAAAAGTATGTCCAAACCCGTAGGCACTAGCGACATTATAAGTGGAACCAGTCGTTGGTCTGACTACATTCCAAGTAGCACCGTCGTCGGTTGAAACCCACATGTTAGCTACATCCCAACCATCCCAACTTCCAAATACGCTAGGCGCCTCCATGCTCCACATAGCTTTAAAAGTCAACATCGGATCCGTTGTTCGGCTCAAATCCATGGTTGGTGTATCCAAATATTGCAGCCAAGAGTTATTGTACCCGCCAATTTGTTCATCACCGCACCACCAAGAGGTACCTTCAAAGGCGCCCTGAGCGCTAACATGCCAGCTTACGTCCGCGGAATCAAAGGCGGTGAAATCAAAACTTTCCCAACCGGCAGCGCCCGATTCCAGATCGTCAAAAAAGAGCACCGTGCGTGACTCGCGGGGAGCCTGGGTGCTTGGATTTTCAAGGGCGGTCTCGATAGGCAGGTTTATATCCTTCGGGCGAGCCCAAGCCTGTGAACAGGCAAACCAGGTGACGAATAACAAGCTTACTTTAAGTAATCTCTTCATTTTTCCTCCTACATAAATTAAGGTTTAAAAAAATTGAATGTGAACATGATTTTAAGTTGGACGCTTCGTATTGTCAAGGTAATTACTTATGAAATTTAATCAGGCCGGCTTGGCGGCGACTATGTTTTGCCGGATGGCATCCAATGCAAGAAGCTCATCATCAAAGACTTTGGCAAACTGGGTTAAACCAACCATTTTGAATATTTTTTTGAAATGCGGCGATAAACCGGAGATGGTAATTTCGATTTTCTTTTTCCGACTTTCATTGACCAGCCCGATTAAAATGGCTAACCCGGCGCTGTTAATATAGTTCACCTCTTTAAAGTCAAATAGAATACGCCCGGCCTTTTGCCCTACAGCCGCCTGGTAGATTCGACTCAACTCTTGTTCGGAAAAGGTCGTTATTTCGCCGGCTAATGATAAAATGCAAACAGGATCTTCAAAGCGTAGAGTGGCTTTCAACTGATCTTTCATTAAGTAAGCTCTCCAAGCAGGGATTTAGATTTGTGAAGTCGTAATTCTCGTTCAGGGTTTTAACCCTTAAGCAGTATTAGTTTTGGCCAGCGCTAAATGCGAATATAGACCAATCCTTTAAAACGGTCAAGCAAAATATGTTGAATCCATTGGGCCTGAATATAATTTATCTTCATATTGCTACCCTCAATTACGCATGACGATGGTGTAGAGTAAATCATAACCTGTTTATAAACAATAAGTTAAAATTAAAATAGATAACTGATCAAAAAATATGAATTAAGTCAAGCTTTACGAAGGTTAAACTTGGGCCGAAACCAATAGTTTCAGGACTTTTACAAAAAGAACCGGCGGGAGCCTTCGCACGGTTAACCAACACTTTTTGAGCAGCTATTCAAATTGGTAAAAACGCTCAACAATTCATGAATATCTTTAAAAATTTTGGTGTTGACAGAATAATATGGGAAGTTTTTTGGAAATCAGTTGACAAATAGCATGATCTGCGTTAAACTTTTTTGGGGCTTAGTAAAAAACAAGTCGGCAATAAGCCAATAGCTCCAAAAGAAAGGACTCCCATGGAACCGGAAAACACAATAGATATCGTAAATCGTCCTGTTTGGTATGAGTTTGTTTTAAGTGTTTTAGATACTGGCGTAGTTGTTGTTGATAAAGACTATCGAATTGTTTTGGTAAATGAGGCTGTCTGCAAATTGATTCATTCTTCAAAAGAATCACTTAGCGACAAACCTGTCCATGAGGTATTTCGCTTTAATTTTGAACGGGGCGAGTCCCTTTTTGTCGAAGCCATTAAAGAAAAAAAGCCGGTAACGAATATTGAAGGAACGCTGATTATTGGTGAAGATGCCGCGATTCCGGTGCGAGTAACCGCCGCGGTTCATTTTGACGAAAATGAGCAGTTTATCAGCGGTGTCTATATCATTAAAGATAATCAGGAAATTATCAAGCTTAAAGATGATATTAAAAACGCTTCAATTTGGGATCGCGTTTCCGGTCTTTATTCACGAGACCATTTTTTCTATTTATTAGAACTGGAGTTTGCTAAGGCGCGTCGCTATAAGTATAACTTATCATTGATGTTAATCGACATTGATAATTTCAAAAAAGTTAATGAGGCGCATGGGAAAAAAGCCGGTGACCTGGTACTCAAAAAGCTTGGCAAAGTATTGCGCGGCCATGTGCGTTTTTCTGACGTTTTGGGCCGTCTGGACGGCGACCGTTTTGCATTAATATTACCGCAGGTTAGCAAGACAAAAATGAGCGAGATGGCAGATCGAATGCGGTATCTGATCGAAAAATCACCGATTGTAGAAGATGATTACGAAGTACGAATCACCGTCAGTATCGGCACAGCTTCGTATCCAAACTTCAAAGTCACCGATTGGAAGGATATGCTTAAAGCAGCGGATATTGCCTTGTATATGGCCAAAGAAATGGGTCGCAATCGCACTGAAAGTTTCTAATCATGGAGCTTAAAAAACCTATATTGGCTCTTGATTATGGCGACAGGCGCATCGGCGTAGCCATCAGCGATGCTTTTCACTGGACAGCCCGCCCCTTAACAACGTTTGATCAAAAAACCTGCCCGGATTTTCTGCAAAAGCTCAAAAAAATTATCGAAACTGAGGAAATTGGTGAAGTGGTTATCGGCTTACCGGCCAATATGAACGGCAGTCAGGGCCATGCTGTGGATAAAGTCCGCCTGTTCGCCCAACAGCTCCAGGAAATTATTACCTGCCCGATTGAATTTGAAGACGAGCGGTTGACATCGTCGCTGGCGCAGGAAATGATCCGGGAAAGCGGCTTATCCAAAAAGAAACGCCGTCAAAAAGCCACGATTGACCAAACAGCCGCCGCCTTAATTCTCCGCAGCTATCTCAGCCGAAAAAGTACGAGCAAGCCGGCGGGCGCGACCGATTTTCTAAATCCTCAAGATTTGGAAAACCTTTGACGTTACCGACCGCTTCTCAAATCCACAAAATACTGCAAAGCCAACAAATAACCCTGCCAGCCAAGCCCGGTGATCTGCCCGACGCAAATCGGCGCAATTAGAGATTTGTGACGAAATTTCTCACGGCCATGAATGTTGCTGAGATGGACTTCGATGGTGGGGATTTCAGCGGCTTCGATGGCGTCGCGCAGGGCGACCGACGTATGGGTATAACCGCCGGGATTGATGACCAGCCCGCTGTATTGACCGCGCGCCTGCTGAATGCAATCCATTAACGCGCCTTCGTGATTGGATTGGAAGGTGTGCGCCTTAACGCCGTTCGCTTCGGCCCAGCGCTGAATGGCTTCGTTGATCTGCGGCAAGGTTGTGTTGCCATAAATCTCCGGTTTGCGCAAGCCGAGCATGTTCAGATTCGGCCCATGAATTACCAGATAGCGTCCCACGTTAGTTCCTCCACCGTCGCTTGCCCGATTTGCCGCACTACCGGGAAGTTAATTGTATTTGCCGCCGCTTTTTTATCCTGCAAAATATGATCCCGCAACGCTTGCTGATCAATATCTGCCGGCAGGCTGACCGGCAATTCGTAATCACGGATGAGCCTTCGAATTTTCACCGCATCCTGCATACGAAGATAACCGATTTTTTCGCAGATTTTAAGTTCTTCGACCATGCCGATGGCCACGGCTTCCCCATGCTTGTAGACAGTATAGCCGGTCATGGTTTCAATGGCGTGACCAATCGTGTGGCCAAAGTTTAAAATCTCGCGCACGGCCTGCGTTTCAAACTCATCCTGCTCCACGACATCGCCTTTGATTTCTGCGCACTGCTGCACCAGATCGACCAGGGTAGCCGGGTCACGCTCCAGAATGGCGCTGCGTTTTTGATCGAGCCAATCAAACAAAAAGCGACTGCGAATGACGCCGTACTTAATTGCCTCAGCCAGGCCGTTGCGAAACTCACGATCCGACAAGGATTGCAACGTATTGACATCCACTAATACGGCATCAGGCTGGTAAAAGGTGCCGATCATGTTCTTGCCCAGCTTATGATTTACCCCGGTTTTACCACCAATAGCCGCATCAATTTGCGCCAGCAGTGTTGTCGGAATTTGGATTAATGGTGTGCCGCGCTTAAAGGTTGAAGCAACAAAACCGGCTAAATCGCCAACAACACCGCCGCCAAGCGCAAGGATCGGATTCTGCCGGCCCAGTTTATGCGCCATAAGTTGGTCAATAATGCGCCCGGCAGTTTCTAACGTCTTATGCGCTTCGCCATCCGGCACAATGATCGGGACAATTGTCAGCCCAATTTTCTGCAAACCTGCTTGAAGATCATGCATAAAAAGTCCGGCAGTCAGCGGATTGGCTACCACAGCCACTTTCTGACCGGTGCGCAGCCGTTCGCCCAAAAAATCAGCGATGCGTTCCAGTAAATTAACATCAATTTGCACCCGGTAGGTTTTGGCGCTGCCGGCAATTCGCACGGATTGGGGTGTGATTTCCGATAGATACGGATAACCGTAGCCTTCCAAAATCTCATTGCTAATTTGACGCGGAGCGCGAAAAGCGGTGTCTACTGTCATATCGGCAAAGTCGTACAAACCCTGCCGCGCCTGATAAAGCGCCTGCACGTTCGACCAGTCGCGCGCCAACGGTCGGGTATCATCGCCGGTCAGGCGTGTTTCCAGAATCTCTAATGGGGCGCTCAGTTGGATAACCCGACCCATTTGCTTGAGTTGGGCGCGATTTTCCGGGTCAATGATCATGCCGCCGCCTGTCGCCACAACCAAATTTTTCAGGTCGACCAGATCACTCAGCGCCTCTTTTTCGAGCGCGCGGAAATGTGACTCGCCGCTCTCGGCAAAAATTTGGCTGATCGGGCGACCAACCCGCCGCTCGATCAACTCGTCCGTCGATAAAAAACGCAGGCCCATGCGCTTGGCGATCAGCTTGCCAATCGTGTCCTTGCCCGTGCCCATAAAGCCGATTAGAATGATGTTTTTCGTCATGTTAACCCAAGTTCCGCGCTGTAGCACTCGGATCCTTATTTCATGCGGATCGGATCCGGCAGGCACTACAGAAGTAGTTGCAAATTTCTAATTTTCGACTACCATCTTCGTGACGGGCAGCCGCTCAAAATCAACCCCCAATTTCTGGTAAATTTCCTGATGCAGCGGTTCAGGTCGGCCGGCTTTGCTTAAATTTGTTGAGATGAAAAATATGGGCCGTAGGATTTTCGGAATCAGCGTCCGGGTAAAGGCGGTCATCTGGTCGGGATATTGATCACCCAGACGGTTAAAACCGGCCTTGTCTAAGCGAAAGATCACGCTCTTTTCGGCGGCGCCCATCGTCGCGTTGCGCGGCTGACCGGTGATCAGGGACAGTTCGCCCACAGTTTCGCCCCCGGCAGACGCTCAATTGCAGATTGTGGATTGTAGATTGCAAAAGGCCGCCCATCGGCAAACCGTGGTCAGGGTCTGACCCGCTCCATCTTGTAATGTAACCGCAAAACAGTCAGACCAAGAAAGCGCACGACATGGTCGGTCCGCAGTCGGCCTTCTTTATCCACGTAGACATGGAAAAACTCACGCAGCGTCCGAACATAGCGCACCTTCCAATGATCGGCGTCAACTTCTACCATCCGGTAGAAACCCGGCTCGCCAAAGCGCGAACCCGACGAAATCAGCTTAAAAGACTCATCGGCCTGCGCTTCGGGACGAAGAAAAACAGTCGCGCTGCCAAGCGGCAAAGGAAAGCTCACTTTGACACACGGATTGGGGAAGGCCGCCGGTGTTTCAATGGAATAAAGACCCGTGTAGATGACCGTATCCGTCGCCGCCAAACGCCGCAGCCAGCCCGTATAAACCCGTTGTCCCGCCGCATTGACCATCGGGAGAATTTGACTGGTCATCCCGCCGGCCAATTCCAGCGACGAAACCGGGAAGTTCAGTTGATCCATCCGCCGGCTGACCAGCCGGGTCAAAACCCATAAAAAAAACCGCGTCAAGAGGCCGGCCTCGCTCCAGGCTTCCAGGCGATAACGCGATGTGTGCTCATAAAAATCCTGAATCGCCGGGTGTACGGCTGCCGGATTGAAGCCGCTTCCTTTCAGCGCGCCAAAGTCGGTCAGCAATCCGGCGTCAGACGCCGGCTTGATTTCAAGCGCTTCCTGTTGGGCCAGACGCTCGTAGAATTCCGCGCCAATACGACCCGCCAATCCCATCGGGCATTTCAACCACGGCGTCGCGCGTTTGGGCACCCGCCTGCCGGTGAGCCGCACCCACCAGCGAATACTCGCCGCCGCCAGATCACCCGTCGTTTCATACAGCTTTGATCCGACTATCCTGAAAAAAGCCAGACTGTTCACCTATCGCTCCTGCCGCTTGACTTCCTGCAATTCGGTCCGCAGTTGCTCGATCTGCCCCTGCTGCTCCTGAATCGCCTTGATCAGCACCGGAATCAAATCGCTGTAATACAGGCCCAGGGTGTGATCGGCATCGTTGCCGGCCTTGACGACTTCGGCAATCACGTCCTGCACTTCCTGACCGATCAGGCCCAACTTGCGGCCGGCGGGCTTGTCCTGAGCGTTGTCGAAGGGCCGATCTTTCCAGGTGTAAGAGACCGGGCGCAGGCGCATCACGTCGTCTAAGCCGTACTCCAGTTCGCGCACGTCGGTTTTCAGCCGGCCGTCGGAGGTTTGGATTGTGCCGTTGGCGGCGTAGACATTTTGCCAGCGTTGACTTGACGAGCCCAGATCGTACAAAGCATCCGTTTCCGGGCCGATGGAGCCGGCCGCTTGCAATTTGAATGCGCTCGGATTGTCTGTACCCAAACCCATGTTGCCGTCCGGGGCGATGAAGACGCCTTTAGCGGCAGCTATGTCGGAACTGGCAAAAAAACGATAGCCGCCGGCCGCGCGCACGTTGAATTGATCGAGCAATGTGGCAAACAAGGTATCATTGGTTGTGCTTGCAGTTGAACGGTCTCCATAAACAAAGGCTCCGCCCTTCCCGTTAGTGGAAGCATTGCGCCCCAGAGCGACGGAGTAGTTGCCGCTGGCGGTGACTCGCATCCCCAGCGCCACGGCGACCTCACCGGAGGCGGTGGTCTCCTGACCCATGGCCACCGACCGACCGCTATCGCTTCGGCAGATGTAACCCATGGCGATTGAATTGTGGCCATTTGCCTCCGATTGAAAGCCCATAGCCATAGAGCTATTGCCGGACGCCACGCATTGGTTGCCCATAGCCGTGCTGTTGGCGCCGTAGGCCCGGGTTTGGTTGCCGATGGCCAGCGAGTGGTTGCCTTTAGCAATGCATTTAAAACCAAAAGTCATGGAGTTTTGGCCGATGCTGTCATCATTGGCGATGACCTTGCCGGCGATCAATGCACCCTTGGTTGGCACCCACAAAATCTGCTCGTCAAAGGCTGTGTCGTTAAAGCCGGTCGAATCTGGGGAAACGATGAAATACTCATTCTGGCCAAACGTGCTGCGGGCACCTTCACCGCCGCCCGCTATAATAAAACTGCGCGAAGGCGTCGTCCGTGCTCCCGTCGGTTGACCCAAGTTGAAGAAAATGTTATCCGCGCCCACAATGCCGATGGTATCGCCGGAATCGTTAATGATCAGCTTGGCGCGGAGCGTAATCGCGTCGTCAGCGACCATAAACAAGGTGTCGTTGGCTGAATTGGTTACAATAAAAAGCGGATTAGCCGCAGATAAACGCGCGCCCACAAAAAATAAGAAACATGTTGTCAGTAGGCAAAAAAATCTGTGGGTCGACATAAACGCCTCCATTTGGATGAGGATGAGATGACTTGGAAATTATAGTGCGCTCAATTCGGTTAAATGCGTGTAATAATCATGCTTGGGAATTTTTCCATATAGCTTTTGATATAATTCCGTTGCTTGCTGACGATGCTCGTTATGATTAAATGCGCGCCAGCACTCAAAATGCCATAATGCCTGCTCGGCCTCGTTTTCGGCAAAGGGTTGCAAAAGTTCTAGGCGGGCGGCATCCAGAAGCGGGTTCGCCCGAAGACTGATTTTTGTCTGAAGCAAGCGCGCCTTAAACGCAAAGTCCCTTCGCCCTGTTTCTTCGGCCATGGTTAATCCTCTTTCGGCAAAAAATAATGCCGTCGTATCATCGCGGTTGAGATAAGATGCCTCAGCTTTATTAACAACAAATTCCACCAAATAATATTTAGCGCCCAATTGCTCGGCCAATTCAATGGCACGTTCATAATAATCATTGGCTTGAAGATATTCGCCTTTCGCTTTGCAGATATTGCCCAGCCCGCACCAGGCCATAGTCAATTCTCTTTTGTCGCCCAATTCTTTACAAATAACCATTTTTTTCTCATAACATTGCCGCGCCTTTTCGAACTCCCCTTTTTCTTCATAAACGGCGCCGATATTGCCGATAGAGATGCTTAATTGACGCTGATGACCCAACTCACTACAGGCCTGTAACGACTGCTGATAAAAGCGCATGGCTTTTTCATAATTACCGTCGAAGTAAAAAATTACGCCAAGGTTACAAGCCGCGTTGGCGATTGTGGACTTGTGATTGATTTCTTCGGCAAGCTGCAAGCGTTTTTGGTAACACGATAACGCCTTAAGGCGATCGCCTTGTTCATCATATACAATGCCTATATTGCCAATGGCACGCGCCATCCCTTTTTTATCATTTAAGCGTTCGCAAATTTGCCATTCCTGTTCAAGACAGTTTAGCGCCTCCTTATGCTCACCTTTGGTAATGTGAATAATTCCGATCATCCCTAACGCCTCAGCCAATCCCAAAGTGTTGCTTGTCTGCTGGGCGATAATATAATAACGCTCGCAATAAGTAAAAGCTTCATCATATTGCCCGCGCTGCATGAAAAGCGCGCAGGTAGTTTTACAAACCGCGCCAATACGGATTATATCCTGCGCATTTTCAGCCAAATTCAGCGCGGCTTGCAGAACTTGCAAGGCATCTTGCCATTTACCGATTAAATCCAGAACGTGGGCTTTGTTGATCATTGCATCAATAGTGACGGGAATTGAAGCGGAAACTTTTTCTGCCCGGGCGTGCGGCAATATCAGGTTTAGCAGCCGATCATACAAAGCCAGCGCGTTGTGATTCTCAAATTTTCCTTTAGCAAAATCACCGGCTTTCTGCAAGTACACAATCGTTTTGCCGATCAACCCGGCCTGCTCGTAGTGATAAGCCAGGACGGCGTAATGCTCCGGGCTTGCGCCGGTGGCTTGTTCGATGCACTCGGCGGCGGTTTGGTGCAACTGTCGCAGCCGGGCTTTGAGCTGCATCTTGTAGGCGGCGTCTCGCAGCAAGGCGTGGTTGAACAACCGTCGCCCTTCGTCTAAGGCGGCCCAAATCCGTTCGCGCTCGACCGCTTGCAATTGTTGCGGGAATTTTAATTCGACAGTCGGTTGTTCTTCCTGCAAAGACATCCCCCTGGCCCCCTTTTCTAAGGGGGAATTCAATCGCTGCAGGACGGCCAGCAAATCTCCAATATTGAATTCGCGGCCAAAGACGGCGGCGGTTTTGATCATTTCCTGCAAGTCGCGCTCCAGCCGGTCGATACGGGCGACAAACACGGCGGAAATGCTGTCCGGCATTACATCGGCCTGCGCCGGCGGCAAAAAGATACGCCGGCCTTCATTGTCTTTGGCCGATTGCAGCAGATTGTTTTCGCTCAGATGCCGTAGCAATTGCTGGGTAAAGAACGGGTTGCCGTACGCCCTGTCTAACAGGATTTGTAGCAAGGCCGGGTCAATGAGCCCGTCTAATTCGGCTTCGGCCAACTTGGCCACACTATCAGCCGACAATTGGTTCAGATCAATCTCCAAACGGGGGACTTCCGGGCTTGTTTCCGGAACGAACGCGGGCTTGCCGCCGTCGTCACGGTAGCGGGCGGTACCCAGAATCGCCAGCGAAAAATCCGCAATCTGACGAGTCAGGCCGCGCAGGGCTTCACGGGAATCTTCATCTAACCAGTGAAAGTCCTCGATCACCAGGGCGACCGGCTGCAGCAGACTTTCAGCCAGCAGCCAGGTCTTCAGCGCTTGCAAGGTGTTTTGATAGCGGCCTTTGGCGTCCAACTGCTCGTAGAGCGAATCGGGCCAATGCAGGCCGAGCAATGCGCCCAGCACGGATTGCGTCCGCGCCAACTCACGGCGGAGTTGATCGACGCGGCCGGCGGCAGGTGAATCGGACGGGCATTCAGCGTAACACTGAGCCAGCGCGTCCAATAAAGTCTTGAAACTGGCCTCAAAGCGGACCCGGCGGATAGCGGGGCTGTTGCTGTCCTGCTGGCTGAAACGCTGACGCAGGATGTAGATAAACGGATCAAACGGCCGCGAAACGATCTGATCCACCTGGCCTTCCAACCATAAGATGGGTTGTTCACGCTTCAACGCATTCAACAGTTCATCCAGCAAGCGGCTTTTGCCCTGGCCGGGTTCGCCGTAAATGCAGGCGATGCCGGCAAATCGACCGTCAAAAACAGGTTTCGCCCAGGTCGTTAATTGCGCCAACTCGCTTTGCCGGCCAATAAATTGACCGCTGAAAAATTTTTCGGTCACTGGCGTTGGCCCCTCATAGGCATAGGTCGGGACCGTTTGGGCACGGCCTTTGTATTGTCGTTCGCCGGCGTAGGCAAACATAAACTGCGGCTGTTGAGCAATCTCCTCAACGACAAAAATATGACCCCACTCGGCGGCCATCATCAACCGCGCCGACAGGTTGACAGCGTTGCCGAGGCAGGTAAATTCCGCCCGCAAATCCGAGCCGTTCAGCCCGCAATAGGAAACGCCGACCGTCACCCCGGCCCGCAGCCGCGCCCCAATTTCCGACGCTTCCGTTAGGGTTTTAAGGCGATGCACAAAACGCAGCGCCCGCGCCTCGTTGTCCTCATACGCGACGGGTGCGCCGAAGAAAACCAGCACATTGCCGCCTTTGTCGCCAAAGTCGATCCGGCTGAGTTCCCCGCCGTAAGTTTCCATTAAAGTTAATACATTTTCGGCAAAGTGATTCAGATCACTAATGCCTTCAAAGGCAATAAAAACAGGCACAATTTTGCGAAATTCAGCATGAGGCAATTGGGCCAGGGCTGCACCGCAAAAAATTCGGTGGATGGCGAGATCGAGCGGGAAAGCCGGAGCGGATTCAAACCTGACAGGTCTTGAAGACCTGTCAGGTTTTATCCGGTCAATGCGATAACAATCGTCCTCGGCAAATTTTTGGGGAATGAGATCGGCGACGGGCGCGACAAAATCCGTCGTAGCCCAGAGTTCGCCTTTTTGGGCGTGATGTTCGGCCCGGGCGCAATCGTCAATGGCCGGGCCGCGAAAGTAAAAAGTCTTGCGCTGTTTTGAGCCGACAATGCCCCATTCCACCGGCCCGACGGCCAGGCCGATTTTAACGCCAAAGGGAAAGTCGCCAAACTTGGATGGAATCGTAGGATGATCGCTGAAGAATTGGCGGATGTCGAGCGCAGCAGCCAAAGCAAACCTTGCGAAGGTCTCGGGGGTCAATTGCAACGGTGATGTCTGAAAACCTTCGCAAGGTTTTGCTTCGATAGTTTCGATAGGAAAAAGCGCGGTAAAGGCATCGCCGGCAAAGCCGACGATAAAGCCGCCATGCTCGTAGACAGCCCGCACGGTTGGGGTAAAAATGGTGCGCAGAATTTCCGACAGAACTTCCGCGCCTTCTTCCCGGCCCAGCCGCATCAGGGCTTCGGTTGTTTGAGTAAAGCCGGAAATATCCACGAACATGGCCGCGGCTTCGAAGTGACCGGAGAAGTTGCCGGCCTGGTAATTATCGTGGATAAAACGGGGGATCATGCTTTTCATGTGCCGGTTTCCGGTTTTTTGAAATGCCTTTTTAGAAAGTATCAATCAATGAATTATTCAGGCTACGACTGCACCTCGCTCAAACGTTTGATGACTTTTTCGGCATGGCCTTTGACCCGAATGCGTTCCCAGGCGGCAACAATCTGCCCGGTCGGGTCGATCAAAAAGGTGGAACGGACAATGCCGTCGTATTCCAGTCCGTATAATTTTTTGCGTTGCCAAACGCCAAATTGTGTGGCCGCCGTATGTTCCATGTCGCTTAATAAAGGGATTTCGATTTTATATTTGGCTACGGCCCTGGCATGTTTGGCCGACGAATCCGGACTAATGCCCAGCGCCACCGCGTTGAGCAGGCGTAACTGGGGCAGAAACGCAGTGAAATCCGTCGCTTCCATCATGCACGACGGCGTATCGTCCTTGCAATAAAAGTAGACGATGACCCATTGACCGTGAAATTGCGACAGTCGGGTCGGCTGCGCGGCGGCATCCGGCAGGCAGATGTCCGGCGCAAGCTGTCCTGGTTGGATGATGCTCATAAAATTCGCTTACCAAACGCCGACGCCACCAGATCGACGGCTAACTTGGCGCTGCGATTTTTATCATCCAAAATTGGGTTGACCTCCGCCACTTCCATCGACGACATGCAGTCGGTATCGGCCAGCGCCTCCATTAACAAGTGGGCTTCGCGGTAGCTCAGGCCCCCCGGCACCGGTGTGCCTACGCCCGGCGCTTCCGTGGGATCCACACTATCCAGATCAAAGCTGACGTGGATGTGATCGACCCGTTTTTTCAAATCCTTGATGACCTTGTTGATGATGCGATGAATGCTGCTGCGATCCACATCGCTAATCGTATAAATCGGCAGCTTCATCTGTTTAATATTGGTTTTTTCCCGTTCATCCACATCGCGGATGCCGATCAGGGCGCAGTTGGTCGGCTTCAGTTTGGGCGAAAATCCCAAAAAATGGGTCAGCTCCTCACAACCCAAGCCTAATAAAGCCGCCAGTGGCATACCGTGAATATTACCCGACGGCGTGGTTTCGTGCGTATTCATATCGGTGTGGGCATCAATCCAGATGACGCCGACCTCTTGATCGCGCTGCCGGCAAAAGTTGACCACCCCGCTGATAGAACCCAGCGCCATCGAATGGTCGCCGCCCAGACACAGCGGAAAGTGGCCTTCGGTCAGTACCTTTTCCACTTTCCCGGCCAGCATTTCCGAACGCTTGACGATTTCTTTCAAAAACTTTAGCTGCGGATTTTCAATTTTTTGGACTTCCGGGTTGCGAATAAAAATGTCGCCATGATCTTCGACCGTATAGCCCAATGAAGTCAGCTTGCTTTCCATTCCGGCAATTCGCAGCGCTGATGGGCCCATATCCACGCCGCGCCGGTCTGCGCCCAGGTCCATCGGAAAGCCAATAATATCAATGTGTTGAATGAGTTGCCCCGTCATGTGTCACGCTCCTGTAAGTATGATAGACTTATTATACCCAATACTTCGGACAGAATTTAGGCATTGATAGCCCCATAGGCCACGATTTTCTGATATTGGAGGTGATTTTTTAATCATGTTCGGGTCGAGATCAAACGTGGAAATAAACGTATCGAGCAGGTGGGCGTTGAAATGACGGGACTTGAGGGAGGACATGGAGAATGTAAAAGGTTTAGCCCGATCCCACTGTTTGATGGCGTCGATTTTGGCGAGATTGACAGGACTTGGAAGGTTGAGGCGCTCCTCATCGCGGGCCTGACCGTCACACAAGCCGGTAAATTGTTTGGCGTCGCGAAAGATGAATTCGATTTGAAAGCGGGACTGATAATGTTGGCATTACATTTACATAAAGTAAATTCTTAGGTAGTTCTGGTTTTTAAAG
Source organism: uncultured Gemmatimonadota bacterium (assembly GCA_964404765.1). Classification (GTDB taxonomy): domain Bacteria; phylum 4572-55; class 4572-55; order 4572-55; family 4572-55; genus CAYOLL01. The sequence continues at coordinate 50,158 of CAYOLL010000004.1, read as the reverse complement.
TATAGCAAGCAGATTCATCGGATTCTACATGGACAATAGGAGTAAAGCCTGCCCTGATAAAACCTTCTGATAATCCGCCTGCGCCAGCAAATAAGTCGGAAAAATTTAGCGCATTACTTTCAGAATTTTTTATTTTTGTTTTAATTTTTAGTTAAATTTTAATAAAATTACCTTGCTTGATCGATTCTTTTGTCCGAATCCAGTTTGGCAAAAGATTGCAGTTCTTCAATAATATGCAAAGTATATTCACCGCTTTTGCCCTTGAGTTTAACGCCAGCCAGTGCCTGGGTTTTGACAGGAATAGTCAGATTTTTGAGCACGTCCTCGCTGACAATAACCTGTCCGGCTTTGGATGTTGATTCCAGGCGTGACGCAAAATTTACGGTGTCGCCGATGACGGTGTAGTTCATTCGGACATGCGAGCCGATATTGCCCACAATCGCGGGGCCACAATGGATGCCAATGCCCTGTTCAATCGGCAAAGACATTCCCTCCTGCTCTAACTGTCGCTTAAGATCGGTAAACGCCAGTTGCATCTTGACCGCCGCCTGCACAGCCCGGTCCGTGTCGTCCGATTTGACAAATGGGGCTCCAAATACAACCATAATGCTATCGCCGATGAACTTATCGATCATCCCGCCATGGGCAATGATGATGTCAGTCATACACGAAAAAGTCCGATTCAGAACCGTCACAACACGCTCCGGCGTGGTCTGCTCCGAATAACGGGTAAAGCCGCGGATATCGGAAAATAGCACTGTTACCTGTTGCTTATTTCCTCCTAACTTTAACTGGGCCGGATTCTTTAGGACCACTTCAGCTACTTCGGGCGAGACATAATTCCCAAAAATGGTCTTAAGCTGTTCCTGTTGTTTCTGCTGCGATTCGATTTCTTGACCCGCCTGATTTACAATAAATCCTAGCAATAAAAACAATACCAACATACCCGCGCCAAGCATCAGGCTGACTTGCCAAATAATTGAAGCGATTTCACTATCCATACTCGCCAGTGATTGATCCAACACAACCGCGTATGTGATCACGCCCTCTATTATGACCGGTTGACCGGTGCAAATAACGTGCTGACCATAGGCCTTTTTGGAGCGCTCCTCTACAAACCGTTGACCCGTCAATGGCGTTACCGCCTCGTCATCCTGCTCAATCGAACCGATTTCGTCCTTGTCCAGACTGGCCAAAATGCGCTGTGATCTGTCCACAACCAAAGCTTCTGTGATATCTTTATCCTTGTTCAAGTCCTCCAGATATTCCTGAATTTTCGCATCAAATTCGTTTTCAGATAACTTACCCATGTGCATCATTTCGGCCGCTTCATGGATCAAGTCCGCGACAAAATCAGACAGGTAGAGAGCGCTTTCTTTTGTTTGAGTGGTAATTTGCTTGACCTGAAAGCGAGCAATAATAACAATCGTCAGCATGATGATCAATAGCGAAGTGATCGTTCCCCGGATTAAAAACTTGGCCATCAGTTCATGACGATAAGACCTCATAAGTTCTCCATTTCAGTTTGCCGGTAAAATCGTTTCGGATATGTAACCTGTTAGCGCACAGAGTTCCTCAGAAACTTGACTTGCAGGGTGGATTGTTTCCACCCTGACTTGAATCACGGAAAGGCATTCCTCGCGACAGCCTGATCAAATTTCCTGCCTACAATTAAACTCGCATCGCCGGTCTCTGGCCTTAGTAAACCAGTTGGAATTGGAGAATGCCCATTATCTCTGGATCCGCAGTGTATTCCGGTTCACGATATTCAATGTTGGCGGATAAGCGGATGTTTTCCTCAGTCCGCCAATTAAGCCCGGCAGTAAACCGCTTGAAGGCATCGTAATCCTGACTTGTATCCGGGTCATACACGTCATACTTGGCGACCACTTGCCAGGCGGGTTTAAGTGTATAAGCAGCCATACCATAATAGCCTAAATAATCAGTCGTCGTTGTTACGTCGTTGTCAAACGATTTGGCTTCATCGGTGCCGCTTAAAATTTCAAACCAAACTGTTACCGGCGAACGCTCTAACCGTATATCGCCGCCAAACCGTTTTTTAGTAAAATCCAGGCTGGCGCTGTCGTCATTGCTGCGATCATAGTATGTCGATCCACCCAGGACAAGGCCGGCAGCCGTGGTTAGTTGGAGTCGGGCCACGTAATCTTGTTCAGGATGATCGGCTTGAGGGTTGGCTTTGGGTCGAATAAATGTGGCAAGCTCGTATTGAATCGTGCCGTGATCCCCGGAAACAGCCAAACCGGTATCGTACTCATCAAAAATATCCCAGAACGCCGCGCGATTGATGGTCAAAATCTTTTTGGAAGAATACGGATTTTCAACACCAAACGGTACATTAAACTGGCCCAGCATAATTGTATGATTTTTAAGATAGGACAGCTCTATTTTTGCCTCATCCAAGACGACATCTGTCGTGGCATTGAGCTCGATCCCAAACGCTATTTTAGCATTTATCTCACCAGAAAATCCGACCCGGATACGTTTCAGCAAGAAACCAAAATCGCTCTTTTTGCCATGATCGGTGTAAAAACCTTGTAATTGCAAATAGCCACTTGGCTTGACGATTGGATACTTTTCATCAGCCCATAGTGGTGAAATAAAGCCGCAAATTAATATAGCAAAAAGCCATTTTTTCATAATAAACTCCTCGGAAAGTTAAAATTAAGAACAATTAATTTCTAATATTTTGAGCGCTTCAACTCTGGTCTTTTCCGATCGATAAACCCACAAGGATTTCGCTTCTCAACCCTTTGCCCTATTCATAAAATAATCACGAGAATAAAGGATTGCAGAGCGTGGCACAAAATTTGAGTATTGCCTGTCTGAGCTACGCAATGTTTTCAATTCATATTAGTATCTAACAAGCCAAATCTTTGTTTTTTTGGCTGAAATTTCCGAGCAAGATATGACATTTCTCCACGAAATGTCATATCTACTTTGGTTCCGGCTTGCCCGGGTTAGGATTTATCACAATTTACCAGCAAGTCCCCCATACGTACAATTCACAATTTGACGACTGATGCCATAAAAAACGATTTCTACCCATTACCTTGGTTTATGAAACCATTTCCGGACAACATCTTCTGCCGGTTTATTGTTCGGCGTAAAATCGCTGTCGGACAATCCGCCATAGTCTAAATAACTGGGCCACTTCCACCAATAAATACCCTCTACCCAGTTTACTTCGCTCAGAGCCTGGAATGTAGCTTTATAACAGCGCTCTTGGTCCGCCATATTAACGCTTTCCCGGCGTCCATGCTCATGGGGTTTTTTCCAGGGAGCAGATGTGCTGCGATAACCGATTTCGGTAAAAATAACTGGCTTGTCGAATCGTGCGTGAACAGCCTGAATTTTGACTAAAGCCTGGCGCATCCCGCTCAGAAGCGCTTCATCTGTAGGGTTGTCATCCGCGCTTAGGGGAAAGTAGCTATCGATACCGATCGCGTCCAAATCGTCCCAAAACGCGACGCTCTCATAATCCTGCCACCAGTTAGCCGCATAGGTAATTTTGCCGCTGTAAAGCAGGCGAATCTTGCGGATCAATTCCCGCCAGCGCTCGGTCTGCCCCGTCGTGCGACACAACTCGACACCCAGGCATAAGTACTCGGCCTGATACATTTCGGCCATCAGCGCATAATGCTTTATCCAGTCATAGTACATTGCAAAAAATTGATCCCAATCGGCTTCGGTGGTCATTTCAATCTCGCCACACCAGGCCCCGCCGCGCATCCAGATATGGGGCTTGATCATGACGGACAGGCCCAAATTTTTTGCAGTTACGAGTGCGTGGATGATACTTTCATCCGTTTCCGAACCGGTCCGGCGAGAAAACGGCAGTGCATCCGGTCGGTCCTTTTGACGCAGATAAGTAAATGGTGTGATCGAAACAGCATTGCACCCCAGGCGAACCAGCTTAGCCTGCGCCGAATCGCACCTGGCAGACAAGTAGCCGTTGTATATATTGTAGCCTTCATGGGCCAGACAAAAACCTTTGTGGTATACCGGCGGAATAGGAAATGCCGCGCGATTCTGTTGAATTTGCAAGTCAAAATCCTGCTTTTTGCCCATCAGGGCTGTCCACCACTTTTGCTGTAAGATGTCGATTTCCGCGGGATTGGGCTGCCAGGATTTGTAGCGCTCCAAAAATATCTTTTTGCCCCATTTTGCAATCAGAAAATTGACCAGCGAACCAGCCAAAGGATGCTGCACCAGAGGCGAGTTAAAATCGAATTTTGAATTGTTTAGCAAATCGGTTAATTTTGGTTTATCCAACGGGGAGAATAAGCGACAGGCCCAATATTCGCTGCCCTGACGCTGCCAATTGGGCACAAATTGCATCGCTAAACCGGTCTCAAGCGCTTTACAGGATGCCTGCGCGAACATTTGTCGAATTAAAAGGAGGGCATGGTGAAAATTGACGTGATCTGAATACGTCTTTTGGATGACTAAATGAATCGCATCATTTTCAAGATGGGAAAAAGTTGTATTGCCGGTCCTGAGGCCCTTGTCCTCAAGACTTTTATAGAAATGTACAACAATTGGCGTTGCCGGTAGTTCTTGCCCGAAAAACGTCTTTAGCTGCTCACGCTGATTGTTTAACTGCTGGAAAAGCAAATGAAGTTCGGCTTCTGAAATACCGGATTCATGATCTGCAATCTGATATGTTTTGTCCGGATAATCTGGCCAATTCCATGGGCTTGTGAGGCTTGATTTTTGAGCAATAGCGGACGTATCCGCTCGGACCTTTTGGCTCTTGGCGCGACATGCGGTGAATGCCGATAATATCAGTAGGATGGCAATAATTCGGTGGTAACAAGAAATGCACATTTATGTGACAAATAGATGGTAAGACTTGCGATAGGCTAATTGTTTGCGGCAAAATCTTCCTTAAGTGGCTGGGGCAATTGCAGTTTTTGCTCGATAGTTTGCAGGGTAACCAGGGCTTTGGAAAAACGATTCCAATGAATTTGGGTTTCGCCAAAACGATGCTTGCGCCAACTGGTTTCGTAGCGGGAGATTAAACGCAGCATCGCGCCGCGTCCGGCGTTGTAGCTATTGACGCACATTTCCAAAATCGTGCTGTCGTCATATTCCGGAAAAGCCGACTGTAGCGCCAGATAATCTAAATAGAAGTACGCCGCACCCACGCGAGCAGCGTATTTTCCGTCTTTATTAAACTTATCGCGATCCACGGAATCGCCCACCAAAATCTTAAGAATATCCAAGCGACGGGCCACTTCCAAGCATAAATCCTCGGAACTGGTTAACCCGCGGAAATTTAGATGTAACGGGTCTTTATTGTACTTTAAAGCCAGATCATCGGAGCCAGCCACATTGTCATAGCCCGACTCCGCCAACGTTGATAAAACAAATGTACCGCCGACTTCTTTGGCCAGGCTCTCCACGTACTTTAAGTTTCCGGAAATCATGTAAGATTTTTGGATCTGCTCACGCAATTCAATCACTTTTTTGTAAAAAGCAATTTCTTGATCCAATTGGCGCATTGCTGTGCGAGTCATTTGAGAAATGCCCATAGCATTGGTAGGCGAAAGAATCAAGCGCACGTCATCCCCAACTTTAACGAGGTGCTGCAAATCCGACTCGGCATAAAAAAGCGCTGCAAAATAATGTGCCTGCAAACCGGTCAGCTCGCTTATTTCCTGGAAAACCGGCCGTAAATTCTGATGCCGCTCATACAAATCCAATTCACGCTGGCTAAGGTGGTTAACCAAAGCTAATGTGGGAAATTGCCAAAGACCTTCCGCAGCATCAACTTCTTTAGCCGGAAATGGAAGCTGTGATTTAAGCGCGCCGACAAAAATTCGGGCATAAACATCCGTATTCAGAGGGACAGTCGCCCGGCTCAAGGCCGGTCGGCAAACAATACCATCCGCCACAACCGCCAAGGGCAACAGAAAAGCCATCAAAACCTTACGCGAAAAAACGCCGGAACGCACCGGGCGCTGCTTTAACAATCGATAGCGCTCAGTCTCAAAAACTTTGAGCGCAATCCGATCTAAATAGTGATCAATGCCGTATTTCTGCCATTCATGGATTGCATGATAATCCTGTGGGTAAATTCGCTCACCAAAAGCATTAACCGGGTAGAGATTTTTTTTCTGTAAATCACGCCAAGTCAAAATGGCTTCAGCAGGAATACGTGGGTATGACTCTTTACCGTACTGCGTCATGAACTATGCCTCATTTTTGGGCTGACTCGCTCGATAATTTTTCAATTTCGGCCAAAAACGCTTTCGTGGATTCAACGACAATCGCTTTCCGATGCAGATGGCGTAGCGTTGCTTCGTTTGCCGTGCCGTTGATAAATTTGACGACCAACTTTGGAACTTTTTTAAATTTCAAGCGCAAAATTTCGAGTACATTGTCTCGTAAGGTCAAGACAATTCCCTTTTCAAGTCCTTGCTCCAGTCCTTGCTCAAGTCCTTGCTCCAGTCCTTGCTCAAGTCCTTGCTCAAGTCCTTGCTCCAGTCCCTTCTTAAGCCCTTTTTCAATCCATTTTTCAGCAATTGTCGGCATAAGATTACCTCCTGTTTCGGAAAAACTTTTTTTGACGATGGCTTCCATCTCGTTTTCGCTCAACTTATCCGTAGCGCTGCCGATATAACGCAGCAATGTCTCAAGATATTCAAGCCCTGTTTGCTTACGAACCAAGTCGGTCATAAGACCGAAAATCTCGGGCAAGCGCTGCGCCAGATCATCATCAAAGATATGCTTGAGCGTCAGCAGCATGACCCGCAGCGTAACCATACCCTTAATCTCGGCATCGCTGTAACGGCTCAGGTCTTGCAAAATATACCGAAAATCCGGCACGTACGGCGCAAATTTGTCGGCCTGATCAATCAGGTCGCTAAATTGTAAACCCACCCGCCAGAGCGAACGACCATGATAAAACACAATCGGCAAAATAGGCGGCAATGTCTGATGGCGCTTGTCCGAAAGTGTGCGCTCCCAAATCTTAACCATGTAGCGCAGCAACTGAAAGGCGATCAGCGGTTCCGGATAACTCTTATGCTCCAGCAGGATATAGATAAAAGCGGGTCGCCCGCCTTTGAGCCGGGTTTGATATAACACGTCCGACAGATATGCCTGCAGCGCCGGGTCTACAAACGTGTCTTTTTCAATCGACAGCTTTCTTAAATCCAACTGCCGCACGATCTCCGACGGTAAGTATCGGGTGATAAAGTCGCGCGCGTGTTTCGGCCGCGAAAGAACTTCTTTGAAAAAACGATCATGTGGATTTTGAATGTCATCTGCCATGTCGGTTATACTTCAAGACGGATCGCTTCGATTACATCCAAACGAGCGGCTTGCCGAGCCGGATATAGTGTCGCCAAAAATGTAATCGCCACCGCAAAAAAAGCAATAAGCGCCACTTCACCGGGCATCACTTTGACTGGTAAAGCATCTATAAATACCAACTCTGTCGGTAAGGGGATTTTGTAAAATGATAAGGCAATGGTAGTGCCATAGCCCAGCGCTACGCCCAAAACACTGCCCACGACCCCTATCAGCAGCCCCTCCAGTATGAATATCCTTGAGACGCTCTGCGGGGTTGCCCCCATCGACATGAGAATCCCAATGGCATTGGTTTTCTCCATCACAATCATTATCATTGTACTCACAATATTAAAAGCTGCCACTAAAATTATAAGTAATAGTACAACAAACATGGCATATTTTTCCAACATCAGGGCTGAAAATAGTGTGGCGTTTAGATCCTGCCAGGTTTGCACCCGGTATTCTGCGGGAATTATTCCTCTTAATGCCGGGGCAACTTTTTCCGCAAGATGGGCGTCAACCAGTTTAATTTCGATGCCGCTGATGCGGTCATTCATTTTAAAGAGTTGTTGAGCGGCACGGATATGGACAAAACCGACACTGTTGTTATACTCATAGATGCCAATGTCGAAAATGCCGCCGACCACAAATTTTTTAAGGCGGGGGATCGCGCCGGCCACGGTAATGCGTATTTCGGTCGGCATAGCCACGTAGACCGTATCCCATAAATTGACGCCGGCTTTAGCTGCCAATTCCGCGCCCAAAATCAAATAATTGGTCTGATAGTCCTCACCTTCGTAACGCAGATCCGGCTCTCCGGATTTGATGTATTTGTCTAATTGCGTAATCCAGTTCTTGGAGTCGGCTTCGATGCCCTTGATCAAAGCACCTTCGATGTTATCTTCAAAAGAGATGGTGGCTTTGGCCTGAGCAATTGGCTGAACACCGGCAACGTAGGGTTGACGCCGCAACAAATCAACCAGCGTCGAATCTAATGACATGCCTTTTTCGTCGGTTGAATCGATAAAAATATGGGGATGAATGCCGAGGATTTTATCTTCAATATCGGCCCGAAAACCGTTCATAACCGCCTGGACGATAATGAGCGCGGCTACCCCGAGGCAAACGCCCCCGACGGATATAAGGGTGATAATGGTGGTATAGCTGGATTGGCGTCTGGCTTTGAAATAGCGCCAGGCAATGAAGAGTTCGTAAGTCACATGATTGCTTTAAGCTTTAGGACAATGGCCATGATGGCCGCAGTTGGCGGCAATTTGCTTTTCGCTGTTGAAAATGCCGAAATTGCCGCTCATTTCACAATGTCGTTTTCTTCCAGATACTTGACCATGTAAAGCATGGTTTGCTGTCCGGTCTCAGAGATGTACATCACCTCATCCATGATACGATTAATCAGCAGAATGCCGCGCCCGCCGCGATTCCATTGCTTGACTTTGGCGATGCGCTCAAAGTAGTCGGGATCAAATTTTTTGCCGGCCTTGTCGGTAATGTTGAACTCAACTTTGCCGGGCTCAACTGCACAGCGAATGCTGACCTCACTGCTTTCATTGCCAGTGACGCCATGCGTAATGGCATTCACGACCGCTTCATCGGCCACGAGCATGAGCTTCATGGTCAAGCGCGGTGAAAGTTGATGATCTTCCAAAAAACTCTGTACAAAGTCGCGGGCATTTTTAGAATATTCGAGCTTGGTCGGAATCACCAGCTCTCGAACTTCGTTGAAACGGGTAAACATAGCAACTCCTTTGGGTTATGATCGTAATGCAAAAAATTTGGCGTAATGATCGGGATATCATTCGTGTTGCATCTCGACAATAACGCGGTTTTTTATATCTTCAGCAAACAAATCATAAATTTGCACTACAAAAGCGTAATCTTGCCTTGCAAAACTTGTCTGCCCGCTGTTAGCCGATATAAGTATACACCGGCGTTAAGACGCCGGCCATTATTATCGCGGCCATCCCAAAAAATTGCGCCGGAGGCCGGCTGATCGTTTAACAAATCTCTTACTTTTTGGCCGGCAGCATTATAGATTGACAGGGTGAGCGCCGGATCGGACGGCAAATTGCCGTTCAGGTTGATCGCAAATTGGATTTGCTCGCGAAACGGGTTCGGGAAGGCGCTCACATCCGTAATGGGAGCAAACTGTGTCGGATCAGGTTCTTCCGTAGCAATGGTGGCCGGCACAATCTCAGCCGAATAGGTATAGCTAAGACCCGCCGAACTGTAGCTGACAACGGCGGGGATCATAATAATCCGATCCAGCAAATACGGGTTCTCAAAAATAATGCCACCGTCATTGGTGGCGCTATTCAGGCTGATCTCGGTCGTATAGGAAAAGCCGGTATTCGTAAAAACAATTAAGGCCACGCGCCAACGATACGCCCCGTCACCCTGACCGTCAAAACGAATCCGAAAATTGCCCGCTTTAATAAAACTTAAGTTCTCAAACTGAAGATAGTTGCAGCCCAGGCCTTGCGGCAAAACCGCCGGATCGGCGTTGCGGGTAATATTCGGCGGATAGTTTAACAGGCCGGTCAAACTGACTTCCCGAAATGCCGCGCCATCCGCATAATGCCGCTTATCGTCACGACTACCGGTAAAGTAGTTCCAGACCGTAAATTGGCTGAAAGCCTTGTCCATCGAATCGCCGGTCTCGCTCCGCAGGACGGCGTCAATCGAATTAAAAAAATTGGCGCTGCCCGGATGTGAAGCCGTATAAGCATAAATGCTGCGCAAAATGTCGGCCCGTCCCTGACTGTAATAATTCGCTAAAAATTGCGGCCAAACCGTTGCGCCATACTCGCGCGACCCCCCGCGCTTCCACAAAGGCAACTGAGGCGATTCCAAAAATAGGTTGGTATAGGGCACATAGCTATTTACTTGCGGCATAGCTTTATCCTCGGCAAATACCGCCGTCGCTTCCATCCACCAGCGCGGCATGTCCAGCGAATAGCCGTACTGCACAGCATGATGAAATTCGTGCGCAGCCGTAATGCGCAGATAGACCTCACGCTCAGCGTCATCTTTACCGGCAAAATCATTTTCGATGACAATGTAGCTGCTCGATCCGCCGGATCTGGCGCTATTGGGGGGCGCTTGCCATTCGCTTTGGGTGAAGCCGGAAATCAGATTGGCCGAAAGGTCCAGAAAGTATACGTCAAACAAACCGTCCAAACCAACATTCAGAGCCGGTGTCCCGGCCGGCGCGTAGGCGGAATCGTTGGGCGGAGCGATAAAACCCATCTGGTCGATTTGCTGAAACCAGGCGTCGTCAAAAGCATCGGCGGCAGTCTCAACCCAATCGGATCGACCGGTGCTGTTAGCGTCTTTGGTTGGAACGGCATCGACGGTTTGCGTCACAAACCACAATCGAAAATGCCCCGCCGGCGACACATAGGAAGAAATCTGGGTCGGCAAAACCTGATAAAGATGCTCAAAAGATGATGAGGGCGAAGTCGTAGGACGAAAAGCGACGGGACGCTGTTGATTCGCACAGACGTCACAATTTAAACGCGGCGTGGATCTGAATTCCGCAAATTGCTCATCCGGAAGACTTTGATAATTGATCTGCCGTGGCAATAAAAGCAACACGCCGACAAATATACCGATCAGAAAGAGCCAGTTCTTATTCATAACAAAAAGTCCGGTTTTTAAAGTTCATCGCCTGAATAGTTCATCTGCCGCATACTCCTTTCCAACCGTGAAATTTGGGATTTAGAAAACCTGACGGGTCTTTATACGTTATGCGGCATCTAACGATTTCAAAAAAGACCCGTCAGGTTTAATTCCCAATTTTGCCACTTGGAAAGGAGTAGCTAACTTGAGGGGAGATTCTTACAGAATGACTCGCGCCCAAATACAGAAAGTTATATTGATTCATTTTTGTCTACGGTTCTGCAACAAATTATCTAAATGAAAGCCGTCAGTTGAATTATAGCAACCTGCGTTGTAATTGTCAACCCTCTTATGCGCCCCGCCAATGCATCCAAACAAAAAAGCCGGACTAGAAAAAAAGCCGGCTTTTGAAGACAAATATCTTTAAGATGCAACACTAAGGGTGCGATCATTCCTCATTTTCATTGACCCGAACTCGTAATTCCTTACCCGGCTTAAAGTACGGCTTTTTATGGGCTTCAACAAACACTTCGTCGCCTGTACGCGGATTGCGGGCGGGCTTGGCTTTGTAAACTTTAACATCAAAAACGCCAAAACCGCGTATTTCGATGCGTCTGCCTTCCTCAAGGCATAGCCGCATATATTCGAAAGCCTCTTCAACAATTGGCCCCACAACTTTCTTTTTAATGCCGGTGGATTTGCTGATTGCCAGAACCATTTCCCGTTTTGTAGCTGTTGATGACATTGGGCCGCTCCTTTTCGTAAAAATGACACCGCGAGTACTCGATGTTTAACAAAAATGCGTTTAAAAAAAATTTGTATCTTTTTTGCAACGCAAAACTATTTGAAATTGCTTAACATAGCGATTTTATCAAAAACAATTTCTACTGTCAAGCGGAAAATGAAAAATTAAATTATACACCGATTAATAATTCGTGCATAAACAGGTTATGCCCACGATTTCTAAACAAAAAAAACACCCTTTGGTTCATTTCAAAAAGAAAAAGCCTCAAAAAATGATTACAATATCGTTGCCTATAATATTTTAGATTAAAAATATGTTGACAAATAGCGGGTTTCTGCATAATTTTGCAACCCGTTAACTGAATTTATCATTATTTGGGAGGATACATGAAAAAAGGAATACATCCAAAGTATACGATGTCGAAAATTACGTGCGGCTCGTGTGGAATGGTTTTTGATGTGTGCACCACAGTTGGAGACTATCACGTTGAAATTTGCTCAAATTGCCATCCGTATTACACCGGAAAGCATCGTCTGTTAGATACGGCGGGCCGTGTTGAGCGTTTCCGCAGAAAATACAAACTTGAGCAACCAAAAGAAGCGGCCTAAGCAGTGTGACCGACTCGGCTTTGCCCAATTAAAAAAATCTCGCTATTACTTGCCCGTAAAGAAAATAGCGGGATTTTTTTTGTATGTAAAAATATATTCAAAACCACTTAAGACGAAAGCCCTCTTGACTTGACAATCGGGAGGGCTTTTGTTATTATTAATACAATCAGGTAAAATGGGCCGGAAATCCGTTTCAGATACGAGAAAATGCGAATTGCGAATAATTCCGATTATGGATATAAGTCCACAATCCGCATTTCGAAATCCACTTTAAGGAGGGAACTATGAATTTTGAAAGATCCAGCGGTATTTTACTTCACCCCACTTCCATGCCGGGGCCGTACGGTATTGGTGATCTGGGTAAAATCGCCTACCAGTTTGTGGATTTTCTGGTTGAGGCCGGCCAAACACTATGGCAGGTCATGCCGCTGTGCCCGACCGGTTATGGCGATTCGCCGTATCAGGGCTTTTCGGCCTTTGCCGGCAACATTTATCTCATCAGCCTGGACAAATTAGTGGATGAAGGCTGGTTGACCAAAGAAGATATCGCCAATCCGCCGGCTTTCCCCAAAGAAAAAGTAGATTTTGGCCCGGTGATTCAGTACAAAATGGCCAAGCTGCTGGCCGCCTTCCAGAACTTTAAGGCAAAGGCCACACCGGAGCAAAAGAAAGCGCTGGCCGCCTTTCAAAAGGAGCACAAATATTGGCTGGATGACTTTGCGCTGTTTATGGCGCTTAAAGAGGCGCACGGCGGCAAGCACTGGAACGAGTGGCATCCCGATATTGCCGTCGCCAAACCGTCAGCCAAAAAAGCCTGGCGAAGCACACAAGCCGCCGCAATAGAGGCCCATATTTTTTATCAATTTGAATTTTTCCGCCAATGGCACGCCCTGCGCGATTATGCCAACACTAAAAATGTCAAAATTATCGGCGATGTTCCTATTTTTGTGGCTTATGACAGCGCCGATGTGTGGGCGCATCCGGACTTATTTTTTTTGGATGATAAGGGTCGTCCGACCGTTGTCGCCGGTGTACCGCCGGATTACTTTAGCGAGACCGGCCAATTATGGGGCAACCCGCTCTATCACTGGGAAAAAATGGAAGCCGACGGCTTTGCCTGGTGGAAGGAACGGATGCGCACTACGCTGGAGTTGTTTGATATTCTGCGTCTTGACCATTTTCGGGGTTTCGAAGCATTTTGGGAAGTGCCGGCTAAGGATACAACCGCTGTTAACGGGAAATGGGCCAAAGGCCCGGACGCCAAGCTCTTTATCGCGCTGGAAAAAGAGTTCGGCAAGATGCCGATCATCGCCGAAGATTTGGGCGTGATTACGTCGAAAGTCGTGAAATTGCGTGACCGTTTTGGCTTTCCGGGGATGAAAATCCTGCAATTTGCCTTTGGCGGCAACCCAACCAGCCTGGATTTGCCGCACAATTTTATCACCCACAACTGCGTCGTTTATACCGGCACGCACGATAACGATACAACCGCCGGTTGGTATAAAAACAGCTCAACGCCGATTGAACAGGATTTTGTGCGGCGCTATGTCCACGCGGACGGCAACAACATCGCCTGGGATCTGGCGCGTCTGGCCATGATGTCCATCGCCGATATTGCCCTTATTCCGATGCAGGATTTAATAGGGCTCGGCTCGGAAGCCCGGCTGAATTTCCCCGGTAAGTCGGAAGGCAATTGGGCCTGGCGGTTGGTCGATGGCCAGGTGTCGATGGATTTGGCCGGTCGCCTGCGCGATATTACGCTGATTTATGGCCGCAATAGCCTCCGCCTGGAAGAATTTTTGGCCGCCCAAAGGAAAGCCGCGGAAGCTAAGGAAGCCCCGAAAACGCCGGATGCGCCCGCGCCGGAAAAGGCGCCGGAACCTGTGCCGCCAACACCGGCCAAGCCTGCTGAAAAACCGACGAAGAAACCAAGCCAAAAATCGGCGAAGAAAGCCAGCAAAAAAGCGTAGTTTTGAATTTTGAACACGGATTCTGCGGATTTTTACAGATTAAAAAAAACAAGAAAAAAATCCGTTTGTATATGTATCCCAACCTTTTGCGAACGGTTGCAAAAAAAGTATAGGTGTCAACTTGAAAGTCGCTTTGATCTTCCCGCCAAGCTGCGATCCGACTTCACCGTATCTGTCCGTGCCGATTCTGACGGCTTTTTTGCGCCGGAACGATATTGAAGTGCTGCCCATTGACGCCAATGTCGGCGCCTATGATTGGCTGCTGCACCGGCAACGCCTGGAAGAAATGGCCGAACGGGTCGAGCGCCGCTTCCTGCGGTTGCAGCGACAGCGCACACTCAGTCATGCCGAGCAAATGGCCTACATGACCTTGCATGCCGCTCGTGCTGACGCCGACTACGCCCCATCCGCCATCGAGGACGCCATCGCCGTCTTTCGGGATCGCACTGGCCGGCGCTTTTATGACCCGCTGGAATATGAAACGGCGGTGTTGACTGTCGAAAGCGCCATGCGTTTGATCAGCGCGGCCTACACGCCCTTGACCCTGAATTTTACCGCCTATCGCACCCCGTTTTCGCTGCTGAATATTGCCGAAATTGAGCATGACGCGCAACCGGACCACAACCCGTTTCACGACTATTTTGAGGAAGTCTGCACGACCCTGGATCAATCCGGTGCGCGGATCGCCGGGATTTCCGTTGTTTTTCCGGGCCAGATGCAACCGGCCTATTCGCTGGCGCTGGCGATTCGGCAGCGACTGCCGCATGTCCACGTCACCGTCGGCGGGCCGGCTATGACGCAGTTTTTGGTACGACTGAAGGGCGACACAATGAATCAGGCGCTCAAGCCTTTTCACTCCGCGGTGCTGTTTGAGGGCGAGCAGGCCCTGCTGGATTTAGTCCGCGCCGTCGAGCAGGGACAGCCGCCGTCGGGCCCGATCTACGGGACGCAGGCCGGACGCATGGCCGATTTGCCGACCCCGGATTTTGACGGATTACTATTGGATCAATACTTTGCCCCGGAATTGGTGTTGCCCTACGACCCAACCCGCGGCTGCTATTGGGGCGTGTGCGCCTTTTGCCATTACGGTTTGGCCGAATCGGGCACGGCCGGCTATCGTCAGCGCCCGGTGGAAAGCGTGGCGGCGCATTTAGCAGACTTGATGCGCAAGTATGGCAACCGCATCTTTTATCTTTCCCACGATTCTATGTCGCCCAAAATGACCCGCCGCATTGCCGAAGCCTTTACCGCCGCCGGTTTGGATTGCCGCTGGGCCACCGACATGCGCGCCGAAAAAACGCTGACGCCGGAAACCTGCCGGATTATTGCCGAAGGCGGGGCCATCGCCATGGCCTTAGGCGTCGAGTCCGGGGCCGACCGCGTCCTGGCTTTGATGGAAAAAGGCGTGACCATTGCCGTGGAAGCCATGTGCTTTACCGACTTCCCGACTGAAACTTGTGCAGAA
>CAYOLL010000004.1:0-34314 GCA_964404765.1 uncultured Gemmatimonadota bacterium | reverse complement strand
CATTGCCGTGGAAGCCATGTGCTTTACCGACTTCCCGACTGAAACTTGTGCAGAAGCGCGCGCCACGATTCAATTTCTGCACGATTATCATCAACATATCGCCTTATTCATCTGCGGGCAATTCGGCCTGACTCACGGTGCGGATGTGGCCCTTCACCCGGAAAAATACGGCATCGGCGAAACGTGGCATGTGGCCGGTGACGATTTCCAAAGCGGCTTATTTTACACCGAGCAACGCCCGGCCAAAACCGACCGCGAGCGGGACCGAATCGACGACGAACTTGGCCGCCTGAGCGACCGCTGGTGGCTGCACTGGTATCCCTGGGCCGGCGCGCTGTCCACCGCCCACACGCTGTTGTGGTATGACCATTACGGGCCCGGCATTTTCCGCGAAATGGCCACGACGCTGAAGCAGCGCCGTTACACCCCGCGCCGTCAGCCGCCCAAACCCGATCCGACGCCGCTGTGGCCGCAAGCCTGGAGTAACGAAGCCGGCATCTGGCATACCCTGACCCGCGAACGCCGCGCCGTCAGCCGCGCCGCGTACCGTGAATTAGCCGATAAACTGCCCAAAATGACGTTGCGCGGACATGGCTTTTCGGCGGGAGTTGCAAGACGCAAAGCTTATGGTTTTTAGGGCCGGAGTGGTGGAGTTTTGGAGGAATAGAATATTTGTCGGTCTATCTTGGAGTGAAAGAGCTTTTATGAAGAATTTGCTTATGCTTGTCATCAGCCTGTTTGTCCAATTTCCGGCCTGTTTATTGGCTGTTCCCACGCTGGTGGAAATCCAATCGCCGACCACCGCCCATATTGCCAAAATTGAGGGCTTTTCGACCCAAACGGTTTGGATTTGCAGCGATCAGACCTATCACACCGTCGATTCCGGCATTTCTTGGATGCCGTTGGCGATAGGAGATTTTGACGCAATTTCCGATAGCGAAGCCTGGATCTGGCATTATGTCCGTCCAAATGTTTACTTTAATTACACATCCGACCACGGTTTAACCTGGACTACTGCTTCCTATCTGCTGGATACAAGCCAGGTTTATACAGAATATCTTGCAGAACCGCCGCGATTTTTTGATGCGCAAAACGGCTGGTTTGGCATTGGACGAGCCGGCGGCGGTCAACCCGGTGGCATAGAGTTCCTGCTCCAAACACGAGATGGAGGAAAAACTTGGAACTATTCGCTTGGTTTAGATCATTGGGGCATTGATACCGGTTTGAATGTTCCTTTCTGGGATTTCAGTTCCCCGGATTTAATTTGGTTAATCGAGCGATATTGGGATGCGAATGACCCACGCTTTAATAATGATAGGCTTTGGAGCTCAAAGGGGATCACTTTCATGGCCAGTTATTTTCTTGACAAATTGCTCGAACCCTTCCAATACGCCCATATTTTTGACGAGCAAACCGGCCTCTTACGCGCAGCGAATATCTGGCTGTTGACAACGCAAGACGGCGGCGCTTCGTGGGACACCACTCAAATTACTTCAGACACGGCTATTCTGCCCGGCTCCTGGCAATTTCACAATGCCCGGAACGGTTGGGCGTATCATGTCACTGACGGCAGCACTGTATTTTATTTCAGCGGCGATTTGGGCCGCTCGTGGCAAAGCCGCTTTACTGTGCCGGCGGAAGCGACCGGTTTTGCCGTGTTTGGCCCGGATCAGCTCTGGATTGGCTGCAAAAACGGGCGCATCTTCCGTTATGCCGACCCGCTGAATATTGAAACCGATGATCCGGAAAATCAGGCTTCGCCATCCCGACTGACCCAAAACTATCCCAACCCTTTTACCCAATCGACGAACATTTCCTGGACATTACCAAAATCGCAAAAAGTTGTTATCCGCATTTATAATGCCGCCGGTCAATGGATTCGCACGTTGGTTGACAATTCATTGGCGGAAGGTCGGCATAGCCTAACCTGGGACGGTCGGGATGACGCGGGCGATCCAACCGGCAGCGGCATCTACTTCTACGCAATGTCGGTTAATGGCAAACCTATCGAAACCCGACGTATGGTATTGATGCGCTAAAACGCGCTCTATCTGCAAAACAGCCGTGTGCGGTGATGAGCACACATAGACGCAAGGAGAAAAAACATGGCCGTCAAAGCCGAAATCGATAAGGCGATTGCCGCCCACGGGAAGTGGAAAGTCCGCCTGAAACAAGCCATTGACACCGGTACGTTTGAAGGATCGGTCGAAAGCATTGCGGACGAGACCGGGTGTGAATTCGGCAAATGGCTGTTTGGCCGGACGTTGAGCCCGACCGACAAAGCCGACGCCCACTACAATGCCGTGAAGCAGATTCATACCGAATTTCACAAAGCCGCCGTCAAAGTTGTGAAGCTGGCATTAGCCGGCAAAAAAGACGAGGCCAACAAAATGATGGCTTATGGCGGCGAGTTTACAATCATATCCGGAAAATTGACGACGGCCATGATTGACTGGAAAAAAAGTTTGGAATAACTTTCTATACTCTCCTGCCGCATGAGGGAAACCGCCTATGACGATGGCCATTGACATCGGCAACACCCATATTTCCATCGGCCTGTTTAAAGGCGACGAGCTGGCTCAGCGCTGGCGGCTGCGAACGCGCAACGCCACCCCGGACGAGTTTGGCCTCCAACTCTTCCAACTCTTCCAAATCCACAAAATTGAATTTCCGCGCCAGACTGTCATCTGTTCCGTTGTGCCCAACGTCACGCCGTTGATCATGGACGCCATTGAGCGCTATCTGCCCAACCGCATCATCCTGCTTAAACATGATTCGGATTTTGGCCTGACCATTCGCTACGAAACGCCCACCACCCTCGGCGTGGATCGGCTGGTGGACGCTTTTGCCGCCGCCGAACTTTACGGGCGCGATTGTGTCGTTATCGACACCGGCAGCGCCACCACCATCGACGCCGTCACGCGGGAGCGGGAATTCCTGGGCGGCGTGATTGTGGCCGGCCTGGAAATGATGGCCGAAGCCTTAGCCTCGCGCACGGCCCAGCTTTTTAAGACCGACCTGGTCGCGCCGGAGCAGGTCATCGGTCGCTCTACGCGCGCCTGCATCCAATCCGGCCTGATCTACGGCGCAGTGGCCTTGGTAGATGGCGTTGTCACGCGAATTGTCAACGAATGGGATGCCCAGCCGCATGTCATCGCCACCGGCGGCAATGCCGCACTGCTGGCGGCCTATTCGCAGACAATCCATGAAGTGCAGCCGCTGTTGACGTTGCAGGGATTGCGTAAATTAGCGGATCGTTTGTGCTGAAAATTTTCTTTTTGTTGTAGCATCAACGCGTTAACTGTAGTACTGTTTGGCATAAATTTATGTGGACTCAGACCTGACGGTTTTTGAAAGCCCGTCAGGTCTTGATCGTCGAAAAGTTTACACGAATCACGCCATGTAGCCGTAGGATCAACATCCATCATTTTATTAACGAAAGGAATTTCCTATGTTCGAACTTCTTCTCTCTGCCGGCGGTTTTGTAGCTACGCTGATCGGCATCGGTATTTTTGTTATGATCATCAAGATGTATCGCAAAGTTGATCAGGGCCAGGCGCTCGTACGCAACGGTATGGGCGGGCCGAAAGTCACCTTTTCCGGCATGTTGGTTATTCCGATCTTCCATCTTTCGGAGTTGATGGATATTTCACTCAAACGGGTAGAAATCAAGCGCTCCGGCAAGGATGGCCTGATCTGCAAGGACAACATCCGCGCCGACATCGAGGTCGTCTTCTTCGTGCGGGTCAACAAGACCGAGGAAGAAGTGCTAAAGGTGGCGCAATCCATCGGCTGTGTACGCGCTTCCGATTTAGAAACACTGGTCAGTCTGTTTGACGCCAAGTTTTCCGAAGGCTTGAAGACGGTCGGCAAGCGCTTTGAGTTTGAAGAGTTGTATAATTCGCGCGAGCGATTCAAAGCCGAATTGCTGGAAGTCATCGGCACGGACTTGAACGGCTACATTCTGGACGATGCCGCCATCGACTATCTGGAGCAGACGGCCTTGGAATCGCTGAATCCCAACAATATTTTGGACTCGCAGGGCATTGAGAAGATTACCCGCATCACGGCCACCCAAAAGATTTTGGCCAATCAGATTGAGCAGAATCGCGCCAAGACGATTACTCAGCAAAACGTGGACGCGCAGGAGGCGATTCTGGAAATGAATCGACACCTGGCCGAATCCACGGAAAAGCAAAAGCGCGAAGTAGGCTCAATCAAAGCCCGTGAAGAATCCGCCACAGCTAAAGTCCAACAGGAAGAGCGTTGGAAATCGGAACAAGCGCGCATCCAAACCGAAGAAGAAATTGCCGTGGCCACCCAGAACAAAGACCGGCAGATCATTGTGGCGGCCAAAAGCAAAGAACGCACGGAAGGTGTGGAAACCGAGCGCGTGGCCAAAGACCGGATGCTGGAGGCGACCGAACGCGAGCGCGTGGTGACGCTGGCCCAGATCGAAAAGCAGCGGGCGGTGGAAGAAGAAAACAAGCGCATTCAGGAAGTGATCCGCGAGCGGGTCATTGTCGAAAAAGCGACGGTTGAGGAAGAGGAAAAAATCAAAAACGTGCGCGCTTTTGCCGAAGCCGACCGGCAGAAACAAGTGGCGGTGACGGGCGCGGCCAGAGAAGCCGAGCAGAAAAAAATTACGGTTGTTCTGGCGGCGGAAGCGGAAAAGGAAGCCGCCAAATTCAGGGCCGAGCAGACGATCATTGCCGCGGAAGCCGAGCAAAATTCGGCCGAGCGTAAAGCGGCGGCGATTCGAACATTGGCCGATGCCCGCATTAAAGACGAAGCCGTCAAGGGCATGTCCGAAGCGCAAGTGATTGACGCCAAAGCGACTGCGCTGGAAAAGCAAGGCACTGCCGAAGCCAATGTGCAGGAAAAGAAAGCCTTAGCCGAAGCGCATGGACTGGAAGCCAAAGCGGTAGCGACGGAAAAACAGGGCACGGCTGACGCCAACGTCATGGCCAAAAAATTTCAGGCCGAGGCGCTGGGCATCGAGCAAAAATCAACGGCAGAAGCGCGCGGCATGGAAGCCAACGCCTCCGCCATCGAAAAACAAGGCCTGGCTGAAGCAACTGTCATGGCCAGGAAGTATGAAGCCGAAGCGCAAGGCGTGGCCCAAAAAGCCGATGCCATGCGCAAGCTGGACGGCCCGGGCAAAGAACATGAGGAATTTAAACTGCGGTTAGCCGTGGAAAAAGACGTGACTTTGGCCCAGATTCATGCGCAACAGGAAATTGCCGACTTTACCGCGCATACAATGGCTGAAGGCTTGAAGGCGGCTAAAATTGACATTGTCGGTGGCGACACCATGTTCTTTGATCGCATTATCAGTGCAGTCACACAAGGCAAATCGCTGGACCGGCTGGTTCACAGCAGCGAGGTTTTGCGCGATGTGAAGCACGCATTTTTTAATGATCCGGACGCTTTTGCTCACAAACTGCGCGAGTATGTTGACAAGTTTGGTTTAACCTCGGAAGATTTGAAGAATCTGACCATTTCGGCGCTGCTGGCCCAACTGATCGGCAAGGCTGGTGAAGGCGATACGAAGCATTTGCTCAGCGAGATGCGCGATTTTGTGCTGCTCAAAGGCTGGGGCGATAAACCGGCCGGTTCACTGGCACGATAAATTACACTAGAAAGCAGGAGGTTGTTATGGCAATTTTGGAACAAGCCGCCGTTTCCCCGACGGCAAAAGCACGGAAAAAGAAAGCGCCCGCGCCATATCTCAATAAGCCTGCGGTTGTTGCGCCGGTAAAGCCGTTCGTCCCCACCAAAAGATGGACGTATACCGACTATTTGACTTTGCCGGATGACAAGCGTTATGAAATTATAAACGGGGAGTTAATGACTATGGCTGCGCCATCAACGGATCATCAACGGTGTCTGGGAAAGTTACACCGCGTAATGGATAAGTATTTAGCGAATCAGCCTGTCGGAGAAAGTTTTCTCGCGCCAACTGACGTAATTTTGTCTGACGAAAATACCGTGCAGCCGGACATTGTGTTTATTGCCGAGGCCAATCGGTCGATTATTGCCCCGCATGGCATTGTCGGCGCGCCGGATTTGATCGTCGAAATTATTTCCCCATCATCGATTCAACGCGATCACCGCACGAAAATGGCTTTGTACGAAAAATTTGGCGTCAAGGAATACTGGATCATCGATCCGGCCTGGCAGGTCGTCGAGATTTATGCGTTGACAGACGGCGTTTATACATTATTTGCAAGCGCGATCGGTGCCGGCAAGCCGGCAGTGCCGTCGAAGTTGTTGGACGGTTTCTCAGTCAAAGTAGAAGATGTTCTGACGGTGTAGGAGGTTGTTATGGCAATTTTGGAACAAGCCGCCGTTTCCCCGACGGCAAAAGCACGGAAAAAGAAAGCGCCCGCGCCATATCTCAATAAGCCTGCGGTTGTTGCGCCGGCAAAGCCGTTCGTCCCCACCAAAAGATGGACGTACACCGACTATTTGACCCTGCCGGATGACAAGCGTTATGAAATCATAAATGGGGAGTTAATTGCTATGTCTGCGCCATCAACGGATCATCAAAACGCCTCGTTAAATGTATTATTGCGTCTCGCCCAATTAGTGCGGATGAATAAATCGGGACAAGTGTTTCACGCGCCCATTGACGTAATCTTATCCGACGAAAACACGATCCAGCCGGACATTGTGTTTATCGCCGAAGCCAATCGTTCGATTATTGCCCCGCACGGCATTGTCGGTGCGCCGGATTTGATCGTCGAAATTATTTCCCCGTCATCCATCCAGCGAGATCGCAACACGAAGATGGCTTTGTATCAGAAATTCGGCGTCAAGGAATATTGGATTATCGATCCGGCTTGGCAGGCGATAGAAGTTTATGCACTGACCGACGGCGCTTATGAGTTGTTTGCAAGCCAGGTCGGTCCAGGCAAGCCGGCAGTGCCATCGAAATTGTTGGAAGGATTTTCAATCAAAGTAGAAGATGTTTTGTCATAACATAGTGGTAAACCGCATGGGGCAGCAAACTTCAGTTTGCAAGTCCGGGCAGGTTACTTGCAAATTGAAGTTTGCTACTCCTGTCACACTTTAAACGAGGGTCGCATGGCTACATCCGCCGAAATCGAAAAAGTACTGCGCAAAATCTACAAGCTTAAATCCGACGGGAAAATCGACAAAGCCTTGGAAGCGCTACAGGATGAGATCAAAAAAGCGCCGCGCGTTTACGAATTGCTGCACGAACAAGTTGATATATTGTTCAGCCAAAATCGGGAACGTGAGGCCTTAGCTGCTCTGGATCGTGCGTGGAGCGCGCACCCTACCCGACGCGAAGAGATTTTAGGTTATCTTCAGCAGATTAAAGAAATTTACCCCGATTTAAACAAGGTCACTGCTTATCTGGTCACCAAGTTTCTGGCCCAGCGCAATCTTAAAGCCGCGCGTGAACTGGTGCGTTATTTTAGCGAAGAACAGTTGGACGCGCTGCGCAGTGACTTTCAAACCCGCGTGTTCCGGATCGAACGCACGGCGATTCCCGGCAGCGTAGCCGGTGACGATCTGTTGCCTTTTTACGGCATGTTCACAATTCACGAAATTAAAAACGAATGGGACAAGGTCATTTCCACATTGCAGACGATTGGCCGCCTGGCCGATCGTGAGCGAAATCTGCTAAAGACCGAGCTGGAGCGCCTGCTAAAAGAATTTCCCGACAATATCCGGCTGCATGAGGCACGGGCAGAATTTTTTGCCCGGGAACAGCAATGGGATAATTTTATTACCGAATTGGCGATTTTAATTCCCGACAGTGCGCGGCTGTCATCTGAATTTAGGCTGTTAATTACCCAAAGTATTCAGCAAAATTCCAACCGCTGGGAACTTATTCAGGCGCAAGCCCGGCTGCTAATCAACGATAGCAGCTATGACGAAGCAATAGATTTACTAATGAAATTGGGCGAGACTTTCCCCCAGGGCAGACCTATTGCGATTCAAATGCTTCAGGAGATTAAGGCGGCTCTGCCGGATCGGCACGGTTTAAATATCATGCTGACCCGGCTTTATCTGGCCCAAAATCAAGTCGATGAGGCGGTCGCTGAATTAGCCGACATTTTAAATCGTCACATGGATCAAAACATTTTGGTTATTGAGGCCTGTCGCAGCTTGCAGATTGACTTTCCCCAGGCCACCGCGCTAAACTATCCGCTTGGCGATGCCTTAGTGCGCGAAAAGATGGTGGAAGGTGCCATTCGCGCCTACTCTATCATATTTACCCGCGACCCGTTACAAATGGATGCGATTAGTGAAAAACTACAAACAGTTTTGCACGAAAACCGTGAAAGTGTCCCTGCCCATAATGCGGTGTCCTACCTATTATTTAAGCAAGGTAAATTTGCGGAAACCGCAGTTGTTTTACATCATTTATACGTGGTTTCGCCGGCGACTTTGCCAGACGTGCTCAATCAGCTTCGGTCGCTGGCGAAACAGGAAGCTGTGGCCGCAGATGTCAATTTACGCATCATGCAAATTCATCTGGACGCCGGGAATTTGGAAGAAGGGTTGGATCATGCCGCTGCTGTTCTACGCTTAAAACCGGATGAGTTTGGCGCCATCCTGGCTGAGCTGGATGCCTATTTGCAAACTCATCCGCAACAAGCAGATTGGGTTGTTCCTTTTTATCACGGCTTTCTGGAATCGCGTCCGGAAGATAGCCTGCTCCGGCTAGCCATTGCCGAGGCTTTTCTGGTCAAACAGGCTTTTGACGAAGCTGCCCTGGTCTATAAAGAAGTGGCTTATCTGGATGATTCAAAGCTTGACATGGTCTTGGGACGACTTAACGATATCCTGCTCAAAAAGCCCAATTATCTGCCGGTATTAAAAGAAATGCTGGATATTTATCTGGAATTTGGCCAAATCGAAAAAGCGGCTGAAACCCTTGATGCCCTGGAACTGCAAAAATTGATGCCGCTGAAGGACGTTATTCAATATTTTTATACCATTTTGGAGAAACAGCCTACGAATAAATTTCTGCGCGTCAGATTTGCTAAAATCTATCAGCGCAATGAATTACTGGAACATGCGGCACAAACGTGCGATGAGGCCATACGCGCCTTGCCGGAAAATGATCAGGCCGATTTTTATCTGATTAAGGTGCATTGCCTGCTGGAACAAAGCGAAACTGTCGAAGCGACTTTGATCCTTCAAAAAGTATACGCCTTGCGGCCGGAATTTGCCCCGGATATTATTACGCAGTTAAAGCGAGTGCTGGATATTAATCCAACGCACGCGCTCTCTCGTAAACTGTTGGCCGATATTTATTTAAAAGAAGGCCATCTGAGTACGGCCTTGCAAGAATATTTGCTTCAGGCGCGTCTGGATCCGGCCTGCCATGCGGAACTGCGCCCGCTGTTCGAAAACTTGCAGGCGACAAATTTGACGGATGCTCAGGTCGCGTTAGCATTGGGCGATTTATATGTAATCCTGGACCAGATAGATCGCGCTATCCAGAGCTACATCAAAGCCGTCCAATTGAACCTGGCGCTGGCCGTGCAAATTCCGCCACGCTACGAACAACTATTGCCAATGTATTATCAGAATGCCCGCCTTCATTTAGCCTATGCTGATACGCTCATTCGGCTAAGTCGATTTGATCGGGCGATGGAGCGGCTGGATCAGGCCTATGCTTTAGATATCCAATTGCAGCATTTTATCGTCGCTGCGCTGCGTCACATCATCAAGCGTGAAGAGACCAATATCGACGCGCGGCAGCGACTGCTCAATATTTTTATCCATGAAAAAGCTTTTTTGGACGCAAACCGACTTATCGAAGAAATTTTGAGCCTTGATAGTACGCAAGTAAACTTTTGCATCCAAAAATGCGGACTTATTTTAAGCTGGGACGATAAGCTATTGGAACCACACTGGACTTTGATAAAATGTTACCGCGTAACTTTAAATCTGGCCGCTGTTTTACAAGAGTTGCAAAAATTGGTGGAAATTGATCGCAAAGAAGTGACCAACGTAATCACGTACTTCGAGCAAATGGAGAAGGACTACACGGATTCGCCGCCATTTTTGTTTGCATTTGGGGATATGCTTACTTTTGCCGGTGATTACCCGCGCGCTTGCGAAACCTATTGGTCGGTAGCCTGGCAGCGGGCGGGGTTAGTGGAAAACGCTGTCCGGCGGCTCGAGAATTTGTTGCAATTTCAACCGCGCAGCGCTGTTTTGCACAGCTTTATCGGCGAATTGTATTTACGACTGGAGAATTATGAAAAAGCCAAAAATTATTTTGTGGCCGGTTTAAAATTGGTGCATAGCGGCGACCTCATGGTTGAACTCTATTTGGATTTAAGCTACACGTATAGTTTGATGGGCAATGACAAGCAAGCCGAAATTGAATTTGCCCGATCACTCAAATTTGATCCGCAACAGCAAGTCACCTATCGTAAAATTCGTCAAATTCGCGAGGCCGGCTGGCACAACCAATTGCTGCATCAGGAGGATAATCCCGCCGGTTTGGCCGAGCTGTATAAGCGCCTGGGACGCTACGATGAAGCGCTTCAGGCCCTGCAAACGCCGGATGACCGTATTCAAATCGCCCAGATATTGGATATTCACCGGGCGCAAGGCCGTTATGATTTGCTGATCGAAAAAGCGCTTAGCCTGGAAGATGCCGAAGACGATCCGGAAATTCTCAGTCTGTTAGCTGCTTCTTATTGTCGTCAGCAAAATTTGCCGGCCTATATCGCTACCCTAAAGCAAATTGTCCGGCATGACCCAACCAATATTCGCGCCCAAAAAAATATTGCCGGCGCTTATAAGCAACTTACCCTGAATAAACTAAGCCGTGAGTCTACGCGCTTAGTCGGCCGAACGCAAATTCATGAGTCAAAATGAGGAAATGGGACACCCAAAGTTGTTAAAAGGTAGGTCAACACGATGCGAATTACAGTAGCAGCCGTTCTTATTGCCATTCTGGGCTGGGTTTCATCCGGCATGGCGTCAAAAATCGACAGCCGGGTTTATGAACGTCTGACGGGTCAGTCAGAGCTGAAAGTCTGGGTTTTTTTAACGGACAAGAGCACAGAAAATGCCCAAGCGAGCGCTGCCACAATGTCGTTAGCCGAATTAGGTCTGACTGATCGCGCGATTGAACGACGGCATAAACGCGGTCAAAAGCCGGGTGTTTCGCAGCTTGACCTGCCGGTGGCGGCGGATTATTCGGCACGGTTGGCTGGAACCGGCGCAAGGATAGTCCAAACCAGTAAGTGGTTAAATGCCATCAGCCTGGTAACAACCCGGGAGCAATTGGCTCAAATCGCCGCTCTGCCCTTTGTCAGCCGCATTCAGCCGGTATTGGGCTTCAAACGGCCGGAATTAGTGGAAACACCTGCTGAAGTCATGGCCACGCCGGCAGATTTAAACTACGGCCTGTCATTTGACCAACTGAATCAGATCAATGCCGTCAATGCCCATCGGCTTGGTTATAACGGCGCTGGGGTGATTGTTACGATGCTTGATACGGGCTACAATCTGACCCACGAATCCTTTGCCGCCATTCTCAGCGAAGGGCGTTTACTGGCGCAGCATGATTTTATTTTCAATGACGGCAATGTGCAAAATGAGGCCAACGATGTGAGCGGTCAACACGATCATGGCACGGCGACCTGGTCAACTTTGGGTGGTTATGCCGACGGAAAGCTCATCGGTCCGGCCTATAAAGCCCACTTCATTCTGGCCAAAACCGAGGACTTACCCAACGAAACACCGGTTGAAGAAGATTACTGGATTGCGGCCATTGAATGGGCGGAAGGCCTGGGCACAGATGTGGCCAATAGCTCGTTGAGCTACCTGGACTGGTATACTTATGCGCAAATGGACGGCGATACTGCGCCGATCACCCGCGCCGCCGATATTGCCGCCGGTCTTGGCGTCGTCATCTGCGTCTCGCTGGGTAATAGCGGCGGCGACCCGACCCACCCGTTTCTGGGCGCGCCGGCCGATGCCGACAGCATCTTAACCGTTGGAGCGGTCGATGCAACCGGCGCCAGGGCGAGTTTCAACTCTGACGGGGTAACCGCCGACGGCCGGCTTAAACCGGAGGTTATGGCTCGTGGCGTTAGTACGCGCTGCGCCCGCGCCCGCAGTGCAATTGGCTATTATAATCTTAGCGGAACGTCTTTGTCGTCGCCGTTAGTGGCCGGCTGCGCCGCCCAGCTTTTGCAAGCCCATCCCGATTGGACGATGATGCAAATCCGCGAAGCGCTGATGATGACCGCCAGCCAGGCCACCCACCCGGATACGCTGCTCGGCTGGGGTATCATTGATGTCGTGGCGGCGATAAACTATCAGCGCGTAGCCGCTTTAACATTGCTCTCTTTTCAGGCGCAGATGAATGGTCCGGGCGTCAAGCTTGCCTGGCAGTTGTCGGATTTGACCCATATTACCGGCATTCGTGTTCATCGGCAAGGCATTGGTCCCGCGGCAGATTATTCTGGCATATCACCGATTTTAGCGCCAACAACCGTCATGTATGAAGATCACCCGTCATCCGGCTTTGCCTATCGCTATTTTATAGAAGCGCTCTTTGCCGATGGACGCAATTGGCAATCACCCGAGCACGATGTATTTGTTGAAAATGCGGCCGCCCGCCCGAGTTTGCAAGCAAGCCATCCGAATCCGTTTTCCGATCAAACCACGCTGGCTTTTTACTTGCCGGCGGCTTCAACGGCAACCGTGCGGATTTATGACAGCGCCGGTCGCATGGTGCGCACGATTCTTGACCAAGAACTGCTTTCACCCGGCGAGCATAATCTGTCCTGGAATGGACAGTCACAGGATAATCGTCAACTGGCTAATGGTATTTATTTTTGGAGCTTGCAAACAAACGCCGGCTTGATGACTGCGCGAACTGTGTTGTTGCGTTAAACTGCCTTACCACCGCCGTTTTTTTATGGCCTGACTGCCATTAATTTTTATATTATAGCAGAACGGAGGTAGTCGCTATGAAAATCAAATCCAACGGCAAAACCGACAAGCTCCAGCAAGTCGAAGACATCCTGTTGCGCGTCGCCCAGCAAAGCGCCGAAAATGAAACGGCGTGGAAGGAATTCCGCCGGCTTCATGCCGAGAACGAAATCAAATGGGCCGAAAGCCAGCACAAATGGGAAGAAGCACGCGTCGAAAGTCAGCGTAAATGGGACGAACTACGGCGCGAGTCCCGCAAGCAATGGGGCGATTTAATCAACAAGTTGGGCACATTTGCCGAGGATATTGTGGCGCCCGGTCTGCCGGGTATTGCCAAGCGTTATTTTGGGATTGACCCCGTGCTTCGCTTTACGGTGCGTTCATCCATCCGCCATGTAAAGACCGGCCAAACCCGTGAGTTTGACGGCATCGTCGTCGGGGAGACAAAGTGGCTTCTCAACGAGACCAAATCCAATCCTCGCCCGGAATACGTTGCCGATTTTATTGATCTGCTCAAAGACATTAACGGCTATTTTCCTGAGTACAGCCATCTGGCCTTCATTCCCATCTTTTCCTCCATGTATTTAGATCCCAGCCTGATGACCCATCTGACCCGACATGGCATTTACGCCGCCCAAATGCGTGACGATGTGATTGATCTCTACAATTTTGAGGATATGCAAAAATCATCGGGGCAGCCCATTCACTTGAAATAAAGGATATTACTATGTTTGTCAGTATTTGCGAGCTGGAAATTTTTTTGCCCGAAAGCGACTCACTCAAAAGTAAGCGCATGATTCTGAATCACCTGCGCGATAGCGTCAAAAACAAGTTCAACGTGTCTTTTGCCGAAGTAGAAGAGCAGGATAAGTGGCAGCGTGCGGTTTTAGGCATCGCCACGGTTTCATCAGCAGCTCAACACGCCCAGGACTCGTTGGAAAATGTGATTAAATTCATCGAAAAAGATGATCGTATTGAGATCATCAAGATCAAAAAAGATTTGGTCTAATGCGTTTTTTCCCGCCCTCTCCCCCATTTGACTTCAACCTGACCCTGCGCCGCTATCAAGCCTACGGTGAGGATTCCGCTAACCATTTTGATGATGGGATATTCCGCAAAGTTTTCACCGTCGATCAACGGCTGTACTTGCTGATTCTATCAACAGTAGAGGACCGAATTGGCTTTGACGTTCAGCCAACCCCGGCTTCCCCACGGGTGTGGGTACAGGCCGAAACCATTGCCCGCAAAATTTTGGGTTTGGATTTCCCCGTCGCCGCGTTTTATGCCTGGGCAGAAAGAGACCCCGTCCTGACCAGTCTAACCCGGCAATTCTGCGGCTTGCGCCCGACACTGTGCCCGGATTTGTTTGAAATGCTGGTGACATCCATTACGGCGCAGCAGATCAACTTGCGCTTTGCTTTTGCGGTCCGCAGTCGCTTGATTCGGCAGTTTGGTGAGCAGCTTCACATTGCCGGGAAAACCTACTTTGCGTTCCCTTCTCCCGAAAATTTAGCCGCCCAGGACCCCACAGATTTACGCGCATTGCAATTCACCGCCAAAAAATCTGAGTACATCATTGATCTGGCCCGCGCTATCTGCAACGGTAAACTGAAGCTATCCGACATCGCCACGCAATCGAACGAGGAAATAGCCGCCCGGCTGCTGCCTATACGCGGGATTGGTCGTTGGACAATTGATTGGTTGCTGGCGCGCGGGCTGGGACGCGGAGATGCTATTGCCGCCGGTGATCTGGTTGTTCGCAAAGCCATCCGCTTCTTTTACCTGCCGGAACAGGATTGCACGGAACTGGAGGCGCGGTTAATTGCTGAAAAGTGGGGCCAGTTTACCAACCTGACCGTTCATTATCTGCTGACCGGCATGACCATGAGCGCATAAGCCAACTGTAAGGAAGATGAGCGCAAATTGCACGGATTTCCGGGAATGTTTCGCTCAAGTTTTGGTATTATCCGCGTCAAACCTATTTTCCCGGAATCTACGAAAGGATTAGTATGAAGATCAGGCAATGTTTAACGCTATATATCGCTTTATTGACCTGCACGGTATCTTCCGTTGCAGCCCAGACTTATTTCGAATACTACAAGCCGCGTGATTGGCAGGTCTTCAATAATCAGCGCTACGTGACGGCCATTGCCACCGAAGTCAACTACATGTACTTTACCACATGGGGCGGTTTGTCGGTTTATGACGAACTTAAAGAAAACTGGCAGGCGTTTTGGCTGCCCCGACCGATCCGGCGGATTGCCGTCGGCGCATTTTGGCTGTATCTGGAAATTGAACCAAGCACACTGCAGCCTGGCGATTTGCCCTATATCTGGTTTGAAAAAAGTACACACGAATGGAAATACGGCAATCTGCCAATTGAAAATCTGCGCTGGTTTGGCGGCGACTACGACAATAACAAATTGGCTTTGCGCTATCCATTCGTGCATGACATTAGTTTTATGGATGAGTACTTACGCAACCATCAGGCAACCGCCTGGCTCGAGGATACGCGTGGCCAATATTTATGGGTTGGCACCGACGGCGAAGGTATTTTTAAATATGACACCTTCAGTAAATGGTTCGAAAAAGTGCGCTTTGGTCTCCTGGATGATCAGGTCAACTGCATGATACGGGTAGATCACACACTTTGGTTTGGCGGCGCCGGCGAAAAATCGGATGAGTATCGTGGTTTAACCATTTATGATGAAATAAAAAACACTTTCACGTATGTTGAAGCCCGTCATACGCGCAAATTTCCAACCGCCACCGTAGTTGATATGGTCAATGGCGCAGACGATGTTTGGCTGGCCACGCCGGAAGGCTTGGCTCGCTTCAACAAAATTCGCAACGGCTGGCAAACTTTCAATACTTTTAATGGCCTGACCGGCAACGACGTGCGCGCATTAGCCCTGGTGGAAAATTACATTTGGGTTGGGTTAGACACCGGCTTAAATTGGCTTAAGCTGAATAGCAAAGGCGAGGTCGCGACTCATGGCAAAGTTGAGAACTCCAAACTAAGCTACCTGACAATCAACGATCTGGCTGTCCACCGCAAAACCATTTGGGCTGCCACTCGTGATGGCGTTTATCAATACACATTGGGTGATACCGCCTGGCTCTCAATGTCAGCTCCGGCGGGACAACTGCGGGGGGAAATCCTGAGCGTTTGTGTCGATAAAGATGATGAGATGGTCTATTTTGCTACGCCGGACGGCCTGGTAATTTACGATCTGCTTTATAAAGAATGGGATTGGTGGCCATTTATCACCAAAATTCCGGAAGTCTACAACACACGGCTGCCCCGTATTCAGGAAATGGCGGTAGACTCATCAAATCTTTGGTTAGCAACGGATCTGGGCGTGTGGCGCTATTCCAAAAAACAGGATGCCTGGCACAAGTATATATCCCAGGAACAGATCGGCAGTATTAAAAGCAGCTATACCGTAACTCCGGCCGGGCTGCCAAGCAATTTCGTCAAAGATGTGTTTATTGATGGAAACTATGTGTGGTTTAGCACGGATCGCGGGGCGACGCGCTTTTACTGGAATGACCCGCAACGGGAATGGTAGCAAAAGCTTGCGTACTTGCAGGGAAATGAACAGAAAAATAAAAAAGTCCGGAACTGGCAATCAGCTTCGGACTTTTTTTATTAGATAGCAGCTTTGGTTGCGCTAAGAGATCGAACAAATTTAGTCAAGCGGGACTTGTTGCGAGCAGCATTCTTTTTATGGATAAGGCCTTTGCGAGCCGCTTTATCCAACCGGGAAATTGCCGGGCCTAAAGCCTTGCTTCCTTCTTCCTGGGTTGCTGCCAGCCGCACTTTTTTAACTAAAGTGCGTAGCGTCTTGCGTTCATAACGATTGCGCAAATTACGAACTTTATTTGTCTTGATACGCTTAGTCGCGGATTTATGATGCGCCAAATTGATACCTCCTTTCGTTAAAATTTATAAGTGAGCAAGCAATATATACTTATTCGATTTGTTGTCAATAAGTTTTGCGCCACTTATCGAGTCGTATGAAATCAAAAGCGTAAAAAAATGCGATCACTTCATAATAATTTGTAAATTCTGCCCTTGCCGCGCGACGCTGATTTCGTGGACGGACATCCAATCCGGCTGCAGCTTTTTCCGCGCCAACGGGTCTAACAAATATTGACGAATTGTCTTGTCCAAATTGCGCGCGCCAAATTCCGAATCAAAACCGACTTCCACCAAAAATTCAAGCGCGGAATCATACAGAAAAAGCGTTTTTTCCTCCAAGTGCAATTGGTCATGAATCGCCTTAAGCCGCAATTCAACAATTTTTTTGGCGTCGTCCAGCATCAGCGGATTAAAGACAACAATTTCATCGATCCGACCCAAAAATTCCGGGGTCAACCGGCTCTGAAGCTGCCGCATCAGTTGCTGCGTGGAAACCGCCACAGCCTTCCCGGAAGAACCGCCGTTGCGATTATCCCCATAACCGATAGTCGTTTTAAAAAACAACTCGGAACCAATATTGGATGTCATCACAACGGTTGTGTGATTAAAAGCCACATCGCGGCCTTTGGAATCCGTCAGGCGACCGGCGTCAAAAACCTGCAGAAAAATATTGAGAACCTGCGAATCAGCTTTTTCAATTTCATCTAATAAAACAAGCGTATAAGGGTGGTTTCGCACCCGATCCGTCAATTGATTAGGATCATTGTAACCCACATAACCCGGCGCAGCGCCAACCAACTTGGTCGTGGCAATGCGATCAGAAAACTCAGACATATCAATCCGAATCATGTCATCAACACTGCCAAACAGAAACTCAGCCAGCATTCTGGCCAGCTCGGTCTTGCCTACCCCGGTAGGGCCAAGAAAAAGCAGAACACCCTCCGGACGGCTGGGATTCA
The DNA here is from genome assembly GCA_964404765.1 of uncultured Gemmatimonadota bacterium. Taxonomy (GTDB): domain Bacteria; phylum 4572-55; class 4572-55; order 4572-55; family 4572-55; genus CAYOLL01. Next base: position 16,482 of record CAYOLL010000004.1, on the reverse strand, counting down.
ACTTAAACTTCATGCGATTCGTACGGATAACACGGCAAACCTGATCAATTGCCGCATCCTGACCGACAATTTTGCGACGCAAAATAGACTCCATGTTCTGGTAGCGCTCAGCATTGGATTGGTCGATTTTATTAACCGGCACACCGCTGATCTTGGATACAATCCGAATCATATCGTCCGGCGTCACATAGGGCGGAATATTTGGGTCGTTTTGTGCGGCATAGGCCACACTTGCCCCGGCGCGATCAAGCAAGTCCAGGGCTTTATCCGGCAAGGCCCGATCCCGCAAAAAATTTTTGGCAAACTCTGCTGCTAAACGCATGGCTTCATCATCAAAATGCACACCGTAGAAAGTCTCAAACTTGTTAACCGTAATTTTTAGCACCGACAATGTTTCATCAACACTTGGCTCGTCAACATGCACAATTTGAAAGCGCCGTTCCAGTGCCTGATCTTTTTCGATATTGCGACGATATTCGTCGAGTGTCGCCGTGCCGATGCACTGGATTTCGCCACGCGCCAGGGCGGGCTTTAAAACACCGGAAATTTCCACAGTACTGCCGCGATAGGAACCGCCGTGAACGATACTGGATATCTCGTCAATGTAAAGAATAATACTGCCATCACTCTTAATTTCATCCACTAAACTTAGAATTCGCTCTTCCAATTCGCCGCGAAACTTTGTTCCGGCCACCAGCGTGGTTGTGCTAAGCTCCAGCAAGCGCTTACCCTTGAGGCGCTGCGGCACATCCTCGCGGATCACCCGACGGGCCAACTCCTCGACAATTGCCGATTTGCCAACACCGGACTCACCCACCAGTATGACGTTGTTTTTATTATGGCAGGTCAGAATTTCCATAATCTCGCCCAATTCTTTTTCCCGTCCAAAAATCGGCTCAACGGCTTCTTTTTTAACGTATTCCATTACATCACGGGTCAAAATTTCTAATGCCGATTTTTTATCTTCCTTCTTTTCCGGCTTGTCGGTTTTTTTATCGGCTTTTTTGTCGTCTTTTTTAACCGGCGTAGCTTGCGGCATAGCAATTTGGTCGCTTAACCGTCGCCAGGAAGTAAAAATACGTTTGTATGCCAGATCGGATTTTAAGGCGGTCTCATAGATTTTTAAGGCTTCGTCATGCTGACCGTACTCTTCCAGAATCTGCGCTTTGGCTTCCAAGGCTTTCGTAAGACTCGGCTGCCGTTCCAATAGTCGATCAATTGTTTCCAGTGCGCCGCTAAAATTTTTGCTCTTCCGATACGCCGTAGCCAGGTTAAAATAAACCTGGCTGACATCGGCACGCAAGACTAAGGCTAAACGAAACTGCTCACCGGACTCCTCAAATTTTTTGGCCTCAAAAAGCTGCACGCCATACAGATTATGGGTCGCAAACAACCCCGAACGGGCGGTTTTGTCATTGGGTCGAATACGCAAAATAACTTCAAAGCATTGTACTGCCAGACTGTATGCTTTCTTCTGAGCCAGCGTATTCCCCAGTTCACTCATAACGGAGACATCCGTTATGGAGAGCGTATGAAAATCTTCAAAATTGAAATAGACAAGCGCTTCACGATTAATTTTTTGAAAATAAAAAATGTGCTCCTGCTGGCACTTCGGACACTTGGCTGTAATCAATAACGGGTGCAACGACAGGGAACCCGCCTCGTCTGCCAGATAAAGTCGGTTGAGAATAAGCGGCTCATCTTTTTTTGAAGAAATCCAGTCGCTTTTGTTTTGCAGTAACCAATCCACCTGATAGGCATCCCGCTCTTCATCATAGGCGCGCACGACAAACAAAGGATACTGGTTTAAAAATCGAAACAGCTCAAATTGTTTGCTGATGCGGGGAAATAAAAGATCAAGGGATTGTTGCGCATTCGAAAAATTGATGTTTTTATAAGCAATTTCCCAATCTTCAAATGGCACGGCGGGCATTAGTTGATTTTTCTGACGGGCAAAGAAATGGCCACTATTGCTGGCACGGTATTGTTCCAGCAGTATATAGAAAAAAATAGCGCTGATTTCAGACTCGGCCAGATAGTCACTTAGTAAATCGTTTAAGTCGGTATCAACACCGGCGCTATTCAAATAATCAGCCAACAGCAAGCAGGTAACATGAATCTGTAGGGCGTCAAAACATTGCAGCAAAACTTCCAGACGAGTCGCCGCATTTTTCTTGCGACCATAACGCTGGCACATTTCGGCAATCGCCGGCGGCATAGCGCTATAGGCCGTTGCGTCCAATCTTTTGGGTGAGCTTTTTTCAACAGATTTATCCACCAAAGGCAGCGCTTGCGTCAGCTCTGAAGCAGCCTTGCTTTTAAGACTTTCAAGGTCTTGCATGTGGCGTCCTTTATTTTTAGCCCCGCTGAATAAAAAAATATGTCGATTTGTACGAAAAGTTAAATACCGTTCAAGTATAGCATACGCGGCAAAAACTTGTCAAGCGTTTTGGCTAATACACTTGAAAATTCGGATGGGATGATAAGATCGGTCTAACTTGTCAGGAAATGTGTATTCGGAAGCAGTTTGCGAAGGCGTTCAAAGAGGGCGAGAGCAATTCTGGCTCTACCAAACACAGATACCCACTTTCCATGAAGAAAGTGGGTATCTGTAGCACGACTAATTTTTAACAATACTACCGCAGTTTCTTCACATCATCTCGCGTAATCTCGCCGCCGCTATTGCCCCAGCTATTCAGCACATAGGTAACAACATTGGCAATATCTTCATCTGTCAGGTTCAGCTTGGGCATGATGCCGTTGTAATCCGCGCCGTTAACCGTCACCTTACCTTCCAAGCCGTTCATTACCGTCTTGATGGCGCGGTTCTTGTCAGCATTCAGGAAGTCCGAACCGGCCAATGGCGGGAATGCGCCCGGCATACCCTGACCTTCGGCCTGATGGCAGGCAATGCAAATGGATTTATACACATTTTGTCCGCGCTCCATACGCTCCTCTTTGGTCTTGGCTGCGGGCGCTTCGACAACAGCTCCCCCCGGCATTTCCTGCACCGCAGAACCTTCACCTTGATAGATACGATCATCCTGCTTACCGGAGTAGATCGTTTTATTTTCAGCGCCTTCGACTTTTAGCATCGCGATAGCGCCTTTGTTAAACGCCCGGAAAATGGAATGGTCAACCAGGATAAACGTGCCCGGCACTTCACACACAAATTCGGTGATCGTCGAGCCGCCCGCCGGAACCATTGTTGTCTGCACGTTATGATTAACCCGATCGCCGCCTTCTTCATAAACATTATCAAAAATTTCGCCAATAACGTGGAAGGAAGAGACCATATTCGGGCCGCCATTGCCAACAAAAAGGCGCACTTTATCGCCGACTTTGGCGGTCATCGCCTTATCGCCGGTTGTCGAACCGACGGAGCCGTTAAAAACCACATAATCCGGCAGTTCCTGCAAAGCTTTCTCCATGCTGAAGGGTTGCAGACCGGCTGCGCCATACGCGCCTTTGGTGTAAAAATCGCTTTGGAAAACATAGTATTCTTTGTCAACCGGCGGCAAGCCTTCCTTTGGCTGAACATAGATCAAGCCATACATGCCGTTGGCCACATGCATACCTACCGGCGCCGTCGCGCAGTGATAGACATACAAGCCGCGGTTCATCGCCGTAAACGAAAAGACCGACTCGTGCCCCGGGGCAGTAAATGAGGAGGCTGCGCCGCCGCCAGGTCCCGTAACCGCATGTAAGTCAATATTATGCGGCAACTTATTTTCCGGATGATTTTTCAGGTGAAACTCTACAAAATCGCCTTCACGCACGCGGATAAACTTGCCAGGCACCGTCCCGCCGAATGTCCAAAAAGTATACATCACTCCGTCGGCAATCCGCATTGTTTTTTCAATAACCTCCAGATTGACAATCACTTTTGTCGCATTGGTGCGCGTAATCGGTGGCGGCACCATCGGTGGATCGGTTAAGACTGCCACTTCCTCGCCTTGTACGGCCACCGGCTCCAACTTAACGAGCCCATTGTCTGCTTTACTGCTACTCCCACTTGACTTTGATTGTGCCGATTGCTGCTCATTACATGAGTAAATAAGCGATAACGAAAGCGTCAAAATCACCATCGCTGTTCCGAAAAACAACCCCTTTTTTGTTCCCATAACCCGTACTCCTTCCCTTAGATTGATATTGTGCGAGCTCACAAACTCGCGTTGTGAATTAAAGTAGCAAACAAAATATAATAATAGACTTACATGTCCATTATTAGCACGCAAGTGCGCTAAAATTTGAAACTTGTGCAAATCTATTTGATCAATACCATTTAAATCCCGCCGATTTGCTGAACAAAACTACACGTCGCGTTGCTATTTTAAAATCCAGCTCGCGCGAATCAGAAAATTGCCATTCATCCGGATTAGCCGAATCGCCTACTCGCACTTTAACCAGATGGCGACCTTCCAATAGCGGTATTTTTTCAATGGCAATGCTAGCGCCATCGCTAAATAGACCGCGTGGAGCCAGTGTTTGATTGACTTTTTCTGCGCCATCGACGAATACCTGCAAACGAACCGCCGTACGTAACCTCTTTTTAGAGGCGCCGCCACGCATGTGCGGCAATATATTTTGTTGATCGGCAGCGGAAGCCGTAACCTGCTCGACCAACTGCCCCGGATGTTTGAAAGAGATCACTAATTCCGCGGTTTCCAACTGTGGCGGACGATAGGGCATGCGACTCAATGTAATGATCGCCCCAGCTAAGATAAGAAAAATAACCACCACGTTTGCCCAACGCCGGGCGGACACTTTTGGCGCAGTCACTTTTCCGGCCCGAAAATCCTGCGCGTCGGCAATAAATTCCGCCTTCTGCGATCGATCGTAGCGTATATATCGAATCCGCCCAACCAGATCACTTTCATCATGATCTGCGGCCGCAGAAGGTGTCATCAGTAAATAAGGCTCGCGGGTTCCAGCCAGACGTTCGGCCGTCCAACGGTTGCCTTTACGACAAATTTCGTTTGGTCCGCAACCCACAACCATCACCCCCGGCACACCGGCCCGCAATACTTGCGCGATCATGGGCGCAAACAGCCAGCTTACACACGGCACAGGCACGATTCGATAGCCAGTCAATTCAGCGCACTCCCCGGCGGCATTCAGTTGTAAATCCGCCCCGGCAGAATCGGCGCAAACAAAAGCAACGTGACGCGGATCAGCAGTTTCGATCTTGAGCCGCTGACGAATCCATTTGCGCACATCCATCTGCCGCAGGGCATCAAACTCAATTGCCCAGGGATCGCACGAGCCGACGCACACGCCGCAGCCCACGCACTTATCCGGATCAATATAGGATACAACCGGATGCTTACCATCACGCGGGCGCATCGTAATCGCGTTAAATGGACAATCCTGAAAACACTGTGTGCAGCCGTGACAGCGTTCCGGATTGACCTTTGCCGGCGCGGATCGTTGTCGGGCCATAGCCCACGGCACACTAAAAAAAGCAACCGTAAAAATGACGGTAACTAACCACAAACCACCGCCATGTAAACGATCCGTCACAATCAGCGGTAATAAATAAAACCAATCCATCTTGAAAGATTGTGGCGCGATTTGCATGGCCGCTTGTTCAGCCGATAGAGCCGGAAAGAGAAGCGAAACCATTACCAGCGCCGTAAGCAAAATGCCGGTCAACTTGCGATTGGTCAGAAAATGCGAATCATTTAAGCGCATAATGTGAATCCACAACGCCACACCCATGACCAGCGGCAGCAGCATGTGGATAAAAAACACCACAAAAAAGAATAACGAATTGACGCTGTCGTCAGTTAAAAAAGAACGTGATAAAGGGTCGGCAAAAATCGGCAGCACATCTAACCATTTCGCGGTGCCAAGCGCTACTTGCTGCGCCGACACGTCCCAAACCAGCCAATAACCCGTCCAGCCATCTACCCATAACAGCCAGACCAGCGCCACACCGGAAACCCAGGCCAGCCAGCGCACACCGCCAAACTTGCGTGCTCCCAGAATTTGCAATGCATGTAAAATGACAAAGAGCAAACAACCGTCCGAACTATAACGATGGATTGAGCGCACTAACTGCGCCGGCCAATTATGCCGCATCGCTTCTAACGAATCATAGGCCTGAAACACGCTGGCCTTATACCAAAACAACAGCAAGATACCACTAATAATGGCAACGATAAACATCGTATCCGCCACGGCGCCCATCTGCGTAAACGGATTAAGTGCATCAGGGACGACAGCCTTAACCCATCGGTTTAGCCGGGTAAACTGCATATCTAATTGGGTCAGCAGAGCTTCGCCACGCACCGGTGGTTCGGACCGGGCATCACGCACATGCGTTGCATTTAGTTGTGGTATATCCTCATGGGTAATGATGGGGCGTGGGCGCATAATTTTCCGGGTGAATTGTTCACAAACATAAGCGCTGAAGACATAAAACATTAACAAACTTCGTGAAACTTAGTGTTTTCGTGCCTTTGTGGCCTGTCACGAGTTTTTCAGGTCATGCCGCGACACCCGAACCCTTTTTTTCTTTAATCAACATGCGTATGGCGTGAACCAGCCAATCTTCCTGCCGTTTGCCAATCGAAAAGCGATAAGCGATTTTGCCCTGCCGATCAATTAATAAAAAAAGATTGGCGTGGTCGATCACCCCGGTTTCCGGATTGCGCTTGCGGGCAAAACCATACATATCAAGGGTTTGGTTAACATAGGCTGATTCGCCGGTTAGAAAATGGAACAGCGGCGTCTTGACTTGTTGACCGGCGGCCATTTCCCGCAGCACGGCGACATCGTCATGCTCCGGATCGAGCGTGATGCCCAGAATCGAAAGCTCTTTCAATTCCTGTGGCGTCAGGGAGCTCATCACCCGACGCGTTTGCGCCAAAATCATCGGGCACGTATAGCCACAGCGGGCGTAAACTGCCGTAATCAGCGTCACCCGGCCTTTTAACGATTCCAGGCTCACAACGGCGCTATCCTGATTCATCAGCGAAAATGGGATCGGGTTTAGTTCCGTGCGCAGCGCCTCAGCCGGAAAAGGCAATTGCTCATCGGCAGCGCGGGCATCCGCGCCAACCATCAGCGTCAGGCTTACACCCAGGGCCAGCACAATCGTAGCCGAACTGACCAGATACGGCACCGTCTGAGTCGGACGATCTTGCCAGACTTCCTTGAGCGGCTTGATCCAAACCATGATGATTACGCCACACATCATCAAGGGCTGAATCAGAAACATAATCACATAACCCCATTCCAGTTTACCCGTAGCCGGGTCATAGCCAAAACACCAGGTTTTAAAATCTTCGGCAAACTGTGCCGCCGCCCCGCTCGAAGCCGGAATCAACAGGACAATAAATAACTCCAGGCTGAAAAAAAGCAGCATGGACACCATCATCACCGGAAAGCGCCAGCCAATCAGGAATTGCTGTATATTTTCGATGATTTTCATAGGAGCCTCGCTTTGCAGATAAAGGAAAAATATATCCATTTATCACTAAACTGATTAAAAAATTTTGACCGAGTCTCGAATTCACAGAACCGGTAAGATCAACCCAAAAGGCTCGCAAAATCCTTTGGGTTGATCCGGTTCAAAAATAACATTACGCCGGCTTGGCCGCAAACGCCGTGCAAGTGCCTAAAACGGCGATCGGGCCTTTGACAACCTGGCAGGCGCCGCACGGGCCGCTGCCGGTTACGCCTTGCCACAAAGCGCATTTGTCACAGGTCTTGTTGGGATCGGCGGACGTTGTAGCGTATTGAAATTGGGTGCGGGTCTGCTTATCGGCATCGCTCAAGCCGCTGATATCCGCGCAAGGATCCGCCGCTGCGCCGCCCCCGCTTTGCTCGCCGCCTTTACTGCAAGCCGTTAATAGCGTGCTGCCGCCAAAAGCGGCCACGCCGATCAGGCCAAGTTTTTTCAAAAACTCTTTCCGGGTAATCATGTTTTCCATGATTGGTTCGCTCCATTTAAAATTGGTTAAAGTATCGGAGTGCAAAATTTTAATTTTGCACTTTTTTCCCACTGCAAAAATCTATTTTTGCACTCCATGTTAGAAGTTTACCGCACAAACCAGACATCTGCCAACGCTTTCCAGTTAGCAAAATAGTATACCACAAAAGATACCAATAAGACAAGCGTTAAAGTGACAGTACCCGGAACTTTATGCGCAATGGCCTCATCAATTGGCCGGGACAGCACGTTGGCGTTCATTTTCAGATTATCCGCAGATTGCCAGGCGGACATGGGCTGACCGACATTGGATTTACCAAAAAAGACAGCCGCCACCACCAGCAGAACAAAAATCAATGCCCCAATGAAAGCCAGAGTTCCACCAATACCGACAATCCCTAACATAAAGTGTGCGGCAGAGTCGAAACCGGCCGGAATATTCGCCCCGGTAAAATCAACATCATAATGGCGGCGCGGCACACCGTATGAACCGGCAAAGGACATCCCGAATGACAGCATAACAATACCGGCGGCAAAAATGTACGGCTGCACCCGAGCAACGCCCTTTAAATAAAACTCACGCTGAAAAATCAGCGGAACCACATAGTAGGCTAAACCCATAAAAGCCAGCGTTGAGCCGCCGACCACTGTGGCATGGAAGTGACCGGGAATACGCAACGTATTGTGAGCAATGATATTAATTTGCTCAGTGCCCAGCGTCACTCCGGTAATACCACCAATAAAACCAAAAATTGTCAGCGACAGGAAGAAGCTGGAAAAGCCCGGATCGCCCCACGGCGCGGAAGTCAGCCATTGGAACATGCCGCGAGTGTAGCCTTTCATGCGCTGGGCCACTTCGACCGATGCCGGCACGGTGAAGCCGTGAATCAGCGAGGCTAATACAGCCAGGTACATAGCGTAGGAAGTGTTCCATATTTTCCAGGTAGCTCCAACACCGGGATCGACCAATAAATGATGCGCCGAAGCTAAGTTGATGAATAAAATATAGAGAATAAAAGCCGTGCGACAGACGGTTTCGTTTAGCGGGCGCGCGCCGACAGTCAGCGTGGCCAGAAAGTACCACACGGAAACCATCGCACAGACATTTACTTGCTGCGAAACATGGCCCAGTCCCCACCAGATCAGACGATAAACGCCCGCGTCCGGGACCGGCATCAAACCCATTGACCAGAGCATTGTCGGGATCAAGATGGCCGCGCCATGCAAAATGGTCAGCACGCCGATAATGGCCGCGGCCAATGCGCCAAAAGTGACTAATGGCACCGAACCGGTATAAGTATGATCCCGTTTAGCGATATAGAGTGTTCCAAAAAAATTAACAATGCCCAGCAAGACACCGACGGCTACCAAAATGATGCCCAGATAGAACATCGGATCCGCTTTGAGCGGCACGTATGAGGTCATTAATACATCGCCCTTGCCGGTTAAAATCATCCAATCGGTCATGAGCGAGCCTACAACCATCAGCACAAAACCGACCCAACCCATTGGTTTGGAAAAAGTGCGTGAGTTAAGCAGCGTTGTGCTGGCAAAATAGAGAATCGCTACTTCCATAAATAGCATCCAAAAAATCAGCATGTTGATACCGTGTAAAGTCAAAATGCGATAGTACCAATCGGCAGGCAGCAGATGGACCGCCGACCAGCGCGTCAAGGCCAATAGTAGCGCGGCAATCGCGCCCACCAGTAAATAGACAACGGCAAATACGGCATGAGCGCGGATAAATAGCTGCGCCGTCAGACAAACGGGTAGCCGCGTCGTATCACACGTACGCATTTGATTTGGTAAAAAATTTCCCATATTTCCTCCTAATGAATTGTCGGGGTGCGAAATTTTTAATCTCGCTAAACAAAGGCTGCAAAAATAAATTTTTGCACTCCGCTATTTGCAAAATTGTGTTTATTCTACAATAATCCGGCCAGTCATCATGTGATGACCGATACCGCAAAACTCGTTACAAATAATCGGAAAGATGCCGGTTGATGTTGGCGTGATGGTCAAAACATGGTCATAACCCGGCAGCACTTGAAAATTCATGTTCATTGGCATCAGCGAAAAGCCATGCTGCAAGTCAATGGACGAGATGTGCAGTCGATAGGTCTGATCTTTTTTTAGCTTCAGAATCGGATACCAGCGCCACATTTGTCCGAGCAGATAAACATCACCGCCGGGCGCGGCTTCCACGACCGGAATGCCCAATTCTTCGCCAACTTTATTCGTCTGAACATATTTTTCGATGCGTTCATTAAACGCTTTCGGATCAACACGATATGACTCGCCGGTACTGTTCTGTTTCCCTTTAAAATGCCAATAAGGCATGGCGATAAACATAATCAAGCACCAAATTAAAGCGATGCCAATCCACAGCCGTTCGGCGCCTTCGGGCGCCTTAAACCAGCCCGACGCGGGTGAGTAAATACTCATGAGTCTCCTCCTTTTTAAGATTGCGATAGCGTGGCTGACATGCAGCCGCGAATTAGCTTAAAGTTATGGCAAAAGCGCCTGCGGCATTGTCATAATCTCGATCAAACCCCAGACGGTATAAGACAAAATCGGCACCACTAATCCCAGCACCAGCAACAGCCAGGGATTATCCATCAGCTTATGCAGCGGATTTTTTTCTTCATCACGTTCATCCATAGTTCGCTCCTTTTTTTTGGAGTAGGAAAATTTTAGTTCCGCGTACATCCTTTATTTTCGCAAAATTAAAATTTTGCACTCCCGGTGATATACTCCAGATTATGTTAAGACTTAACGACAACTTTCAGTTCCGAATTAAAATGCGAAGTCGCAGGCTCATAGCGATAGATAAGGCCGGCAATAATCCAGATAAATGTAATTCCACCGGCAATTGCAATAAAACCGCCAATTCCCATCAACACCAGGCCGGCGTGTTGCGTGGCGGTTTGTATAATCTGCTCGTCGCCATATACCTTGCGGGCCATTTTGGCTAACCCAAAGCCGACCGCAAATACGGCCTGGCCGATGCCAAACAGCGCCGGTTGCCAGCCGGCCGCCTGCGTCAGCCGCTGCGATTGAATCCGATAACCCAGCGCCGCCCACACCCGATACGCGACTGCCATATAAGCCACAGTGACAGCCCCAATCGCCGCATGATAATGCGCTGGGATCAGCGTATCCACACGGTGAATCATCGCCCCCAGCCCAAACCCTACCAAGGTCAGGCCAGCGCTGGCAGCAAAGCCCATGAACGCCGGATGACGGAAGGCGCTGCGGCTTATTCTTCCGGTGCGATAGGCGCGATATACAGTATATAGACAGATGATCAGGAAGATGGACACGGCGGGAAATATGCCCCATTGCATCAGACGGGTAAAACTTTTCTGATAAAAAGGCGTGTTAACCTGCCAGGCCAGAAATGGCGTGAAGAGTAGCGGCAATAGCAGCCAGCCAAAAAGTCCCCGCGCCGCTTTTTGCGAGATCGGCGTCAGGCCGGTGGATGCTTCCAGCAAAATCAACCAGACCGACAGCATACCCAGGATATTGGCAAATTGCATAACATGACCGCCGCCCCAAAAGACGAGATCGTAGTACATCGTTGGCGTATAATTAGCGTCAATCCGCCAGGCCGTAATCAAGATAACCGCGAAAGCCAGTAATCCGGCCAAACCCGCCCCGCGCAAACCGTCCACGGTCACTGGACTCAGGCTCATCTGTCCTGCGGTAGCGTTATGCGTCGGGAGTCCGGCGTTACTGCCGCTAAATAAACGGCGGTCGACCAAATTGATCGCCACGGCCAGCGAAAATAGGGCAATGCCGATAAAAAACAGCGGATGATCAATGGCCGGAATATAGTTGGACAGGATGGGCATCGCCTCCGGCCAGGCGGCGCTGATCACAAAGCAACCGATACCCAGCATCGCCACCGGCGCGGTGTGTGTTTTGAACTCAAGCGGCTTGCCCGCCGGAATCAGGTTGAACAGCGCGGTCAGGCACGAGAACAACCAGACAAAAATGGCCAGGTTCACATGGATCACCAGGCATTTTTTGGCAAACTGCGGGTCGGTGATAAATTGGCTAAGATACGGCATCCGCCCAATCACCAGAATGAGCGAAAGCAATCCGGCCAGAATCAGGGAACCGATGGCAATTCGCAGCCATTGTTCGGTCAGTTTGGTTGAAGTTTGCATGGTCGCCGTCCTTTCAAATTTCAATAGATTTCAATGTCTATGGACTTGTAAATCCAAAATTATATATTTTTAATAGATTGTCAAGTCTATTAAGTTGACTTTTAAAAAAAATTTTATATTTTTATTGAAGATACCAATGCTTTTCAAAAAACGTGGGTTTCGGTTAAGCCATTATGCCGGTATGTCGGAGTCCAAAGTGACACCATGCTGCAAGCCGAAAATTGAAGAGGGCAATGAATGAAGGAGTCAATATGCGGTTGACACAAACGGCTGAATACGCAATGCGGGCAGTAGCCTATATGGCCTCGCAACCGGACGATGTATCGCATCGTACGCAAGATTTGTCAAAAATTGCGGAAATTCCGTCGCACTACTTGTCTAAGATCATGCGGCGGTTGGTAACGGGCGGTATTTTATTGTCGCAGAAAGGTCACGGCGGGGGATTTACCTTTGCTCAACCGTTAGACAAGATACGCTTTATTGATATTCTAAACGCAGTGGATTATGAAGTAGACTCTACGGTCTGTATGTTTGGCTGGGGACTGTGCAATCAGGACGAGCCATGCCCGTTACATGGCTTTTGGGCGGTCTTAAAGGAGCATTTTAAAGATTGGGCGGAGCGCTACACGCTTAAAGATGTGCGGGAATTAGGCGGTCTGCCCCTGGGCTACGGGCCTATGCTTAGACCGGAAACAGCGAAATAATTTCAGCGCTAAAAATTTCGGAAATCTCACGTCCATTTGCAAAATAACCTTGCGAAGGTTCACGCTGAGAAGTTCAGCGAGCCTTGAAAATATTGACTCCGCAACAAGTGTAACCTTCGCAAGGTTTCCCGCATCCATTTGTAAGACTCATGCGACTCCGGTCTGAAAGAAGCTGTCTATGTTGAAAAAAATTAAAGCCTGCTTCCAATTAACCAAGCCGTCCATTATGCTGCTGGTAGTGATAACCGGTATGACGGCCTTATTTTTGGAAAAAAGTCTGCTCGCCGACCCGGCTCGGTTTTTCGCCGCATTGTTCGCCTTGTATTTAACCGGAGGTTGTGCCAATGCCATGAATCAATATTTTGAGCGTAACGTGGACGCGCGCATGAGCCGGACACGAACAAAGCGACCGCTGCCGTCCGGGCGTATTTTACCGAACGAAGCCCTGATTTTCTCGATTGGCATTGGTGTAGCGGGCGTACTTATTTTTGCTATGGCTTTTAACTGGTTTAGCGCGGCGTTGGCAGTCGGAACTATCTTGTTTTACAGCTTTTTTTATACCTTATGGCTCAAACCGACGACGCCGCAAAATATTGTTATCGGTGGAGCAGCCGGCGCCATGGGTCCGGTGATTGCCTGGGCTGCCGCGGCCAATTCATTGAGCTGGACGGCAATTTTGTTGTTTCTTATTATATTTTTGTGGACGCCACCCCATTTTTGGGCGCTGGCATTATATTACAAAGAAGATTATCGCGAAGTCGGCTACCCGATGATGCCATTGATCAAGGGCGACATAACTACTCTGCGCCAAATGTGGCTTTATTCCGTGGCGACGGTGGTCGTCAGCCTGCTGCTTTATTATCTGACTGCGGGCTTGCTCTATCTGGTGGTTGCTGTCGGGTGCGGCCTGTTTTTTATCTTCAAAACCTATCGGGATTGGCAGAATCCCACACCGACCCGGCATTGGCAGTTGTTCGGCTATTCTATTGTTTATTTGCTCGGGCTTTTTTTTGCGCTGATTATCGACTCTTTTCTGCTTTAATTTTAATAGACCGGTTTGCACGAAAAAGGTGACGCCTCTTTTAATCCGCTTTCTTTTCCTCCTCACAGCCTGCTTCATTATCCAACCTGAATTCAAGAAAAATCATTCTCTATATCGGAACTTCTTGACCTGTTGCACTATCTATGCTTAGATTCTGTCAGGCTACCCTTGGCTGAACATGAACAAGCGATCACTCCTCATAAAAAAGGAAGCATTATGACCCAAAATGAAAAAACGAATACCGCTAAAACCGACGATTTGTTTAATGCCCTGACCCATGAGCAAATCCGGGAGGTTCTGAATGCGACCTTTAAGTTACTGCAACCTGAACAAATCAAACGATTGCTCGAATCGCTCAATCCGGACATTTCCCTCACCCTGAAACGGCTACTGACGCCACAGGCCGTAACCGCAAGCAAAACGCGCGTCGTTTCGGATGACAAGCTCTTTGCTGAATGGCGCGACCTGTGGCGTCAATGGAGCAATGTGGCTTCTGAAGTGGGTGAAGAGGACGGCGCTTATGTTCAGCAAGAGGCGGACTGGGAAGAGCCCTATTTTGACCCGTGTGCCCTGGCCGAGGATTTGGAGAAGATTGCCGCTAAAATGACGCCCATGCTCGCAGAGGTGTTTGCCCTGGAGCAAGAGGATGACGACTGTTTTGCCGATGAACTCCAAGCAATTAATGATAGTATTGACAGCTATCCCGAATGGATGTGCGCCGATGCCGAACCTTGCGCGTTTGAGCGAATCACTACCGAATGTTTGTTAAAATGGGAATGGTTGGTGACGCAAAATAGTCAGGAATCCGTCCTGACTTTTCTGGAGCGTCTGTTGAAACTTGAAAATGAGCTGAGCCATTGCAGTCTGGATTGGCAAGCTTACCATGTGTTTTTCACCACAACTTTGCCGGCTGATCAACAGCAACAGATATTCGAGCACATTCGAGCCAATCAGGACTCTTCTGACTGGAAGCAAAAGTTGACGTCCGCCCATGGTCGCTGGAACGAAATCTATCGCGACTATGCGCAAAAATTCGATCAAGACGCCCACCTGGACCTGTGCCGGCTGAATTTGGCCCAAAACTGGCAATGCGGTCCCCCGTTGATCGCCGACCTGACGAAAAAAGGCAACTTACCGGAGGTCAACAAGCTGTATATGCAGACCATCGCCAGCTATGCCAAAAGCAGCGGCTACAGCCGGGTGGAAGATTGGCAGCCGGAGCAAAAAATGCTGACTTCCGGCGCTATCTACGGCTCCGGCGAGCCCAACTCAACTATCACCGACCTGCTTGCGGATTGGATTTCAGTTGCCGAAAAGCTGAATTTGGGTGAACGCACGCTAAGCCTGCGCTACCAGAAAATGCTATATGCCACGCCATTTGCCTGGGATAACATTGCCGATTTTTACCGGCAACATCGGGAACGACCGCCGATCATGACCTTGACGGAGCAATGGCGCAACATCATGTATGACCGTTCGTTGCCGGGTGGTTTTGGGGAACGGAAAAAAGAAACCAAAGATACATGGGTCAATTGGCTGCTTCAGGCGGGACTTAACGATGACAAAAGCGCGTTTATGTTGAAGATGGAGGGTTGGCTGGCGCAACTCCGCGTGGATGGCGTGGCTTTTTCGGATCAGCAAAAGACCGTTCGCTTGCTTACCTGTGACCTGGCCGCCCTGTCCGGCGATAATGTGCCGTTCCCGCGTCTCTTAGCGCTTATGGGTCGGCCGGATCGGACCGATGAACTGATCGCGGCGCGACAGCAGTGGCTGCGACGATTGGACGGCGGACGATTCAGCGCCGCGCTTTGCGAATGCTGGCGTAAACACGTCGTTCTGCTGGCTCCGGACCCTAACGCGCATCACAAATCCGATTACACGCCCCATGCCGGTTGGCTGATGGTTATTCAGGAAATTGACCCCGTTGGCTGCCAAAACCTCATCGCTCGCTGGCGGATTGACCACCAGCGCCGCACAAATTTGTGGAAAGCGCTGCGAGCGGCGGGTTTTACCGGATAAATGATCAGCCGATTTCATCCAACTCGACTTTGCGCCAACGACACCCCGGCGGACATGAACACCTGGCGCAATAAAATAACCATCTATCAAAAGTGAGGTTCAAAATGACTGATTTTGTGCTACATTTGGAAAGTGTGTCTTTGAGAGATAACCTGATGGATATCGCCCAAATGGAAGGTAAGGACATGAGCCGAGTCATCATAGAGGCGCTGGAAACATTTGTGCAGCGCAAGAAATCAAAGATCAAGCGGCTTGATCCACTGCAACATTCCGTAAAAATTGCGTATCCGATTGACGAGGATGTGAGTGATGTCCGACCCTTTGCCCGGGTCAAAAATAGTGCACTCTATGCCAAAAAACTGCGTACCGCCGCCTGGCAAAGAGGTAACCGATGAGCAACATGCTGTTATGCGATACCTGCGTTATCATTGATGACATTAACGGGAATAGCGATCGCTTAAACAAGCTGCGAATGCAGGGTTTCGATCTGTACATCAACGCAATTATTGAAATGGAGTTATTGCAGGGCGCGCACAACCGGCGCGAGTTGAAAAAAATTCAACAGCAATTGAATGGATTTCTTCGGCTGGAACTTGAACAATCCAT